>NZ_CP013070.1:972000-1296000 GCF_000264945.2 Sphingobium indicum B90A
CCGCCGGCCATCCATGTGCAATTCGCGGAGGCCGCGTCCTGGATGGCGGGCGCGCACGAACTGCCGAAGTTCGATCGCTATCCTGAACATTGAGGCAGGCGGTTTGGGGGATCGTCTGGCGGCGCGGCGGCAACGGTTCATCGCCATGACCGGAACGTCGGCGTCGCAAATCCGGTTCTTTGTGCAGCCCGAACGGCAGAACGGGTCGAGAACAAGGAAAGGATGATCCCGATGAAATCGATCCTGTTGGCAGGCGCGGCCATATTGGCCTTCGGCGCCGGCGTCACCGGCATTGCGGTAGCGCAGGACATGCCCGCTTCGGCGCAGCCCCCCGCAACCGCTGCGCCGCCGCCCGATCAGGGCGCGACGCCCGCCATGCCCGCGACGCCCGCGGAGCCGGGCTCCGCGCCCGCCAGTCCGGCGACGCCGGCCACGCCGCCGCCCGCCGCCGATCCCAATGCCGGCCAACCCACGGGCGCCGTGCCCCCGGACACGGGGATGCAACCTGCCCCCGCCGGCGTCCCGCGCGATCCGTCCGCGCCGGTCGGAACATCCGCCAATCCCGCGACAGTGGGCGGCAATATGACGCCGCCGCCGACCGAGCGGAAGGATTATCCGCTATGCAGCAAGACGGTGCAGGATAGCTGCATCAACCGCGGCGAAGCGTCCAAATCCATGCGCAAGCGGCGCTGACGGCGTCGGGGCGGGGCAGGGTGGCGACGACGGTCGCCAAGCCCCGCCCGCGCCCATGCCCTATCTTTCAGCCGATGCCGGAGCGCGCTTTACCCGGCCTGGTCCGCTGCGCGCAGCAATGTCAGGCGCGCCTTGCCCACATCGCGGGTCGCCTCTGCCGCGAAGCCCTTTACGGCCACATCCTCGCGGCGGTCGGTTTCCATGCTGATCCAGGTCGCGGGGCTAGTCCAGCCCAGGCGGTTGAGCTTGTCCAGCGCCACCATGCCAGCGCCGCTCTGATAGGGCGGGTCCATGAAGATGAGGTCCAGCGGCTTGCCCGCCGGGCCGATCGACAGGACGCTGCCCTGGCGGATGTCGGGGCGGACGCCTAGCCTGTCGCCATTGGCGCGGATCGCATCCAGCGCGGCGCGGTCCTGCTCCACGAAGACGCAGCTTGCCGCGCCGCGAGAGAGCGCTTCATAGCCAAGCGCGCCCGACCCCGCGAAGAAATCGCCGACGCTCAGCCCCTCGAAGGAGCCGATCCGGCTCAGCAACATGGAAAAGAGCGTTTCGCGGGTGCGATCCGCCGTGGGGCGCGTCGCGTCGCCCTTGGGCGCAACCAGCGGACGGCCGCGCCATTGGCCTGCGATGATCCTCATTTCGCGCCCTTCAGCCCCTTGCGGAAGACGACCAGATCGTGCTGCCGCACTTCCTCGACCGCCCCGGACGCCAGTTCGCCCAGATGGAACGGGCCATAGCTGGTGCGGATCAGCCGGTTCACCTGAAGCCCCAGATGTTCCAGCACCCGGCGGACCTCGCGATTCTTGCCTTCGGTCAGCGTCATTTCGATCCACTGGTTGCGGCCGGTGCGCCGTTCCAGATTGGCCTCTATCCGGCCATAGCGTATCCCGTCTATCTCCAGCCCGTCGAACAGATCCTCAAGCTGGTTCTGGCTCACCTCGCCGAAGGCGCGGGCGCGATAGGTGCGCGGCACGCCGGTGGAGGGCAGTTCCATCTGCCGCTTGAACTCTCCATCGGTGGTGAGCAGCAGCAGGCCCTCCGTCGTCATGTCCAGCCGTCCGATCGGCATGACGCGGGGCAGGTCGGGGGGCAGCTTGTCGTAGATGGTCGGGCGGCCGCGGGGATCGCGTTCGGTCGTCAGGAAACCCGACGGCTTGTGAAAGAGGAACAGGCGCGCAGGCGCCGGCGCGGCGACCGGATTGCCGTCGACCGCGACGCCGTGCAGCGAAGAGAGGAGCGTGGCGGGGGTCGACACCGCTTCGCCGTTCAGCGTGATCCGCCCCTCCTCGATCATCCGCTCGACCTCCCGCCGGGATGCGACGCCGGCGCGGGCGAGCAATTTGGCGATGCGCTGCGGCTCGTTCCCGCCGCCGGCTGCGGCGGCGGCGCGGGCGGGATGGGGGTTGGCGGGCGTCGCCGGGGCGGCCTTGGTCTTTCTGAACGGCGGGCGGGCCGGGCGCGATGCCGGCGCAGCCCTGGCGCCCGTCGGACGCCTGGGACCGCCGGAGCCCGGCCGACGCGGCGGCCCAGATTTTTTCGGCGGTTCCACGGAAGAGTTCCTTTTCAAAACGGGGCGGCATTCCCATATCGGGAAGGCCAGGAAATTGACGAATGGTGTTGTCCTTGCGCCCATGCGCCGGGGCGATGGGAAACCCCTTCGGGGCCTTGCACGTTGGTCGGCTGAATGGCGCAAATGGGGCGGATCGGCAAATGTTTTTCGGGCTGGTAAAAGGGGAAGCCGAAGCGCGGGAGCGCCGCAAGGCGATACGCAGCGTCCTGGTGGTCGAGGATGAGCCGCTGGTCGCCTTCGACAATGAGCATGTGCTGGAAATGGCGGGCTATCGCGTGGCCGCCACCGTCGACGAATATGCCCATGCCGTCACCGTGATCGAGGAGGAGAGCGTCGACCTGGTGATCGCGGACGTCACCCTGCATGGCGACAAGAGCGGGGTCGACCTTGCGCGCTTCGCGGCGGGCAAGGGCGTCGCGGTGCTGTTCGTGACGGGCGCCTGCCCTGTCGATGCGCGTGAAATGGCCCTGGGATGCCTGGCCAAGCCCTATGCGCCGCGCGATCTGCTGGCGGCGATCGACGTGCTGGATGCCCTGCTCCGCGGCAAGGCGCTGCCCCGCTTTCCCGACGGGCTCCACCTGTTCGAGGATGCGGCCTGATCCACCCCCGGATATAAGATGGGCGGACGGCTTGCCTCCACCGCATTTGCCCATATGGTGGCCCGGATAATCATCCCCGGGGGGCGCACCGATTTATGACCGACATGGCGAAGGGCTCGGCTGGCTGGCTGGACGCGGTGAAGCCCTATGTGCAGAAGGCGCCTCTGGGGGCCTTTTTTCTCGGCATATCGTCGGGCTTTCCCTATGCGATGATCGGCGCGACGCTGACCACCCGGCTGGCGCAGGACGGCATCGACAAGAAGGCGGTGACGGCCTTCACTCTCGCCTTCCTGGTCTATAACCTCAAATGGCTGTGGGCCTGGGTCGTCGACGGCGTTCGGCTGCCGGTCATCGGCCGGCTGGGGCAGCGGGTGAGTTGGCTGCTGGTCGCGGGATCGTTCGTGATGGCGGCGGTCGCCAACCTGGCGCTGGTCGATCCCGCCACCGGCCTGTTGCAGACGGCCTATGCCGCGATCCTGGTCGGCGTCGCGGGCGCCACCTTCGACATCGTGATCGACGCCTATCGGATCGAGACTTTGAAGCCGGAGCAATTGGGCGTCGGGTCCGGCATGTCGCAATATGGCTGGCGGATCGGGTCGGTCGCGGCGGGCGCGCTGGCGCTGGTGCTGGCGGCGCGGATCGGCTGGCATGGGGCCTATCTGGCCTGCGCGGTCTTCGCCTTGCCCGCCATGCTGACCGGGCTGGTGCTGGGCGAGCCGGAGCGGCACCGCGAGCCGACGGCGCGGCGCGGAATGGGCGAAGTGTGGCAGTCGATCGCCGGGCCGCTGGTGGAATTCTTCCGGCGGCGCGGCGCCTGGCTGGTGCTGCTGTTCATCCTGCTGCACAAGATCGGCGACACGCTGGCCAACCTCACCTTCCGCCTGCTGTTCGACGACATGGGCTACACCAATGACGAGATCGCCATCTACGACGTCGGGATCGGTTTCTGGGCCTATCTGATCGGAATCTTCGTCGGCGGCGTGCTCTATGCGCGCATGGGGATGAAGCGGTCCGTGCTGGTCAGCCTGCTGCTGATGGGCGTGTCCAATTTCAGCTTCGCGCTGCTGGCCGCGCTGGGCAAGAGCAATTGGGGCATGGCCGGCGCCATCGGTTTCGAGAATTTCGCGAGCGGCATCGGCGGGGTGACGGTGGTCGCCTATTTCTCCGCGCTCTGCGACCTGCGCTTCACCGCCGCGCAATATGCGCTGATTTCGGCGGCGGCGAGCATCGTCGGACGGTTCCTGACCGGGACGACGGCGGGCGCGATGATAGAGCGGTTCGGCTATGTCGACTTCTACCTGCTGACCACGGCGCTGGCGGTGCCGGGCATCGTCCTTTTCTGGCTGATGATGCGCGCCGGGCTGATCGACGCCAGCGTGGGCACGGCGGCTACGCAGCATGGCTGAACCGATGCGCTAACCCGCCGCGTAGAGATCGAGGGGACGTCCCAGATCGCAATGCGCCTGGGCGACCGCCTGCAGGCAGGTGAGCGCGCCCAGCGCATGGTCGTTGCCCAGCAGGGCGGCGACATCCTCATAGGCCGAACGCGGGCTGCGCAGCGCGCCGCCGATGGCCTGCATCATCAGCGCCTCGTCGCTCGTCATGCGGGAACAGCAGCAGGGCGCGATCAATATCTTGCGGCTGGATGTCCGCGCCATTTCCAGCATCATCGCCCGCATCAGCACCAGCGGCCGGCGATAGCTGCGGCCAAAGGCGCCCAGCATCGCATTGGCGGCATGGGCGTCATTGACCCCGGCCGTCGCCATGCGGCGCATCACATAGAGGAACAGCCGGTTGCCGTAGCCGCCGGGAAGCGGACGGGGCTGATCGAGGGAGGGGGACTCTCCGTTGGCCATGCGTTCTTACCTTCTGCCTTGTCGTTGAAGGCAAAAATACGCTATTGCGAGTCAATCGCAAGTAAATTCAGTCGGGATATTGACCGTTCAGCCGCAAAATTTCGCCCGCGAGGTAGAGGGAGCCGCAGATCAACAGCTTCGGCGCATGGCCCGGCTGGGCGGAGATGGCGGCAAGGGCGCCTTCGGGCGTCGCATGCGCGGTGCAGGCGATGCCCCAGCGATCGGCGATGGCGGCGAATCGTTCCGGCGGATGATGGTCATGGCCGGGCACCGGCAGGGCATGGATATGCGCGATCCGCCCCGCAAAAGGGTGGAGATAGGCGTCCAGATCCTTGTTCGACAGCATGCCGATCATCAGTTGGAGCTTCTGTTCCTCCAGCCGCTCGCTGCTGAAAAAGGCGCTGATCGCCTCGCCCGCGCCGGCATTGTGGCCGCCATCCAGCCATGCCTCGGTCCCTTCCGGCAGGCGGGCGAGCAAGGGACCATGGTCCAGCCTTTGCAGGCGGGCGGGCCAATGCGCCCAGAGCGGGGCGGCCTTCAAAGCGGCTTCGCTGACGGGCACGACATTCTGGTGCCGCAGCATGGCGAAGGCGAGCGCGGCGTTATGGATCTGGTGCGCGCCGGGCAGGCGCGGCAAGGGCGTGTCGAGCCGCCCCTGGTCGTCGCGATAATGGAGGCGGTCCCGATAGGCCGCCGCGTCCCAGCTTTCCCCCATGGCGAACCAGTGGGTCCGGTTGCGGGCGGCCGCCTCCAGCATCACCGGGAAGAGTGCGTCGGCATAGCGCTGCGTCACCAGCGGCGCGCCGGGCTTGGCGATGCCGGCCTTTTCCGCCGCGATCTCCCGGATCGTGGCGCCAAGGAAGCCCTGATGATCGAGGCCGAGCTGCGCGATGCCGCAGATCACGGGCCTTTCGATGACATTGGTGGCGTCCAGGCGGCCGCCAAGCCCCACTTCCACGATGCAGGCGTCGGCGGGATGTTCGGAAAAGGCGAGGAAGGCGGCGGCGGTCGTGACTTCGAAGAAGCTGGCGCCGATCCCTTCCGCCACGTCCAGCACGCGGGAGAGATAATGGGCCAGCGCCTCGTCGGAGATCAGCTTGCCGCTGATGCGGATGCGTTCGTTGAAGCGGACCAGATGGGGAGAGGTGAAGACATGCACCGTCTTCCCGTCCGCCTCCAGCGCGGCGCGCAGGAAGGCGCAGGTCGAACCCTTGCCGTTGGTGCCCGCGACATGGAAGACGGGCGGCAGGGCGCGGTGGGGATTGCCGATGCGGTCCAGCAGGCGGACGATGCGTTCCAGGCCCAATATGTCGGCGCCCGGCGACAGCGTCGCGAGGCGGTCGAGCTGGGCCTGGACGGCCGGATCGTCGGAGACGGCGTGGTCGGCCATCGGCTCTGGTCCCGGTTGGCGTCAGGCGGCGGCGCGTGGGGCGAGGTAGCCGATCACCCTGGCAAGCGTGTCGCGCAGGTCGCTGCGATGGACGACCATGTCCAGCATGCCGTGCTCCAGCAGATATTCGGCGCGCTGGAAGCCGTCGGGCAGCTTTTCGCGGATCGTGCTTTCGATGACGCGCTGGCCCGCGAAGCCGATGAGCGCATTGGGTTCCGCGATCTGGATGTCGCCCAGCATGGCATAGCTCGCCGTGACGCCGCCGGTCGTCGGATCGGTCAGCACCACGATATAGGGCAGGCCTGCCGCGTGGAGTTTCCGGATGGCCACGGTGGATCGCGGCATCTGCATGAGGGAGAGGATGCCCTCCTGCATGCGCGCGCCGCCCGCTGCGGTGAAGATCACATAGGGGCATTTGCGGGCGATGGCTTCGTTGACGCCCTGGATGAAGGCGGCGCCGACGCCCATGCCCATGGAACCGCCCAGATAGGCGAAGTTCTGGACCCCCATGACCAGCGGCACGTCGTCTATGGCGCCGCGCGCGTTGATCAGCGCGTCCTGGTCGCCGGTCGCGGCGCGGGCGGCCTTTATGCGGTCGGGATAGCGTTTGGAGTCGCGGAACTTGAGCGGGTCTTCCTGCACCTGCGGCGTCGGCAGCAGGATGAATCCGGCGTCGAGTATCTGCTCGAACCGCTCCGCGGGACCGATGCGGCCATGATGGTCGCAGCGCGGGCAGACGGAAAGATTGTCCTCCCATTCCTTGATGAAGATCATCTCGGCGCAGGAGGGGCATTTGTGCCACAGCGTTTCGGCGGTGGTTTCCTTCTTCGCCATGAAGGGCAGCGCGTTGCGGACGCGGTTGATCCAGCTCATGCGGCGGTCTCCCGGAAATGTGGGCTGTTGGCGTTCAGCGCGCCCCGAAGGGCGGCGACGAAATCCTTGACGAAGGGCGCGGCGGCATCGCCATGCGATCCGATGATGTCGACAATGGCGGAACCCACCACCACGCCGTCGGCGACGCGTCCGATCGCGGCCGCCTGTTCGGCGGAGCGCACGCCGAAGCCCACGGCGATCGGCAGGTCGGTGGCGGCCTTGAGCTTCGCGACGGCCTGTTCGACGGCGGCTTGCGCAGCCTGTTGCTTGCCGGTGATGCCGGCGACGGCGACATGGTAGAGGAAACCGCTGGCGCCGTTCAGCACGGCGGGCAGCCTGGCGGCGTCGGTCGTCGGCGTCGCCAGGCGGATCAGGTGGACGCCGGCCGCGCGCAGGGCGGGGCCTATCTCGGCATCCTCCTCCGGCGGGACATCGACGCAGATGACGCCGTCGACGCCCGCGGCCTTGCACTGCTCCGCGAACCATGCCGAGCCGCGCACGAGCATCGGGTTCGCATAGCCCATTAGGACCAGCGGGGTTTCCGGGTGCCTGGCGCGAAAGGCGGCGGCGAGGGCGAAGATATCCTTCGTCCTGGTGCCGGAGCCAAGGCTGCGCAGGTTCGCCAGCTCGATGGCCGGGCCGTCGGCCATCGGATCGGTGAAGGGCATGCCGAGTTCGATGATGTCCGCGCCCCCTTCCACCAGCGCGTCGAGGATCGCGGGGGTGTCGTCCACGGTCGGATCGCCTGCGGTCACGAAAGTGACGAGCGCGGCGCGGCCCGCCTTTTTGCAGGCGGCGAAGCGGGTGGCGAGACGGTCAGTCATTGAAAAAGTACCCGTTCGGGCTGAGCTTGTCGAAGCCCAGCTCTTTCTTTGAAGAGAAGAACAGCCCTTCGACAGGCTCAGGGCGAACGGAGGAGGGATTTGCGCGAATGGAAGCGGCGTTGGTGCGAACGGAGTGGCGGTTCATATCTCCACCCCCAAAGCGGTCGCCACGGTGAAGATGTCCTTGTCGCCGCGGCCGGAGAGGTTGACGATCAATATCTGGTCGGCGTCCAGCGTCGGCGCGACCTTTTCCGCGCTGGCGATGGCGTGCGCCGATTCCAGCGCCGGGATGATCCCCTCCAGCGCGGAGAGCTTCTGGAAGCTGGCCAGCGCCTCATCGTCGGTGATCGGCATATAGTCGACCCGGCCGATTTCATGCAGCCAGCTATGTTCAGGCCCGATGCCGGGATAATCGAGGCCGGCCGAGATGCTGTGCGCCTCGGTGATCTGCCCGTCCTCGTCCTGGAGCAGGTAGGTGCGGTTGCCGTGCAATATGCCGGACTTGCCGCCCGCGAGGGAGGCGGCATGCTTGCCCTGCAATCCTTCGCCCGCCGCTTCGACGCCGATCATCTTGACCTCCGCATCGTCCAGGAAGGGGTGGAACAGGCCGATGGCGTTGGAGCCGCCGCCGACCGGCGCGATCAGCATGTCGGGCAGGCGGCCTTCCAGTTCCAGTATCTGCTCGCGCGCCTCCCGGCCGATGATCGACTGGAAATCGCGCACCAGTTCGGGATAGGGGTGCGGCCCGGCCGCCGTGCCGATGATGTAGAAGGTGTCGTGGACGTTCGACACCCAATGGCGCAGCGCATCGTTCATCGCGTCCTTCAGCGTCTGCGATCCCGAAACGACCGGGATCACCTCCGCGCCCAGCAGCTTCATGCGGAAGACGTTGGGCTTCTGCCGCTCCACGTCCTTCGCGCCCATGAAGATCTTGCATTCCATGCCGAACAGCGCGGCGACGGTCGCGGTCGCGACGCCGTGCTGGCCCGCGCCGGTTTCGGCGATGACCTTCTTCTTGCCCATGCGGCGGGCCAGCAGCGCCTGGCCGATGCAATTGTTGATCTTGTGCGCGCCGGTGTGGTTCAGCTCCTCGCGCTTCAGATAGATTTTCGCGCCCTTGCCGGGCGGCGCTTCGGCGCGCAGCGCCTCGGTCAGGCGCGCGGCATGGTAAAGCGGGTTCGGGCGGCCGACATAGCTGCGCAGCAATTCGGTGAATTCCGCGTCGAAGGCGGGGTCCTGCTTCGCCTCCTTGTACACCTTCTCCAGCTCCAGGATGAGCGGCATCAGGGTTTCGGCCACGTAACGGCCGCCAAAGGCGCCGAAATGGCCGGAGGCGTCGGGCTGCGAACGCAGGCTGTTGGGCAGGGTCATGCTATCGGTCATCGCTTCTGTCTCTTCGGGCATGGGTTGGATCACTTGGGCCAAGTGATCAACGCCATCGAAGGCCGATGCGTTCTAAAGGGGCGCGCTGCGTCAACATGCCGATGCCGCATTGCAGAAGGCCATGATCTTGTCCACACTCTTGATGCCCGGCGCGCTTTCGACGCCGGAGGAAATGTCGACCAGCGGCGCGCCTGTGATGCGGACGGCTTCGGCCACATTGTCGACGTCCAGGCCGCCGGAAAGCCCCCAGGGCAGGGACGGGGCAGCGCCGCGCAGCAGCGTCCAGTCGAAGCGCAGGCCCATGCCGCCGGGGAGCGCCGAACCATGGGGCGTCCTGGCGTCGAACAGGATGAAGTCGGCGGCGCCCGCATAGGCGCGGGCGGCCTCTATGTCGGCGCGGGTCTTGACGGAAATGGCCTTCCAGACGGGAATGCCGAAGCGCCTGCGAATGGTCGCCGCGCGTTCGGGAGGCTCCCTGCCGTGAAGCTGGAGCGCGGTGAGGGAGCCGGTGGCGGCCAGGCCCGCCAGGATTTCGTCCGTGGGATCGACCAGCACGGCGACCCGTTCGACATGGGACGGGACAGGCGCGGCGAGGGCGCGCAATTGGTCCGCTTCGACATGCCGGGGGCTTTTCGGAAAATGGACGAAGCCCAGATGCGTCGCGTCCGCCCGCATGGCGGCGCCCACGGTCTCTGGCGTCGAAAGGCCGCAGATCTTGATGGCGAGTCGGGGCATGGGGGCGCTTTAGCGGGTGCGGCCGGGCGTGAGAACCGCTTTCATCCCGCCATCCCTTCCCCTGGCCCTTCCTCCCGCGCAGCCGCGACGGCGGCGACGGGAGCCGCCAGGTCCATGTCGTGCAGCGCAAGCCACTGGTCGGCATGATCCACGCAGGCCTTGCCGAGGAAGGCGTCCACCTGATCCATGATCCGGTCGTCGGAAAGCAGGGCGGGGTCGAGCGGAGGGTGCCAGTGAACGCGGAAATGCGGTCCTTCGCTGCGGATCAGGTAGAAGGGCAGGAACCTGGCGCCGACCTTGCGGGCCAGGCGAAGCGCGACGGAAAGGTTGCCCGACGGCGGCAGGTCGCGGCCGAAGCGGGGAAACCAGACCTGCCGGTCCCGGCGTTCGTCCAGCAGGATGTAGAGGGTGGCGCGGTCCCGGCCGGCGAGATGCTTCAGCACGCCGCGGGCGGCGCCGTCCCCGGTGATCGCCTCGCCCATATAGCTGGATCGGGCGCGCTTGAGCATGGCCGCCTGCCGGGGGTCTTCCGGCGGGTCGTAGATGCCCAGGCCCGGCCTGTCGGTCGACGCCTTGATATGCGCGGCGAGCAGGTCCCAATTCCCCAGATGCACGGAAAGGGCGATCAGCGGACCGGGGCCGTCGAGCACCCGCCGATAGCCATCCGCATCCTCCACCGTCACATGATCGTCGTCGATCAGCCGGTCGATATTGGTGAGTTCGGCCATGGTGCGGCCCAGGTTGAACCAGCGGCGGGTGAGCATCGCCTCGCGGGTCGCATCGTCCAGCTCGGGGCGAAGGATGGCAAGGTTCCTGCGGGCGCGCTCATCGCGCAGCTTCATCGACTTGCGGGCGATGTTGGCCGACAGCCATCCGCCCAGCCAGGAGGCGAGGGACGCGGGAAGAATGCGGAGGAGGGTGAAGAGAAAGGGGTTGGAGAGCATCGCGCCTGCCGTCATACAGCAGCGGTCGGGGCGGTAAAGGGCTTGGATTTGCGATGAGTTGGGCCTTGGGGCTTTGGGCGATCGTGCAGGGGCTGAGCGTGATCGGCGTGCTCGACTATTGGCGGCACCTGCCGGCCGACCGGCAGGAGGAAGCGCCCGATGGCGTCGTGGTGCTGCTGTCGGTGCGCGACGACTGGGATGGCGGCCCGGAACTGATCGCCCGGCTGAAGGCGCAGGCCGCCCCTTTCCGGCTGGTGATCGCCACGTCGGGCGCATGCGCGGCGGCGGAGGCGCTGGCGGGGCGCGAAGGGGACTGGGTGCAGATCGTTCGCGCCGGCATCGCCAGCGATGAGGGGCAGAAGGTCCACAAGCTGCGGGCGGCCCTGCGATCCTTGCGGCAGGGGGACCGTTATCTGATTTTCATCGACGCGGACATCGAACCGCCGTCAAGGCTCATGGGACGGCTGCTCTTTCCGCTGGTGCGGGGAAAGGCCGACATCGTGACCGGCTATCGCCTGTTGTTGCCGGAAGCCAGCATGGCGGCCACGCTGGTGGGCGCGGTCGAAATGCAGTTGGCGACGCTGCCCAGGGCGGCGAGCGCGACCATGCCCTGGGGCGGGGCCATGGCGCTGACGCGGGAAACGGCGGAGCGGCTGGACCTGGATGCCGCGCTGGCGGGGCGGTTGTCGGACGACATGACGATCGGGCTTGCCGGATGGCGGGCGAAGCTGCGGTTGCGGCCGGTGCGCGATCTGCTGGTGGCCAGCCCGCTGGAGGGGCGGGGGGCGCTGGGTTTCGGCGTGCGGCAATATCGGCATGTCCTGACGAACAGCGCGGGAATGTGGCTGATCGCCTGCGCCGTGGCGGGCGCGCAGGCGCTGGGCTGGATTTGGGCGCTGGGTTGGGGTGGCTGGAGCGCCGTGGGCGTTGGCTATGCGGCGGCCGCGGGACGGGCGCTGATCCGGCGGCGGATCATCGCGAGCGTGCTGGAACGGGGCCAGGCGCGGGCGGCGCGGCGCTCGCTCTGGTGGGATGTGCTGGCGCCTTTTGCCGTGTGCTGGACGCATTGGGGAATTCAGTTGGCGGCGGCGGCTTCCCGGCGGATCAGATGGGGCGGCTATGATTATTGGATGAGCGACAAGCGCGTCGTCCGGATGGAGAGAGTGGAATGACGGGATTCCGATCATTTTTTCTATCGATTTCGCAGCACAAGCGCAGGCGTGCGCAGAAGCCGCAGGCGGATCGGACATGCCAAGGAGCAGGGGAAAGAGGGTTCTAGGCAGCGTGGACAAATTCGAAAATGTCGTGAAATGGCCAATCCAGGACATTCCCCTCCCGCAAGCGGGAGGGGCTAGGGGTGGGCGCGAGCGAAGCGAGCTTCTGACTTGGCCGTTGCAAAACAACGCGCATGTTGCGCCAGCCCACCCCCTAACCCCCTCCCGCTTGCGGGAGGGGGAATGACAGCTAACCACCCAAATCACTCAGTCCGGCAAGTCTTGAATTTGTCCACGGTGCCTAGAGATGCAGGATGAGGAGCGACGTTGCGTTTCCTTGAAGCAGGCGCACCTAAAGACGGCGATTGGCCACCTCCCGTCATCAGTTTTCCGTCACCCCGGATCAAGTCCGGGGTGACGAATAGGGGGAAATGTCCGCTCCCCACCCTGCACTGACGTCACCAAGGCATGAAAACGAAGCATCTGATCCGCCCAGCCATCTCAGGATAGGACCGGGACAGGCCCCCGCCAGCGGATGACGCTGCTGTGAACCGGAAATAGCGCGAGAGGCGGAGCAGGCTTCCGCGAGCCTGCCTGCATTGCCCCAGGGGGTCAGAAACCCGCCGGAAAGAGATGCCTGCCCTGCTCGTCCAGGCGCAGGATCACCTTGCCCGCCACGGCGCTGAGCGGCAGTTCGCCATAGAGGTGCGGGAAGAGGGCGCCGCCACGCGATTCTTCCCATTTCAGCGCGTCGCCGAAAGGGGCCAGGTCGACCATCAGCATCACCAGATGGTCCTGCCCCGCAAAATGCCTGGCGGCCGTCTCGGCGGCCTGTTCGCGGGTGGACATGTGGATGTAGCCGTCGGCCAGATCGACCGGCGCGCCCTTGAACGCGCCATCCGCCTTCAACTGGTCATACTGATCCTTCGTCAGGATCTTGTAGGCGAAGAGGTCGGTCACTCCTCGGTCAGGTCCGGATCGGCTTCGGGGCTGGCCTCCGGGCTGACTTCCAGGCCTGCGGGGGTGCTCACCTCCGTCTCCTCGTCGCTTTCCTCGATCTTCGCCGCGCTGACGACATGCTCGTCGTCGGACACGTTGAACAGGCGCACGCCGGCCGAACTGCGGCCGATGACGCGGAGGGACTCAAGGCCCATGCGGATCAGCTTCGCCTGGTCGGTGACCAGCATCAGATGATCGCCATGCCGCGCCGGGAAGCTGGCGACGACGGGGCCGTTGCGGCCGATATTGTCGATATTGGTGATGCCCTGCCCGCCGCGCCCGGTGCGGCGATAGTCATAGGCGGAGGACAGCTTGCCATAGCCATTGGCGCAGACGGTGAGGATGAACTGTTCCTTCGCGGCCAGTTCGACGAAGCGTTCCGCGCTCATCTGCGGCGATCCTTCCTTCTCCGCCTTCCACGGGGCGAAGCGCAGATAATCGTCGCGCTCCTCCTGATTGGCGCCCGAGCGGTGAAGGATGGAGAGCGAGATGACCTCATCGTCCTTTTTGAGCGTCATGCCGCGCACGCCGGTCGAGGTGCGGCTCTGGAATTCGCGCACGTCCGTCGCCTGGAAGCGGATCGCCTTGCCCTGGCGGGTGGCGAGCAGCACGTCGTCCTCTTCGGTCAGCAGCGCCACGCCGATCAGGCGGTCGTCGCTTTCATCGTCGAAGCGCATCGCGATCTTGCCGTTCGACGGGATGTTGGCGAAGGCGTCCATGCTGTTGCGCCGGACCGTGCCGTTCGCGGTCGCGAACATGACGTGCAGGTCCTTCCAGCTATCCTCGTCCTCCGGCAGCGGCAGGACGGTCTGGATCGTCTCTCCGGGGCTCAAGGGCAGCAGGTTCACCATCGGCCGGCCGCGCGTGGCCGGGCCGCCTTCGGGCAGGCGCCAGACCTTCAGGCGATAGACCTTGCCCGCCGTCGAGAAGAAGAGGACCGGCGTGTGGGTGGAGGTCACGAACAATTCGGTGATCGCGTCCTCATCCTTGGTCGTCATGCCCGAACGGCCCTTGCCGCCGCGAGCCTGGGCGCGGAAGCTCTCCAGCGGGGTGCGCTTGATATAGCCCTGCACGGTGACGGTGACGACCATCTCCTCCCGCTCGATCAGGTCTTCATCGTCTATGCCGTCGGCGGCGGCGGTGATTTCCGACAGGCGCGGGGTGGCGAAGTCGCGTTCGATCGCCTCGAACTCCTCGCGCATCACGGCATAGAGCTTCACCCGGTCGCCCAATATGGCGAGATATTCGGCGATCGCGGCGGCGAGTTCCGCCAGCTCGTTGCCGATCTCGTCCCGGCCGAGCGCGGTCAGGCGGTGCAGGCGCAGGTCCAGGATGGCGCGGACCTGCGTGTCGGACAGGCGGTAGCTGTCGCCGCCGACTTCCGTCTCTATGGCCTCGACCAGCTTCAGATAGGGCGCGATCTCCGCCACCGGCCAGTCGCGGGCGAGCAGGGTTTCGCGGGCCTCGGCCGGGCTGGCCGAACCCCGGATGATGCGCACCACCTCGTCGAGGTTGGTGACCGCGATGACGAGGCCCAGCAAGATATGCGCCCGGTCGCGGGCCTTGTTGAGTTCATATTTGGTGCGGCGGGTGATGACCTCTTCGCGGAAGCGGACGAACGCTTCGATAATGTCGCGGATGTTGAGCAGTTCCGGGCGGCCCCCGCGAATGGCGAGCATGTTGGCCGGGAAGCTCGACTGGGCGGGCGTGTTGCGCCATAGCTGGTTCAGCACGACTTCCGGCGTGGCGTCGCGCTTCAGGTCCATGACGATGCGCACGCCCTCGCGGCTCGATTCGTCGCGAATGTCGCTGATGCCCTCGATCCGCTTGTCCTTGGCGGCTTCGGCGATCTTTTCGACCAGGCCGTTCTTGCCGACCTGGTAGGGGATGGCGGTGAGGACGATGGAGCGGCGGTCTCCGCGACCTTCCTCAATCTCATGCCGGGCGCGCATCATGATGGAGCCGCGCCCGGTATGATAGGCGCTGCGGGCGCCGGACTGGCCCAGGATCAAGGGCGCGGTCGGAAAATCAGGGCCGGGGACGATCTGGATCAGCTCGTCGATGGTGATGCCGGTGTTGTCGATATAAGCGAGGCAGGCGCGGATCACTTCGCCCAGGTTATGCGGCGGGATATTGGTCGCCATGCCGACCGCGATGCCGCCCGCGCCGTTGACCAGCAGGTTGGGGAAGCGGGCGGGCAGAACCTGCGGCTCGCTTTCCGAAGCGTCGTAGTTCGGCTGGAAATCGACGGTGTCCTTGTCCAGATCGTCCAGCAGCGCGTTCGTCACCTTGGCAAGGCGCGCCTCGGTGTAGCGCATCGCCGCTGGCGGATCGGGGTCCATGGAACCGAAATTGCCCTGGCCGTCGATCAGCGGCACGCGCATCGACCAGTCCTGCGTCATGCGCGCCAATGCGTCGTAGATCGCGCTGTCGCCATGCGGGTGATATTTACCGATCACGTCGCCGACGATGCGCGCCGACTTGCGATAGGGCTTGTTGTGGGTGAAGCCCGATTCATGGGCGGAAAAGAGAATGCGGCGGTGGACCGGCTTCAGCCCGTCGCGCACGTCCGGCAGGGCGCGGGCGACAATGACCGACATGGCATAGTCGAGATAGCTTGCCTTCATCTCCTCCACGATGGAGATGGGGCTGATGTCCGAAGGGTCGGCGAGGGCAGTCTCGTCGGTCAAATCGATTCTCTTTTTTCGGTGAGTGCTTGTTGTGCGTCATGCACTAGCGGAGCGAAACAAATCTGTCACCCCTCGCGCGCGCACGCGCAAAGGCATGAGATGCGTGCCGGACGCGCCGGATCGTTTCCGGGGGGCTGACAGGCGGTCAACTGGTGCATATAGGTCGTTCAAACGTTATTCACGCGCCGACCCCTAATCGGCGTCAAACAAAGGCCGCCTGTCCCGCGGGCGCAGAGGAGAAGATGAACATGCGTTTTGTTACCCCCGTGGCGCTCGCGCTGACCCTTGCGCTGGCCGGCGGCGCCGTCTCGGCCCCGGCATTCGCGGCCAAGAAGGACGAGAAGAAGGGCGGCGCCCCGAAGCTGAACGTCTCGCCCGACGTGATCAAGGCGTTGCAGGCCGCCCAGCAGGCGGCGGAGAAGCAGGATTTCGCCGCGGCCAAGGCGGCGCTGGCCGACGCGGACAGCAAGGCGAAGTCGAACGACGACAAATATCAGATCGGCGCGATCAAGCTGAACGCCTCCATCGCCAGCAAGGATGCCGCGATGCAGAGCGAGGCGCTGACGCAGATGCTGGACAGCGGCCTCACCCCGCCGGAGCAGGCGGGCCAGTTCAACGCCGTCGCCGCCGACCAGGCGTTGCAGGCGAAGAATTACGATCTCGCCATCACCCGCGCCCAGGCGGCGGCGGCCGCCGGTTACAAGCCCGACGCGGTGAACGTGACGCTGGCCCAGGCCTATTTCGGCAAGGCCGGCACCGCCAACAGTTCGGTCGAACCGCAGCGCGGCCTGAACCAGCAGGGTCTCGCCGCGCTCAAGGCCGCGGCGGACGCCACCAGGGCGGCCGGGGGCCAGGTGCCGGCGCAATGGTATCAGATCGGCGTCAGCCGCGCCGCGCAGGCGAAGCTGCCCGAAGTCACCGAATGGGCCAAGATGGCCTATCAGGCCGCGCCCAGCGGGGAAAATCTGCGCACGCTGATCCGCCTGTTCCAGCAGGCCAATCCCAATATCTCCAACCGCGAGAATCTGGACGTGCTGCGCCTCATGGCGACCTCCGGCGGTCTGGTCGTGGCGCAGGATTATCTGGAATATGCCGAAATGGCGTCAAAGACCGGCATCTACGGCGAAGTGAAGTCGGCGATCGACGCTGGCCGCAGCAAGGGCGTGCTGAGCGCCAGCCAGGGCGGCGACCTGTACCAGACGGCGGTGCCCAAGATCGCGGGCGACAAGGGTTCGCTGGGCACTGCGGAGGCTGACGCGAAGAAGGCGGCGAACGGCAAGATCGCGGCGGCGACCGCCGACGCCTATCTGGGCTATGGCGACTATGCCAAGGCGGCGGCGATGTTCGAACTCGCCAAGCAGAAGGGCGGCGTCGACGCGGACGAAATCAACACCCGCATGGGCATCGCCAAGGCGCTGGGCGGCGACAATGCGTCGGCCAAGGCGGCGTTCCAGTCGGTGCAGGCCGGTTCGCGCAAGCAGATCGCCGATCTGTGGCTGGCCTATCTGGCGACCAAGGCCTGATCCTTGCCTGATGTGGGGCGCGCCGCCCGGCGCGGGCGGCGCGCCTCCATCATCTTCCACCATGATGACGGCCTGGCCGAAGCCGGGCGACAAGGGGGATGGCTGACATGGCCATGACGAGACATTCGATTCTGACCTGCGGGCTGCTGGCCGGCGCCGCCCTGCTGGTCGCCGCGCCCGCCGTCGCGAAGAAGCCGGCCGTCGGCCCGGCGATCCAGATGTCGGACGGGTTCCGCGCCGCGACGCAGGCGGCGGACGCCGCGATCAGGGCCGGCGATGTCTCGACCGCGCAGGCGCAGATTTCGGCCCTGATGCCGGTCAGCGATTTCGAGGCCTATGTGGCGGCGGGCCTGCGGTTCCAGCTTGCCGTGCTGAAGGTCGACCGGCAGGCGCAGCGGGTGGCGCTGAACGACATGTTCAAGACGTCTTCCGTGCCGAAGGGCGACATGCCCCGCCTGCGCTACATTGCGGGCTATCTGTCCTACATCGTCGGCAATTACGACGATGCGACGGCGCAGCTCGATTATGCCCGGACGCTCGGCTACGATCCGATCGACGCGACCATGCTGCGCGCCGACATCGCCATCCGCCGCAACCGGCCCAAGGACGCGCGCGGCTTCGTGCAGCAGGCCCTGGCGCGGCAGCGCGAGGCCGGGCAGCCTATCCCGGCGGCCTGGTACGACCGGGCGATCTCCATGGCCTATCAGGCGGGGGACTGGACCGAATTGGGCGCGCTGTATCGGGAACGGCTGTCCCGTTATGATTCGGCGGGCGAGTGGCGGTCGGCCCTCGCCAATTACCTGGCGGCCCCCGGCATGGACGCGCAGGTGCAGCTCGACCTCTATCGCCTTCAGGCCGCCAATGGCGCCATGGCGAGCGAGCGCGATTATCAGGCCTATGCGCAACTGGCCGAAAAGACAGGCTATAGCGCGGAGACGAAGGCGATCATCGAGGCAGGCCGATCGGCCGGCAAGCTGACGCCGACGCAGGCGGCCACGGCGCAACTGCTCAAGAGCGCGACGCCCAAGGCCGCGAAGGAGATAGCGGGCCTGCCCGCCGCGGCGAAGAAGGCGGCGGCGGCGAAGGACGGGTCAGCCGCCATGGCGGTGGGCGACACCTATTTCTCGCTCGGCCAGTTCCCCCAGGCGGTGGAGCAATATCGCCTTGCCCTGAGCAAGGGCGGCGTCGATGCCGGCAAGGCGAATGCCCGGCTTGGCGTGGCGCTGGCGCGGTCGGGCGACCTGGCGGGCGCGAAGGCCGCGCTGGGCCAGGTGACGACCGGCAATTGGGCGAATGTCGCCGGCTTCTGGTCGGTCTGGGTCGACCAGCAGAGCCGCAAGACGGCGTCCACGCCGGCCGTCCTGCCGCCGGCGGGTTGAGGGGGCAGGCTCCACGGCTGGACAGGTTTGGGTCATTGCCGTTTTTTTTTTTTGAGCGTCTTGCGCTTTTGCCCTCGCAGGAGGGCGAGACGCTCAGGAAGCTGACCGTCCGCCTTCCCGTCCGAAACGGCACTTCACCATCGCCCGATCATGCGCCCGATCATGCCATCGGCGGGTTGTGTCCGCTCAACCGGCGCCCTCCAGCTTGTCCTGCGTCCGCGTCGCGAAATCCCCGGCGTCATGCCGCTCCCGAAGCTGCTCTTCCAGCGGTCCGTTCGCCTTGTTGACCATCCGCCCGCGCTGCACCGCGGGCCGGGCGTCGATCTGCTCGGCCCAGCGCAGCACATTGGCATAGCTCCCCACGTCCAGGAATTCCGCCGCGTCATAGGCCCGGCCCAGCGCCACCCCGCCATACCAGGGCCAGATCGCCATGTCCGCGATCGTATATTCGTCGCCCGCGACATATTCATGCTCAGCCAGTTGCCGGTCCAGCACGTCCAACTGCCGCTTAGCCTCCATCGCATAGCGGTTGATCGCATATTCGAACTTTTCCGGCGCATAGGCGTAGAAATGGCCGAACCCCCCGCCCAGCAGCGGCGCGCTGCCCATCTGCCAGAACAGCCAGTTCAGCGTCTCGGTCCGCCTGGCCGGGTCGGTCGGCAGGAAGGCGCCGAATTTCTCGGCCAGATAGACCAGGATGGACCCGGATTCGAACACCCGCCGGGGCGGCGAGACGCCATGGTCCATCAGCGCCGGAATCTTGCTGTTGGGATTGACCGACACGAAGCCGCTGCCGAACTGGTCGCCCTCGTTGATGCGGATCAGCCAGGCGTCATATTCGGCGTCCTTGCCCGCCGCCAGCAGTTCCTCCAGCATGATCGTCACCTTCTGCCCATTGGGCGTGGCGAGCGAATAGAGCTGGAGTGGGTGCTTGCCGACCGGCAATTCCCTGTCATGGGTCGGCCCGGCGACCGGCCGGTTGATGTTGGCGAAGGCGCCCCCGCTTTCCTTGTCCCAGGTCCAGACCCGCGGCGGAATATAGGCTGTGTCGGTCATGAGGGCGTCTCCTTGGGGAAGCGGGAAGAGGGTGGGGCGGGCTACGCCCGCTGCTCCGGCTAGGTAAGGATCGACCCTGTCCGGCGCAAACCCCGCATGATCAAAAAAAGGCAGCGCGGCGGCAGCGGCTGCATTGGTCGCGTTTTTTGCACGTGGAACGCATTTCGTCGCTGTCCGGCTGTCTCCGCCGGCAGGGAAGGCCTATAGGACCGGCGTCATGTTTCTTCGCGCCGCCTCGATGGACGGGCATGAAAAAATTTGCACGGAGGCTCTTGATCGTCCCGCCTTCCCGTCCATATGAAACGGCGCTGGCACTCCCCGACGAGGAGTGCTAACAGATGCGAGTTCAACAGGGAGAAGGAGCCGGAGTCGCGCCGCGATTCCATCCCCATCCCATTCAACGTCGTAAAGAGGGAAAGGCACTCAACATGGCATTTCGTCCGTTGCATGACCGCGTTCTCGTTCGCCGCGTAGAGGCGGAAGAGAAGACCGCCGGCGGCATCATCATCCCCGACACCGCCAAGGAAAAGCCGCAGGAAGGCGAAATCGTCTCCGTCGGCACCGGCTCCAAGGCCGAAGACGGCAAGGTGACCCCGCTGGATGTCAAGGCCGGCGACCGCATCCTGTTCGGCAAATGGTCGGGCACCGAGGTCAAGGTCGACGGTGAAGACCTGCTCATCATGAAGGAAAGCGACATCCTGGGCGTCATCGCGTAACTGCGAACCAGATCATCATTTCCTATTTTGGCGGAAATTCGTGCCCCATAACGGTGTGAACTTCGCAAGATTTGCAATTCAAGAGAGGTAAAGATCATGGCAGCGAAGGACGTAAAGTTTTCGCGTGACGCTCGTGAGCGCATCCTGCGCGGCGTCGACATCCTGGCCGACGCGGTCAAGGTGACCCTGGGCCCCAAGGGCCGCAACGTCGTCATCGACAAGAGCTTCGGCGCCCCCCGAATCACCAAGGACGGCGTCAGCGTCGCCAAGGAAATCGAACTGAAGGACAAGTTCGAGAATATGGGCGCGCAGATGGTCCGCGAAGTCGCTTCGAAGACCAACGACATCGCCGGTGACGGCACCACCACCGCGACCGTGCTGGCCCAGGCCATCGTGCGCGAAGGCATGAAGTCGGTCGCCGCCGGCATGAACCCGATGGACCTGAAGCGCGGCATCGACCTCGCCGTCGCCAAGGTTGTCGAGGACATCAAGGGCCGTTCCAAGCCGGTCGCCGGTTCGAACGAAGTCGCTCAGGTCGGCATCATCTCGGCCAATGGCGATGTCGAAGTCGGCCAGAAGATCGCCGAAGCGATGGAAAAGGTCGGCAAGGAAGGCGTCATCACCGTGGAAGAGGCCAAGGGGCTCGACTTCGAACTGGACGTCGTGGAAGGCATGCAGTTCGACCGCGGCTATCTGTCGCCCTACTTCATCACCAACCCGGAAAAGATGCAGGTCGAACTGGCCGATCCCTACATCCTGATCCACGAAAAGAAGCTGTCGAACCTGCAGTCGATCCTGCCGATCCTCGAAGCCGTAGTTCAGTCGGGCCGTCCGCTCCTCATCATCGCTGAGGACATCGAAGGCGAAGCGCTGGCGACCCTGGTCGTCAACAAGCTGCGCGGCGGCCTGAAGGTCGCTGCGGTCAAGGCTCCGGGCTTCGGCGATCGCCGCAAGGCCATGCTGGAGGACATCGCCGTCCTGACCAAGGGCGAAGTCATCTCCGAAGACCTCGGCATCAAGCTGGAGAACGTCACCCTCGGCATGCTCGGCACCGCCAAGCGCGTCACCATCGACAAGGACAACACCACCATCGTCGATGGCGCCGGCGACGGCGAAGCGATTAAGGGCCGCACCGAGCAGATCCGTGCCCAGATCGAGACCACCACGTCCGACTACGACCGCGAGAAGCTGCAAGAGCGTCTGGCGAAGCTGGCTGGCGGCGTGGCCGTCATCAAGGTCGGCGGCGCCACCGAAGTGGAAGTCAAGGAGCGCAAGGACCGCGTCGACGACGCGCTGCACGCGACCCGCGCAGCCGTCGAGGAAGGCATCGTCCCCGGCGGCGGCACGGCGCTGCTCTATGCGACCAAGGCCCTCAAGGACCTCAAGGGCGCGAACGACGACCAGACCCGCGGCATCGACATCATCCGCAAGGCCATCGAAGCGCCGCTGCGCCAGATCGCCCAGAATGCGGGCGTCGACGGCGCCGTCGTTGCGGGCAACCTGCTGCGCGAAAATGACGAGACGAAGGGCTTCAACGCCGCGACCGACACCTATGAGAACCTCGTCGCCGCTGGCGTGATCGACCCGACCAAGGTCGTCCGCGCCGCGCTGCAGGACGCCGCTTCGGTGGCCGGCCTGCTGATCACGACCGAGGCGACCATCGCCGAACTGCCCTCCGACGATAAGGCGCCGATGGGCATGCCCGGCGGCGGCATGGGCGGCATGGGCGGCATGGACTTCTAACACCGCGTCGCGGGCGGGCCTGCGGCTCGCCCGCGACAAGGGAAGTCCAAAGCTCGGAAAAATCGGAAAAGGCCGGTGGAGAGCTTCTCCACCGGCCTTTTTCTGCCCGAGTCTGTGGTTCAGACGAGCAGTATATAGGCGGCCCCAAGCGCGGCGCAGGCGCCCAGGACCGGCAACACGCCGATCCTGAACCGGAACACCGCGATCATCGCGCCCGCCGACAGCAGCACGGCGGGAAGATCGACGCTGGACGGCACGGGCAGGTCGATCCCGCCGACCCGCTGGACCTGCCGGAACAGGGTGTGGATGGCGAACCAGATGGCAAGGTTCAGGATTACGCCGACCACCGCCGCGGTGATCGCCGTCAGCGCCGCCGAAAGCGCCGGGTTGCCGCGCAGCCGCTCGACGAAGGGCGCACCGGCGAAGATCCAGAGGAAGCAGGGGACAAAGGTTACCCAGGTGGTCAGGATTGCGCCGACCGTAGCGGCGAGCAGAGGATGCATCGCGCCGGATTCGCGAAAAGCGGCGAGAAATCCCACGAACTGCGTCACCATGATCAGCGGCCCCGGCGTGGTTTCCGCCATGCCCAGGCCGTCGAGCATTTCGCCGGGCCGGAGCCAGCCGAAGGTGCCGACCGCCTCCTGCGCGACATAGGCAAGCACGGCATAGGCGCCGCCGAAGGTGACGACCGCCATCTGGCTGAAGAAGCTGGCGATATGGGTGAACACATTGTCCGGCCCCAGCGTCAGGAACAGCGCCAGCACCGGCCCCAGCCACAGCGCCAGGAACAGGGCTGAGATGCGCAGCGACCAGCCGAGGGCCGGGCGCGCGTGATCGGGCAATCGCTCCCCCAGCGCGGTGTCGCGGTCGTGCACGATCTGTCCATTCGCCGGGCCGTGACCGCCGCCGCCCTGGAAGGCCGCAAGGCCGCTGCGCCCGCCGACGAAGCCGATGAGGCCCGCCGCCAGCACGATCGATGGAAAGGGCGCGCCGAGAAAGAAAATAGCCACGAAGGCGGCAACCGCGATCCCGCGCATCGCGGCATTCTTCAACGCCCGCGACCCGACCCGGACCACCGCCTGCATCACGATGGCCAGCACCGCCGCCTTGAGGCCGAAGAACAGCCCTTCGATGACCGGAACATGGCCCAGCAGCACATAGATGTAGCTGAGGCCCAAAATAGCGAGGAAGCCGGGCAGCACGAACAATGTGCCCGCGATCAGGCCGCCCTTGGTCTTGTGCAGCAACCAGCCGATATAGACGGCGAGCTGCTGCGCCTCCGGCCCGGGCAGCAGCATGCAATAGTTAAGCGCGTGGAGGAATCGCTCCTCCCCGATCCAACGCTTTTCCTCGACCAGCAGCCGGTGCATCACGGCAATCTGTCCCGCCGGTCCGCCGAAGCTGAGTGCCGCGATCCGCGCCCACACACGCGTCGCTTCGCCCAGCGATATGCCGTGATGATCGTCGGACAGAGAAGCTGTGGTGGTGGTGGAGGATGCGCCTGCGGTCATCGATCCGTCCTTCTGTTGCTGAAAAAGGCATGGAACTGGTTGAGCGCGTCGCTCGCCATGGCGATGCGCTGTAAGTCGTCGTCGGTCGAGGCGCAGACGCCGGACAATATGGCGCCCAGACCCGAAGTTTCCGGTCGCCCGAACCTGCGGTCGCCGATGTCGAGGTCATGGATGATCTCGCCGATTGCGACCAGGGCAGGGTCGTCAAGAAGGTCCGCGCGCAGCAGCAATGTCTCGAAACTGCATCGGTCGCCTTCATGGGTGAATTCGGCATCGGCCATGTCGAAGCGCAATTCCCCTTCGCCCGGCTGATAATGGCGGCTGTCGACGAATTTGAAGCGGGCCTGCGGGTCGATGAAGCGGCGGATCAGCCAGGCGCAGGCGATGCGGTCGACATGGACGCCGCTGCGCGTCACCCAGGTCCGGTCGGCGAGATCGATCGGTTCGGCGTGAGCGGCAGATTCGGCGCGGCTGACGTCCGGATGCCGGTGGCGCTGCCGGTCCAGTTCGGCAAGCGCGGCTTCGGCACGCCTCCGCTCCGGGGCGCCGAAGAAATCGAGCCGGCCGACATCCTCCAGCCGCTTTTGCAACCGGGCGATGTCCGTTCCGCTCGCGGGGCCGGTTTCCAGCAGGCGTCGGGCGACGCGGGCGATCTCCTCATAATCCTCGCGCCGGGCTGCATCGAACAGGGCGCGCACATCCGCGTCGGACTGCCCCGCGAGCAGGCGGGCCTCGATCAGCGTCGCTTCGCCGCCATTGTCGACGATCTCCGCCATCAGGCTGCCGAAGGCGGTGGCGCTCTCCTGCGAATGCGGCAGGACATGGACTGCATTTTTGAGCGGCACCGCGCCGATGGATTGCAGGCGGCGCCAAATCTTGACCCGCAAATAGGGGGGCTTGGCGGGAAGTTGGTGCAGCAGCGCGAGCCAAGGGGTGGCGTCAGTCATGATCATGATGCATATGTATCAATGAAGATGATTCGAAGAAACAGGAATATCAATGTTGTGGCCTTCTTCTCTTTCTGTTGCATGTGCGGCGGCTGTCCTAGTGGGTGCGCCGCACGCTTTTGCGCAGGATGACGGTCTTGCCTTGACCGGCAGCGTTCGCCTGCGCCTTGAGGAGATAGAAGGCCAGGCGCGCGCAGGGTTCGATCGCGATGACGGCCTGTTCAACATCCGCACGCAGCTTATGGCCGAATATCGGTCCGGCGCGTTCAGGGCAGGGGCGGAACTGTTCGACAGCCGGGCCTATGGCGCTGACCCCGGCACGCCGATCTCCACCAATGAGGTCAACGCGATGGAGTTGGTCCAGGCCTATGTCGCGGGCGACATAGAGGAGCCGCTGGGCAAGGGCAGCAAGCTCAGCCTGATGGCGGGGCGGTTCACGCTGAACCTCGGCTCCCGCCGGCTCGTCGCCGCCGACGATTATCGCAATACCACCAATGGCTATACTGGCCTGCGCGCCGACCTGGCCGCGCCCGGCGGGGTCAAGGCGGTCTTCATCTACACCCTGCCGCAGCAGCGTCGTCCCGACGATGCCGACGGCGTCCGCAACAAGCGGGTGCGTTTCGATCATGAGGGTTTCGATCTGGTGCTGTGGGGCGGCATCGTCGGCAAGGCCGATGCGATCGGCCCGGCCATGGCGGAATTCAGCTATTTCCACCTGGGTGAGCGGGACGAACCGGGGCGACCGACGCGGGACCGATCGCTCGATACCTTTGGCGGACGCATCATGAGCGAACCGGAAACGGGGCGGTTCGACTATGAGGTGGAGGCATTTTACCAGACCGGCAGCGTCAGCGCATCGCTTGCGTCCGGCTCGCCGCGCCAATCGGTTGCCGCCAGCTTCCTGCACGTCGATGCCGGCTACAGCTTCGGCGGATCCTGGAAGCCGCGTCTGTCGCTGGAATTCGACCGGGCGAGCGGCGATCGGCGGGGCGGGCGCCAGGGCCGCTTCGACACGCTGTTCGGCATGCGCCGGGCGGACCTGGCGCCGGCCGGTCTCTACAATGCGCTGGCGCGGACCAACATCGTGACGCCCGGCATCAGGCTGGAGGCGACGCCAGACAAGCGGTGGGACTGGTTTGCGACCTATCGCGCCCTGTGGCTGGCTTCGCGGACGGACGCCTTTTCCTCCACGGGGGTGAGGGACGCCATCGGACGGTCGGGCAGCTTCGCTGGCCATCAGGTGGAGGGGCGGGTGCGATACTGGATCCTTCCCTCACGCCTGCGGTTTGAATTCGACGGGCTTCTGCTCGCCAGGGGGCGGTTCCTGCGGGATGCGCCCAACGCGCCGGCGGGAAGATGGACGCGCTATACCTCCTTCAACCTGACCGCGAGTTTCTAGGCGGCGGCGGAGATGGCCGCCATCCGGAGAGAATTAATTACGGCATGAGAATTATTCGTTTGTTCGTGGCGGATTTCCAGGAACATTTCGTTTCACAAGAAAACCGAGAAATGGGCCGGGTGCGAAAAGCGTCCGGCCTGTCCGTTCTTTGGAGGGATGCCGCGTCGCGGGCCTTGTCGCGCGACGCATGCCTGAACGGCCCATAACTGCCCGAAAAGGGCCGAAAGGGAGCCATTTATGCAGAAGTTCTTGTCCGTTCGTCGCGCTGCATTGCTGCTGTCGTGCTGCGCTGCCACGCTGTCGTCCCACGCCTGGGCGCAGGAGCCGGATGCGGAAGACGCAGGAACGATAACCGTCACCGGCCGCCGCATCTCCCAATCGGCGGAGGCCATCGGCGAGGACAAGGTGAGCAATGTCGTGGCGGTCACGCGCGAAGCCCTGCTTTCCGCTCCATCGGGCATTTCGGGCCTGAAGATGCTGGAGCAACTGCCCGGCTTCAACGTGCAGACCGACGGCGCGCTCGGCCTCTATGAATTCGGCAACAGCGTCCAGACACGCGCCTTCAACCTCGACCAGATTGGCTTCGTGGTCGACGGCATTCCCACGGGCCGCAGCGACGCCTTCGGCGGCAGCCCGGTGTTCCGCTATGTCGACAACGAAAATCTCGGCGTGGTGGAAGCCGCCATCGGCGCGGGTGATGTGGGCCTGCCCAGCTATTCGACGCTCGGCCCGGTAGTGCAATATAACAGCATCGCGCCGCAGGACGAGATGGGCCTGTTCGTGTCGCAGAGCTTTGGCGATTTCGACATGAAGCGCACCTTCATTCGCGCGAGCACCGGGCGGGTGGGACCGTTCAAGGCCTATGTCAGTCGCACCAAGCTGGACAGTGATCTGTGGCGCGGCCCCGGATCGGTCGATCGCGAGCATTGGGAAGGGCAGATTCACGCCGATCTGGGCGGGGATAGCTGGGCGCGCTTCAAATTCGTGTCGAACGACTTCTTCGACTATGATTCGCCGACCATTACGCGGGGGCAATATAATTGCGTAACGCGCAATGCCTTGGGCCAGTGCGGCCGCGACTATGCCTATATCGAAAATGTGCCGAATACGACGACGGGTTTCGCGCCGACCGCGCCGGGCATCTATTATTCGAACAGCGCCTATACCGCCGTCTACAATCTTGCCATCAACGTGCGTAAGGACAAGCTGTACGGAGCGACCTTCCACGCTGGCATCGATGACGGGGTCTGGGCGGAATCGACCCTCTATTATGAGGACAAGGACGGTTACGGCGTGTCGCCCGACGCCTATGGCAGCACGACGCGGGGCGCGACCCCGGGCAGCTATCTGCGCTATCTTTATCAGTCGGAGGCTGGCCTTCCGGTCGTAGCGCCCAAGGGCGTGCAATATGGCTTGTCCGGCGTTGGCGGGGATCGTTACGGCATCACCGGCAAGCTGCATTGGGAAATCGGCAGCAACGCTCTGGAAGCGGGAGTCTGGGCCGAAACCGACAAATATCACCGCACCCAGGCGCGCTACAACACGGTCGATGGCGCGCCCGACAGCGCGCCCAACCTGAACGAACTGGTCTATCTGCGCCGCGACTATCGGTCCAAGCGCGACATATTGCAGGTGTTCGTGAAGGATACGCTGAAACTCATGGACGAGCGGCTGATCCTCGACCTCGGTTTCAAAGGGTTGACGATGGACTATGTCCAGCGCGGCTATCGCGACTTTGACGATTATTACCGCACCCGGACGATCGGCGGCGTCCTCAGGGGCATTCCCGGGTGGGGTCCGCAGGCCAACACCGCGCATTACACGGATATGTTCCTGCCCATGGCGGGCCTGCTCTACAAATTTGACGGACGGACGCAGGTCTTCGCTTCCTATGCGGAGAATATGGCCCTGCCCAAGGGCATGGACGACATCTATTCGGTGACGCGCCCCGGCACGTCCGCGCTGGTGCCGCAGCCTGCGCCCGAACGGTCGAAGAATATGGAACTGGGCATCCGCACCAACCAGGGGCAGCTCTATGCGTCGTTGGCGGCCTTCTACACGAAGTTCGAAAACCGCATCCAGTCGATCACCAGCTTCGTGCCCGGCGGCGGCGCGTCTACGGAAACCTTCTTCCAGAATGTCGGCCGGGTGCGTTCCTATGGCGTGGAATTTGCCGGCACCTACAAGCCGTCCTTCCTGGACGGCCTCGCTTACGGTAACCTGAACGTCACCTACAACAATGCCAAGTTCAAGGACAACATCATCGGCTCGACCGTCATCCCCCTCGCGGGCAAGTTCCTGCCGGACAGCGCCAAGTGGATCGTCAGCGGCGGCGTGACGGTGGAACCGGCAAGCTGGCTGGTCGCCAACTTCTCCGGCAAATATACCAGCAAGCGCTGGTCGACCTTCGTCAATACGCCGGGGTCGAGCGTGCCGGGCTACACTGTCTTCAGCGCCTATGTCGACATTGGGGACGGCCTCAGCTTCGGGCCGGTCAAGGGAATCAAGGCGCGGCTCAACGTCGACAATATCTTCGACAAGGACACGCTTTCCTACATATCTGCCCAGCCATCGGGCGACGGTTTCTTCCGGCCGCTTTCTCCCCGCACGTTCCAGTTCACCATTTCGGGCGAGATTTGATGCTGAAAAGGATGATGGCGGGGGCGGCGCTGGTGGCGCTGCTCCCGTTCGGGGTGCAGGCGCAGGAGGTGCCGAAGAAAGTTTATCAACTCCACCAGCGGCTGCTGACGCTCGACAGCCATCTCGACACGCCCGCCTCGCTCGACCTGCCCGGCTGGTCGATCGAGGACGAGCATGGGGTTCATAGCGACTATACCCAGGTCGACCTGCCGCGCATGAAGAAGGGCGGCCTGGACGGCGGTTTCTGGGCGATCTACACGCCGCAGGGGCCGTTGACGGAGGAGGGATTCCGCAAGGCGCGGGACTTCGCGATCCTGCGCGGCGTGTCGATCCGCCAGATGGTGGCGGCGGACCCGGCGAATTTCACGCTGGCGCTGGAGGCGAAGGACGCCGCACCCATCGCGGCGGCGGGCAAGCGGGTCGTCTTCATGTCGATCGAGAACGCCTATCCGCTGGGCGAGGACGTGTCGCTGCTCAAGACCTTCTACGACATGGGCGTGCGGGTCGTCGGTTTCGCGCATTTCGCGCATAATCAGTTTGCCGACAGCTCCACCGACCCGTCGAAGAAACCGCGCTTCGGCGGCCTTTCCCCGTTGGGGAAGGATCTGCTGAAGGAGATGAACCGGCTGGGCATCGTGCCGGACGCGTCGCACAGCAGCGATCAGGTGCTGGACGACCTGCTGGCGCTGTCCACCACGCCGGTCCTGCTGACCCATTCGGGCTGCAAGGCGGTCTATGACCATCCGCGCAATATCGACGACGCGCATCTGAAGGCGCTGGCGGCCAAGGGCGGGGTGATCCAGATGAACGCCTTCGGCGCCTATCTGCGCGCATCCAAGCCCAATCCGGCGCGGCAGGAGGCGCTGAAGGCGCTGTTCGGCCAATTGCGCGAGGATGCGAAACTGACGCCGGAGAAGCGGGCCGAACTGCTGGCGAAGCGGCAGGAGATCGACCGGCTCTATCCCGAAACGGACCGGGCGACCTTCGACGATTTCATGGCGCACATGCTCCACGCGCTGAAGGTGGCTGGGCCGGATCATGTCGGCATCGGCCTGGACTGGGACGGGGGCGGCGGTGTCGTCGGCCTGGAGGATGTGCTCGACCTGCCCAAGATCACCGCCGCCCTGCTGAAGGCGGGCTATAGCGAGGCGGATGTCCAGAAGATCTGGTCGGGCAATGTCCTGAGGGTGCTCGCCGCGGCCGAGGCGGCGAAGGGATCATAGGATTCCCGCGACAGGGGCGCCCTGATGACCGCCCCTGTCGCGCATCGATTGGGCGGGGTAGCGGGGTGGATCGCAATCGCGATCACCTGTCTCTTGTGCCGAGATGATAACCATTTCGCGTCCCGGCGGTTCGCTGATGGAGATCGTGCCGCTGGAGGACAAGCTGCTGATCGAAGCGCGCATCAGCCGGCGCGACATTGCCTTCATTCGTCCGCGGCTGCCCGCGACGGTCAAGATCACCGCCTATGATCCGTCCATCTACGGCACGGTCGACCGAATCTCGCCCGACACCTTGCAGGATGAGGTGAACCGCGACCAGGTCTTCTACCGCGTCTATGTCCCGCACCCGGCATTCCAGCCCGCGGACCAGGGACGGCAGGGACCACGCCATCATGCCGGGCATGGTCGCGATGGTCGAAATCCGCACCGGCCGCAAGTCCGTGTTCGATTACCTGATGAAGCCGATCAACAAGGCCAAGGAAGCGATGCGCGAGAGATAGGTGGAAGGGCATTGCGAAAAGGCGAGGGGGCATGCCCATTCCCGCCATCAGCGGTCCGTCATCAAACTGAAATATTATTGTCATCTTATTGTCTCTGAAATGCCATAGCGGCCGCAACCAGCATATCAGGGGAGTCGCTCGATGGGGGCAAGGACGTTCGAAACCGGGTTATTGATCGCGGGCGTGCTGGCGCTGACGCCGCAGGCGGCGAGCGCCCAGAGCAATGCGGAACTTCAGCGCCAGATCGATGAGTTGAAGGCGCAGGTACAGGCGCTGACATCGGCGCTCGCCGCCAGCAAGTCTGCGCCGGCCGCTGCCGAGCCTGTCGCGGCCGCTCCTGCGCCCGCCGCCGCGCCAGCCGCCTCCCTGGCCGCCGCGCCCGACCAGCCGCCGGCCGCCACGCCGGCATCGGATCCGGCGCCCCGGTCGAAGGCGTGGTACGAACGGCTGTCGCTTCGGGGCTATACCCAGATGCGCTACAATGCCTTCCTGTCCGGTGACGATAGCGCGCCTGCGGGCGTTTCCCGCCTGCGTTCGGTGCATGACAGCTCGATCTCGGACCGAGGCGGCTTTTCGCTGCGCCGTGCCCGGCTGGTGCTTCAGGGCGACGTTTCCGACCGCGTCTCGCTCTATCTTCAGTCCGATTTCGCCACGGCGGTGAACAATCAGGCGGGAAGCGAGCGGCGGGAGGGATTCGCCCAGTTGCGGGACGCCTATGCGGACGTCTTCCTCGACAAGGGGAAGGATTTTCGCCTGCGCTTCGGCCAGTCCAAGGTGCCCTTCGGCTGGGAGAACATGCAATCCTCCTCCAACCGCCTGACGCTTGATCGCAGCGACGCGATAAACAGCGCGGTGCCCGGCGAACGCGACCTTGGCATCGTGGGCTATTACACGCCGCCTTCGGTGCAGAAGATATGGGACCGGCTGGCGCATGACGGGCAAAAGCTGTTCGGCAATTACGGTGCGTTCGGCATCGGCGCCTTCAACGGGCAGGGCACCAACAGGACGGAACAGAATCGCGGCCTGATGAAGGTCGCCTTCGCCATCTGGCCGTTCGAACTGGACGGTCTGGGCGACGCGTTGGCGGGGCAGGTGTTCGAAATCGGCGGCTCCGCGATGATGAACGACGTGCAGCCCGAACTGCGCAGCGGCTCGGTCAGTCCGGTGGCCTATGACGACGATCGCGTCGGCATCCATGCCATGCTCTACCCTCAGCCCTTCGGCATCCAGGCGGAGTGGAACTGGGGCAGGGGGCCGGAATATGACCGCGCCAGCCAGTCCATCCTGACGAAGAAGCTGCATGGCGGCTATGTGCAGATGATGTATCGCGTGCCCATGGGTTCGATCGGCGCGCTGATGCCCTATGGCCGCTGGCAATATTATCGCGGCGGGTGGAAAGCAGGGACCAACGCGCCGCGCCTGGAAACCGACGAACTGGAACTGGGCATCGAATGGCAGCCATGGAAGGCGCTGGAATTCACCCTTGCCTTCGCCCGGATGAAACGCGCCGAAGCCGACGAGCGCCGCACCGGCCGCGCCGAAGGCAATCTTATCCGCACGCAGGTGCAGTGGAATTATTGAGGCGCGATAAGCGCAGCCTGTCCGGTCGCTATGTTCGCCATTGCGGCGTCTCAAACTCAGGACTTGCCTGACTGAGTGATTTTGGTGGAGAGCGGACGTTCCCCCTCCCGCAAGCGGGAGGGGGTTAGGGGGTGGGCTGGCGCAACATCCGCGTTGTTTTGCAACGGCCAAGTCAGAAGCTCCCCCGGATCAAGTCCGGGGTCGCGCCCACCCCTAACCCCTCCCGTTTACGGGAGGGGAATGTCTTGGGATGGCCATTTCCGGGCCTTTCCGAATTCGCCCAGGCGCGCTGGGTGCGCCAGGTTACGTGATCGCGGCGGATATGCATGCGCCTCGCATCGCCCGCGCTCGCCTCATGCGGCGGCTTCGCGCAGGGCGGCCGCAGGCGCGAAGCCCAATATCGCGCCGAGCGCCGCGATCAGGTCGGCAGCGGCCGTGGCGCTCGCGCGACGGGCGCGCCAGCCGACGTAAATGTCCGGGCGAACGAGCAGCGCGCCGTCGTCGGCCACTTCGCTTGCGGCCGCGAAATCGCCATAAGGATCGTCATATCGCTGGCCGGGGCCGATCCGGTGAACCGCGATCTCGATCCCGAAGGCGGCGGCGGCCTCGGCGGCGGCCTGTTCCCACGCCGCGCCGCTGATGCCGGTCAACAGAGTGAACCGGCCATTCCCGCACAAGTCCATCGCCGCCACGCGGCGGCCGTTTTCGCTGAGCCAGACGTGCGGCAAATGCGCGCCCGGGCGGCTGCTTGCCTGATGATAGAGTTCGGGGTCGCGCAACCAGGCGGGTTCGGGCGATCCGTCATCGACGACCGCGCCCGATGCATAGCGCTGGTTCATTTCGACGCCATGGCAATTATAGACATAGTCGGAGGCCTGGATGGCGGCGCGCAGCGCTTCGCGGCGGGCCGCCGCTTCCTGCGTATCGTCCTGGAGCGCCGCCATGTTGAGGCGCATCTCTTCCGGATCCTGCGTATCGAGCAGTCCCAGCGCCTGAAGGATCGGCGGAAAGCATCCGAGGCTCTTGTTGGCCCGCTTGACGACCTGTTCGGCGACCGGAGCGCGTTCGAGGTCGTAGGATTCCAGCAGCGACGGCGCCGCCTTGCCCTTGACGACATGCGCGAGCTTCCAGGCGAGATTATAGGCATCGCCGATCGACGCGTTCGAACCCAGGCCGTTCGTGGGCGGATGGCGGTGGATCGCATCGCCCATGCAGAATACCCGGCCCTTGGCGATGGTGGTGGCGTAGGCATCGTTGACGGTCCAGGTCGACGTCGCCTCTATCTTGATCGGAATCCGGTCGTCGCCGATCAGCTTGTGGAGAATGCCGCGCGCAAACTCCTCGGTGATCTGCGGTGGGCCTTGTTCGATGTCGTAGCCCCAGATGGCGAGCCATCTGTTCCAGGTCCGGACCATGCGGATGACGCCGATGCCAAGGCCGCCGACGCTCGATCCCGGCTGGATGATCCAGTAGAGCACGCTCGGCCGATGCGCGACATATCTGGAAAGGTCGCAGTCGAAGACGATGTTCATCGATCCCGAAACGCCCATCCGCCCTTCGAGCGGCAACCCATAGTCCGCGACGACCCGCGAGTTCGCCCCGTCGGCGCCGATCAGATAACGCGAGCGGATGGTGTAGACGGCGCCGGTCAGATGGTCCTTCACCGTCGTCGTGACGCCTTCCGCGTCCTGCGTGCTGCTCAGATATTCGGTGTCGAACCGGATTTTCGCGCCGCGCTTGGCGGCTGCCGCGATCAGCAGCGGTTCCATCATGTTCTGCGGCAGGTCGCACATGGAGGTGGGGCTGGCGAGATCATAATCGGCGCGGCGGGCGGGATGCATGCCCCATGTCAGCAGCCGGCCGAGTTCGGTGCCGGTGAGGCTGGTGCAATAGGTGTTCTCGCCCATCTGGGTGTTGGGCACCGCCATGCCGACCGCCTCCTGCTCCAGCCCCAGGTCGCGCAGGATTTCCATGGTCCGCTGGTTGGTGATGTGCGCGCGCGGCGTGCGCGCGGTCCAGCCGAACTTGCCGATCGCCTGGCATCGGACGCCATAGGTGGCGAGCGCGGCGGCAGAGGCGGCGCCGGCGGGGCCGGTGCCGATGATCAGGATGTCGGTATCGAAGCCGGATTCAGTGGACATGCATTCCCTCCGTGCGTTTCTATGCCGACGGGCCGAAATCCGGTTCCGCGGGCTGATTGGGATCGAAAAGCCGCTCGGCTATGGCGAGCGCCTCCTCCGCGGCGGCGCGAAGCGGACGCTCGTCCGAATCGAGGCCGGTGACGAACCCGTGCCCCACGCCGCGAAATATATGCAGGGAAACGGCCGGATTTCCCTCGACGCAGGCCGCCAGCGCCTCCACATTTTCGGCCCCGACCGACGCGTCCGTATCGCCCAGCAGGATCGTCACCGGCGTTTCGATCTTCGGCAGATAATCGATCGGCGGCGCGAGCGGGGCGACATTGGGAAGCCCCTGCGGAAACGGATAGACGGCAAGCAGCGCGCAATCGCTTCCGCGCCGCGCCAGTTCGAGAACGAAATTGCCGCCTAGGCAGAAGCCCATGACCCCTCGCGCCCCGATGTGCTGAACCAGCCGTTCGAGCGCATCGGCATAGTGCCTGTCGTCCAGGCGGTGGCGCCGCTCGAACGCGGCCTCGCGCGTCGATTGCGCGAGCGGACCGAAGGAGGCGAAGGGATCGAGCAGGATAACCGGCGCCTGCCGGGCAAGATGCGCTGCAAGGCCGCGATAGAAGGGCGTCATCCCGTAGATGTCGGGGATGAGGAGCGCGGGGGGAGCGCGATGCCCTGCCCCGAAGACAAGGCCTTCGAGCCCGAACCCTGCGGGGGCGGAGTAGGGCTCGCCTTGCGGATCGACCGGAAAGCGCGCGCTCGGCTGCGTATGGCACATCGGATTTCTCCGGGAAGTCGGTCAGGCCGCGCGGTCGAGAACGAAGTCGACCGTCAGCGTATCGACGCCGTCCTCCTGCGTCGTCCGGCGGACCAGATCGTCGCGCACGCCGCTGCAGCAATCACTGTCGACCCATTGGCCGCCCTCGAAATAGACCTGGGTCGTGACCGTCTTGAACCCGGGCTTGCGCACCTTGAAGTGGACGTGCGCGGGGCGCCAGCTATGGCGTCCCATCGCCTCCAGCAGCGCGCCGGTATAGCCCTGGTTGGGGATCTGGTAGGGAACCGGCGCCGTGGTCGCGACGCGATAGGCGCCTTCGCTGTCCGACGTCAGCTTGCCCCGATAATAATCGACGGGGATATTGTCGTGGAACCCGCTATATTTTCCGGTCGGGGTCGAGTGCCAGATGTCGACCTCCGCTCCGGGCAGGAGGGACCCATCGATGTCGCGCACCTGGCCCCGGACGACGAGCGGACGCTCATTGTCATGATCGAGGGTCTTGAGCCGGTCGGTGACGGCGGGCGCATCCTCCCTGTAATAGGGGCCCTGGATCGCCTGCGGAGAACCCTTCGTCACCTCGTTTTCCGCGTCGACCGCGGCCACGTTCAGGAAGACGTCGAGGAGGAGCGGCAGTTCCCTGGCGTCCGCCAGCCGGCCGAGATAGTCGACGGCGAAGCGGTACTGATCGACCGTCACATGATGCTTTATGATGGCGTCGCGTATTCCCGCGACGATATCCATCACTACGGCCTCAAGCTGTTCGGACTCCATCGGCATCTCCCACTTCGCTCTGTTGTGCAGTTCGGAAAAAGTAGAGCGAAGATGATATACGCGCCAATACTGATTATGCCGCTACTCGATACGAATATCGTATGCCATCGGTCAGCGTCGGATCGCGCCCAGGAAACGATGCAGGATCGGTTCGTCGCAATGTTGGGCATAGGCGCAAACGATCGGGGAACCGACCGCATCGTCGAGCAGGGGCGTGAAGCGGACGCCGGGCCAATGGATGGCCGCGAGCGATGCGGGCACCACGCAGACTCCCGCGCCCATCGCGGTCAGCGCCAGGGCCGCGGTCGCGTCTTCGGCGAAATGCTCGATGCGCGGCTGAATGCCCCGCGCCTTGAGCAGCGCGATGATTTCGTCGGCGAAGCTGGGCCGGTCGCCCTTGGGAAACAGCACGAAGGGCCGATCCTTGTAGCTCGCCAGCGCGACTGGCCGGTCGGGCGCTCCGGCCCGCTCGTCGGCGGTCGCGACATAGAGCGGCTCGTCCTGGATCTTTTCGAATATGATGTCCGGTTCGCCCGGAAAATAGCGCCCGAACCCGACATGGATCACCCCGTCGCGCAGCGCCTGGACCATGTCGTGCTTGCTGAGCTGGGCGAGGGAAATGTCCGCTTCGGGAACCTCCCGGCGGAAATCCCGGAGCAGCGCGGGGAGAACCTGGTAGATGACAGAGCCGAGATAGCCGATGGCCAGGCGGCCCACATCGCCTCGCCCCGCGGCGCGGCAGCGGTCGCGCGAATCCCGGCTTCGCGTCAGGATGACCCGGGCGTCGTCCAGGAAGCTCCGTCCCGCCGCGGTCAGGCTGACCCCCTTGGTCGTCCGGACCAGCAACTGCACGCCAAGCTCGTCTTCCAGTGCCTGGATCTGTCGGCTCACGGGCGGCTGGGACACGTTCAGCCGCTGCGCCGCCGTGCCGATATTGCCATATTCCGCCGCTGCGACGAAGTAGCGAAGCTGACGAAATTCCATGTCCCATCTCCCATGCTATGCGGTAATCGTATCGAATAGTGGTCGATATAGTATTTTACAGTAAGGCGACAGCCCTCCTATCGCTGCCGAACATATGGGCCGTAGGGATGTGGTGGGAATGGATAAGGCAGCGGTTTCGCAAGGGCGTGCGTCGGAAGGAGCGGGCGGCGGGCGCGATGCGCTGGTCTTCGGCCGGACGCCCATCGAAACGGCGAGGATACGGAGCATCGAAACGCGGATCGTGGACCTGCCGCTGCGTCGGCTCCAGCAGTTCGCGCGGTTCGGCACGCACCTTCAGAGCATCGTTCTTGTCGAGATACTGACCGAAGACGGGGTAACGGGCATCGGCGAGGCCGTCACGCCCTGCGGCCCCTGGTGGAGCGGCGACAGCGTCGAGGCGATCAAGGCGACGATCGACCGCTATCTGGCGCCGCTGCTCGTGGGCGAGAACCTGCTCGCGCCGACCCGCCTGATGGCGAAGCTGGACGAGAAGGTCCGCAACAACGGCTTCGCTAAGGCGGGGATCGAGATGGCGTTGCTCGACGGCGCGGGAAAGATCCTCGACGTGCCGCTGCATATCCTGTTCGGGGGCAAGGTGCGCGATTCGCTCCCCGTCGCCTGGCCGCTGGCGACGGGCGATGTCGCGCAGGAAATCGACGAGGCCGAAGAGATGCTGGCGCTCGGACGCGCCGGCGCCTTCAAGCTGAAGATGGCCGCGCTGCCCATCGCGGAAGACCTCGCCCGCGCAAAGCGGCTGGCGCGCGCCCTTGAAGGGCGGGCGAAGCTGCGGGTCGATCCCAATGAAGGCTGGGAAGAGGCGACTGCCGTCCGGGCGATCGCCGAGCTGCGCGAGGCCGGCGTCGAGATGGTCGAACAGCCGGTGGCCCGCTGGAACCTCGACGCGATGGCGCGCCTGACCCGGTCCAGCGGCACCACGATCATGATCGACGAGGGCGTCCTGTCGGTCCACGACACGGTGGAGGTGGTCAAGCGCGCCGCCGCCAGCCTGCTGTCGCTCAAGATCATGAAATCCGGCGGGCTGCGCAACGCCCGCGCCATGGCCGACATCGCGAATGCGGGGGGCATTCCCGTCTATATGGGAACCTTCCTCGAATCCTCGATCGGCACGGCGGCGAACATGCATCTTGCCGCGAGCCTTCCGGCTCTGCCGCTCGGCGGAGAGACGATCGGGCCGATGCTGATCGGCGAGGATATCTGCGTCGCGCCTGCCGACTATCACGATCATGCGCTCTGGCTGCCCGAAGGGCCAGGCCTCGGCATCGAGATCGATCGCGAGAAGCTGGAGCGATTCCAGAGAAAATAGGGGCCGCAACGGATGCGGTCGACGATTGGGGGAGAGGGAAATGATGAAAGGACTATATTGCGGCGGCGCGCTCGCCGCGCTGGCGGCCGCATCCGCCGCTTCCGCCCAGACCGCGCCTTTGGCGGAGCCGCAGGCGAAGGCCGGGCTGCCTGCCGACGTGATCGCCGACATCATCGTGACGGCGCGAAAGCGGGAAGAGAATCTTCAGGAAACCCCCATCGCCATATCGGCCTTCGGCAACGAGACGCTCGAAGCGCGGGGGGCGACGCGCGTGGACGCGATTGCGGGATCGACGCCCAACCTGACCTTGTCGAACAGTCCGGGCTTCGGCGCGCAGAGTTCGCCGGCCATCTATGTCCGCGGCATCGGGCAAAAGGATTTTTCGCCCTTCACCGAACCGGGCGTCGGCCTTTATCTCGACGGCGTCTATATCGCGCGGTCGGTCGGCGGGCTGCTCGACCTGGTGGACATCGATCGCGTCGAAGTTCTGCGCGGTCCGCAGGGAACGCTTTTCGGCCGCAACACGATCGGCGGCGCGGTCAGCATCACTTCCCGACAGCCTGACTTCGATCATATTTCGGGGAGCGTAGCGCTCACGATCGGTAACTATCGGCGGCGGGACTTCAAGGCATCGTTGAACCTGCCGCTGACCGATAGCCTCGCCGTCACCCTGTCCGGCGCGACGATCAATCGCGACGGCAATGTCCGCCGTAGCGACGGGCGCGATCTTGGCAATGAACAGCGCCTCGTCGGGCGCTTCGCCCTGCGCTGGAAGGCGTCGAGCCGCATGACCCTGAACTGGTCGGTCGACGGCACCCGCGTGCGGGAACATGGCCCCGCATTCCGCCTGACCGGCATCGATTATCGGTCGCGGATATTCAATCCCGACAATCTGCCGCTGGCGCTGACCGCGGGCGGCACGCCGCTTCCTCCCGGCGTGGCGTTCGGAACGCCGCAAAACGGCACGGTGCATGTCATCGCGCCGCCTGACGGCGCCTTCCCGCCGGCCGTCGTCGCCGCCACAGGCGGCTACCGCAGCACGCTCAATTTTCCGGTCATCGACCTTAACGGAAGCGCGCCGGGCGGACAGATCTACCCCTCGCAAAGCGGCGACGCCCCGACCGACAATTTCGCGCTTCTCAACAATTATCTCGCGACCTTCCTCGGCGGACAGCCGTGCCTGTCGCCGCCGAACGGCTCAGCGCCCTATAATCCTTCCGGGGATACGGCCAATCGCGCCTGCTACAACAACCAATATGTCACGCGGACGAACCAGGGAACGGGCGCCGATTTTTCGAACATCGACATATGGGGCACCGCCCTCAATATCGACCTGGAGCTTTCCGACAGCATCGATCTGAAATCGATAAGCGCCTATCGCAAGCTGAGAAGCGCATCCGATCGCGACGGGGACCATTCGCCGCTGGAAATCGTCCGGTACGGCAACGATCCGGTCGATCAGGAGCAGGTGAGCCAGGAGGTGCAACTCCTCGGGAGCGCGTTCGGCGATCGGCTCAAATGGATCCTCGGCGCCTATTATTTCAGGGAAACGGGGGTCAACCTCAACCAGGTCTCCTTCACGCCGCTTTCGTTCGAGGTCGGCGGCTATTTCAGGAACACGAGCATAGCGGGCTTCGGCCAGCTCACCTTCGACATCACCGACCGTCTTTCGCTGACCCCTGGGCTGCGATGGACGCGCGACCGCAAATTTTACGATGCGACCGCGGGCGGCATCATCGCGAACCGCATCGGCATCGTCGATCCGCGCACCCAATATCCGGGCGGGCTGCCCGCCTGCGGCGTTCTGAACCCTTCCGTCATCTGCCCGCTGGGGCCAACCGAGGGTACGCCTTTCGCGCCCGGCCAACTGGTTCAGCAGGGCCAGGCGTCGACCCAATATAGCGACCTCACGCCGATGGTGAACCTTGCCTACAAGGCGGCCGACGGGCTGCTCCTATACACCAGCTATTCGGAAGGGTTCAAAGGCGGGGGCTTCACGCACCGCACGCTGCCCCTCCCGATCCTGCCGGGCGGCATACCGAGCTTCGATCCGGAAACGGTCAAGGTGTACGAAGCCGGCTTCAAGCTCGATGCCTTCGGCCGCCGGCTTAGGCTCAACGCAGCCTTCTTCAACACCGACTACAGCAATCTTCAGATCCAGGTCTTCGTGGGCCCGGCGCCGCAGATCAAGAATGTCGGTTCGGCACGGATACGCGGCCTGGAACTTGAAGCGTCGCTCGCGCCGGGCGGCGGATGGCGGCTGGAGGGCGGCCTGGGCTACCTCGATGCACGTTACACCAGCCTAGACGCGGCGCTGGTGAATGGCGGACTGACGCGAAATGCCGTCACCCTGTCGAGCAAGTTCGAGCAGGTGCCGGATTGGTCGATCAACGCTTCGCTGTCGAAGTCGATGAGTATCGGCGACGTTGAACTGACGCCGCGCGTGGACTGGTCGTATCGCTCCAAGGTCTATTTCGACTCGATCAACACAGATGCGATCGCCCAGCCGGCCTATTCGCTGGTCAATGCGAGCCTGACCGCGGCATCCTTGTCGGACGGCTGGACTTTCAGCGCCCAGGTCACCAATCTGTTCGACAAGGCCTATTATAATTCGGGGGTTTTCAACGAGACCTTCGGTGTACAGGAAAATCTGATCGGGCGCAGCCGCGAGTGGTCTATCACGCTCAAGAAGCTGTTTTGACGAGCGGTCCGGGCTGCGGTGCGCTGCGGGCGCGTCGCGGCCCGCGCCCCCTCGCGGCACGGCGGGCGGCCGGGCGTGGGTCCGATATGCCTTTTGCGCAAACCCCAACGAAATGCCCCCCGCGCCTGTGCCGCCTATCCACGACCGAATATTGCAGAAGCAATAGCGGCCGGAGATCAGGTTAGCGGCTCTATTTCCAATGGTGACCCCTACGGTCCTTCGTCGCTTCGTCACTAGGAAGTTTCTTCCGGCAACGTCGATTGATTACATCAGCATTATCATCGTCGAAACCCACTGATGCGGATCGGCGCGAGCGGCCAGACCTAGGCCCGCGCCTTTAACCGATTTCGCGTGGCCGAGCGCCATATCGCCGCCATCTTGCGTCGGCGCAGCACCGCCGAGGCCCGGATCGGGGTGTGATATAGCCCCCAAAGTTCGCCCGAATTAATCACCTTTTTCCGACAAATACTCCAACGGCAGTGTCATTAACTTGGTTAGACAGTGAGAAAATTCCGCCAATCTCTTCGGCATTTGGCCCATACGGAACAAATAAGATCCTGCCAGAGAAACCATTTGTGGTGGTTGCATCACTACCAAACGTATTGCTCTGTTGGAGCGTGCCAAACGTATTTGTTACGCCCGGCCCATCATTTACTTTAAGATCAATGTTTGTAGTGGTCATGTCGTTTGCAAAGTTACGCGTGACCTGTCCTGTTCCGCTTAACCGCCGCGCGGTTCCGCCGATATATGCCGTACCATCAGCAATGCCATTGTACGTGACAGTTCCTGCATTCAAGCGGGCAGCGTCAGGTGTGCGCGAGCCGAACAGGAACCATGTCTGGTAGCCAGTTCTTGATGCTCCCGTATTCTGTTTTACCTCCCACATGCCATAGCTGACGTAGCCCAAATGTGAGGATGAATCAGTCGAACGAAAGATGGTGAGACCGCTGTCGACCGTCCCAAGATCACCATAAGTTAAACTGCGCTGGAATGTGTCGAAATTGGTAGGTGTTGATGCGGTCCGGTTGCCCGAGGCATATTGGAAATTAGTGACATTTTGACTGCCCGCCTGATCTCTCGCAGTAATTGTATAGGATGACCCATCGTTGTAGCGCGACGATTACGGTGTCCGGTCGGCGTCAATTTTGATGGCCGATAGGTGGCCGCGCCGGTTGGTGAATTCTGGCTACCATTTGCTGTTGCGAGGAGCAACCGTCGAGCGACAATTACGACGCTGGGTAATTGTCGCTGGCGCTGGCCGGAAGCGAGGGTTTGAAGCGCATGGGATGGTTGGCATGTAATTGCCGCTGGCGACAATTACCCGTTGCCTCAGCAAGGGTGCTCCCGAGCGCGAAGCCAGCGACAATTATGATGGCCGGTCCGGGGCGCCATTGGGCGGGTCGTAATCGCCGGCGTTGATGCGGGCGACGGCGGAACGCTTGCGGTAGCTTTCGCCGTTCATCTCGATGATGGTCGAGTGGTGCACGAGGCGGTCGATCGCGGCGACAGTCATGGCGGGATCAGGGAAGACGTTGTCCCATGCCGAAAATGGCTGGTTGGCGGTAATGGCGAGCGAGTGGCGTTCGTAGCGGTGGGCGATGAGCTCGAACAAGGCGCTGGTTTCGACCTGGTCCTTGCGGACGTAGGACAGATCGTCGAGCACGATGAGATCGAACTTGTCGAGCTTGTCGAGCATGGCGGGCAAGCTGAGGTCGCGGCGCGCGGACTGGAGCTTCTGGACCATGTCGGTGGTGGAGCAGAACAGGACGCGCCGCCCCGTGTCGATGAGGGCATGGCCAATGGCGGCAACTGCGTGCGTCTTGCCGGTCCCGCTCTGGCCGAACAGCAGCAGGTTGCCGCCGTTCTCGATCCAGTCGTCACCGGCGGCGAGGGACAAGAGGTGCGGTTTGCGGATGCCGGGGGCGGCGTCGAAATCGAAGGTGGCGAAGGTCTTGCCTGCGGGCAAGCCGGACTGGTCGCGATGGCGCTGGATGCGCCGGGAGGAGCGATCAGCCATCTCGATCTCGAGAAGCGAGGCCAGCAGGTTGGCGGCCGGCCAGCCATCGCGATCGGCGGTGTCGGTGAGGCGCTTCCAGTTGCGGTTGATGCTCGGCAGGCGCAAGGCCTTCAGCAGGGTAGGCAGTACGGCGGCGGCCTGATCCTTGGTGCGGGTCATCAGTGCACCTCCCCGCTGGCGATCAGGCTGTTGTAGCTGTGCAGATCGGGTGGCGGGATAGCGACATCGCGCTGCGATCTTGCGGTTGGCAGGAACTCGTCCCTGAGCGCATCGACATCGGGCAAGCGCCCGCTGTCGAGAGCCTCATCGATCCGCCGAGCCAGCACGTCGACACAGTCGCCCCTGGCGGCGATATCGAGCAGCGCGACGGCATCGCGGCAGGCCTGCCGTCCATCGAGTTGGGCATCGAAGGCTTGCCAGGCCCGCCGGTAGGCGTGATCGGGGAAGAGGGCTTCGCGGTAGACGAGGTTGCGCAGTGCACCGGGCTTGCGGCGCAGGTTACCGATCATGTGCCGGAAATCGATGCTATGCCCCCGGTGGGGATGACTGATCCGCACACGCGGCGTGGACATTACCCTGTCTGGACCGAGGAAGAGCTCGATGCGATCGTCAAAGAGATGCGCGTTGAGGCGCCGTCCGACGAGGCGGGAAGGCACCGAATAGGTAACCCGATCGATGGCGACGGTGCCGTTGCGGGTGACATCGACGGTGACCATGGCGAAATCGGTGGTTCGCCTTGCGGGCAGCGCCTTGAGTACCCTGCGTTCTGCATCGATGCGCGCAGCATGCCGCCGGTTCTGTCTGGCGACCTGCGCCTCAACGAACTCGCGCCAGGCCTCGATGCTGACGAAATCGCGGCTGCCCCGCCGGCGTAAGGCCTGATCGAGCCGTCGCTTGAGATGGGCATGGGGACCTTCGATCGATCCGTTCTCGTGCGCCTCGCCGCGGTTGTTGCGGGTAGCAAGCATGCCGTAATGACGACACAGCTCGTCATAGCTTCGGGTGAAATCCCGCTGCGCATCGGCGTCGAGGTTTTTGTAGGCGGCTGACAGGGAATCGCTGCGGTGTTCGGCCGGCGCACCGCCCAGCTTCCACAACGCATCCTGCAGGTGCTCCGAAAGGGCGGCAAAGCTCTCCCCGCCCAGCACGACAGCCGCATGCTCCCAGCCACTCGCCGCCAAGCGGAAGTGGTAGAGGCGATAGGCCAGGGTCTCGCCGGCAACGGTGACCTTGAGACTGTCGCATACCGTGAAATCCGACAGGCCCTGCCGACCGGGCTCATGATGCTGCGGGAAGAAGATCTCCTTCTCGCCGCCGTGCAGTGCCCGCCAGCGGGCGATCCGGCGTTCCAGTGTTCGTCGTATCGCATCGGGAACAGCATCCTCGCCGAACTCGTCCTGGAGCGTCTCGAAGACCGTGACGGCAATGATACCGTCGATCTGGAGCAACTCCTCTATACGTGGCCAGAATGGCTCGAGCGGATCGGCGCGGGTGCGCCAGTGGCGCTCCTTCTTCTTCTGGGACGGAAGCTGCGGATCGTTCTCGATCCGGCGTGCGCTGCGTTCGCTGATACCGGCCTTGGCAGCCGCGACGGCCTGGGTGTGTTGGCGACGATGGGTCATGAAGAGAAATACCTGCTGATCGGAAATGTGGTGGCCCGGCATCGCAAACCCATCGCTCGTTGTTCGATGAGTGTTCCGATACCACCGCCCGCCACAGCCCCGATCTGCCCCCCGAAAGAAGGGGAAAAAGATCGCCACCGGTTGTCTGGTCCGCTCTCCGGTCGGGGCTGCGCCCCTCCCTACGATCAGACCAGACAACCGATCCTACCGGCCATCATAGTCGCCGCTCAACCGGCCATCGTAGTTGTCGCCGCGCACCCATCGTAGCGAATATCGGTTATCCTTACCTCCGCCGCTGTCGTAATTACCGTCCCGGTAATGCGATTGTTAGCATCCGCGGTTTTGTAATGAACGGGCAGAGCGTCCAGATTGCCTCCCGAAGGTGAAGATGCAAGATATGAAACGGGGGCGGTGACGGCAGCTGGCTGGGAAGGCGTGGGTGTCGGCATCGATGCTACACCTCCGCTGCCGCCTCCCCCACAAGATGCAACCGTCAGCCCCATCATCAGAATCACAACATTACGAAAGACTAGTTTCATTTTGCCTCGCCCACGCATATGCAAAAAACACGCTGGCTTCCTCCCCAGCTTGCTCTCGGTCGCGTTCGCAATATCTGCGTCCGCCGTCAATGCTGCGCCAGAAAAACAAGCGGCACCAATGCTTTCGACTGAGGGGGTTTCAGCGAGCCAGATGCTTGATCTTGGGGAGCATCTCGCGGTTGCAGGCAAAATCGGCGATGCGAACCTGATTCTCGATGCTCTCAAGCAAAATGATGAAGGCTCGCGCGAGCAAATTCTGCTCGCAGGCATCATTGCGGTGGCTCAAGGTAATTTGTCTTTGGCTGAAGCGGGCTTCCGAACCCTCCTATTGCGGGATCCTCACGACACCAGAGTCCGGCTCGAACTTGCACGGGTACTTTTTTTGCTGCACCGATATGCAGCTGCAGATTATCATTTTAGGCTCAGCGCTGCGCGAAGCCCAACGTCTGTGCAACATAATATTTCACTTTTCCGCCGCGCAATACAGGCACAACGAACATGGCGTGTTTCGGTGGAAGGGGGAATTGCCCCGGATACCAACGTGAACTCAGCGGGTCGTGACCGAATTGTCGATTTGTTCGGGTTGCCCTTTAACGTGGACAACGATGCTCGCGAAAAATCAGGGGTCGGTGTTTTTGCAAATGCCGACGTTGAACTTCGGTTGCGGCGCTCTGAAGCAGTGGGATTGTCCATCCGCGCATTCGGAAACGCTCGGGAATACCGTCGTTCGGCTTTTAATGATGAGGTCGCGGGCATCGAAATCGGCCCACAATTTCGGTTTGGCAACGCGCAAGTGATCGTTGCGGGAACAGGTCTGTTTCGGTGGTATGGCCGAGAGATATACTCGCGAGCTCTAGGAGCAGCGCTACGCGTTGAACTGCCCATCTCAGCGCAATGGCAGGTCGATCTGAAGCCTCAATTCAGATCAGTCAATTATCTCCAAAACCCAAGCCAAAACGGACCTTTTATGAGCTTGAACGGTCAGATTAGCCGCTCCCTCGGGAGTCATGCCTTAGGGCAAATCGATTTTCTCGCGTCGCGACAGTCTGCTCGCGCTCCTGGCTACGCTTATCGAGAAGCAGGGCTAGGTGTGAGTGCATTTGCTGAACTTGGAAATGGAATTACTGTAGGAGGAAGTATCGAGGCAGCGCGGACGGTGTTCGATGCTCCACTCTTCGGATTTGCAAAGACACGCCGCGATTGGAGAGCCGCAACAACCATTTCTGTTCTCAATCGGAACTGGATTTTGTTGGGATTCTCGCCTGTCGCGCGGCTGAGTTTTGCACGGTCGAAATCTACAATTAGTTTTTTTGAATATCGTCGAACACGACTGGAACTTGCATTGCAGCGGCCATTCTAAATAAAATCGGCAAAGAGTACGATATATCGATTGTTCAGGCTCATCTGTGTCCGCCGATCTGGAATTCGCTATCATCTGTGATGCAAAGTCTGATGTAGATGCACGGTAATCAGGTGTTTTTCCGTCAGCGTCCGCTTCAGAGCATCACACATTCCCGAATGAATGACCGGCTTTGGTCGTCTGCGGAGCGGCGGCTTTCTCCGCACGGTCTGTCCCCGTCGGTGAGCTTGTAGGGCTTCTCCCGCCCCTTGGCGGCTTTGATCGCCACCGCCGAAAGTGCCATGATGGTATCTCCCGATCAGGGAGTGGTGGACACCATCATATCTACCATCGGATTGTTGGTATGCGGTGATATACAGCTACTCCGTATGAGCGGAGTATATCACAGAAAACCTACGGAAAACAGCCATTTACGAGATGAAATGGCACCTTCCGAGAGAGGAAGGTGGTGACCCCTACGGGAATCGAACCCGTGTTTCAGCCGTGAGAGGGCCGCGTCCTGACCGCTAGACGAAGGGGCCACAGGCCGCGTGGGGCGGCGAGTAGGGGGCCGCGTTTAGGAAAGCGCGTCGGCGCCGTCAAGGGAAACTCGCGCAATTTCCCTCCACCCAGAAAAAACCACCCCATGCGATTCGCATGGGGTGGCCAAGGTTCAGGGAGGAGACGCCTCCAAAAGGGGGAGGCGCCCATACGACACACCCGAAAGGGGGGCAGGTGCGCCGTATGTTCGGTAAATAGAGAAAACCGCGCGGAGTTTCAAGTGGCGCCGCGCAACCTTTTTCCTTAAATCCCTGTCATAAATGCTTAATTTGGTTAAGCATCCGCTGTCTGGGGCGCTGCCGGAACCGCGATCGGCCCCTTGCCCTGGGACACCTGCGCCTCGAACAGCTCACGCATGAGCTGCAATGAGAAGAGGTGCGCATGGATCAGCGGCAGCATGCCGTTCTGGCTGATCTTGCGAAGCTGGTCGCCGCGCATGTCCCGCAGCTTTTCCTCGTTCACCATGCGGAATCCGCGATAGACGAAGGGCTGTTCATTGCCGGGCACCTGAATGGCGACTTCGCCGTCCATCAGCAGGTCGAGATCCTTCAGATCCTTCATGAACTGGCCGGTGCGCGCCGCCGCCTGCTCGAAATCCTCGCAGAATTTGAGCACGCCCTGCGTCAGTTCGCTGGGCTTGCCATCCTCGAACAGAGCCTGGCCTTCCTCGAACGTGCCGAGCGCGTCGCTGGTCGGATCGAAGCAGAGCGAGAGTTCGTCGCTGTCGGAACGCAGCTTCGCCAGCATCCAGGGATAGCGGCGGACATAGGCGGGCACATAGGCGGGGCCACGCAGCTTGCCCTCGTCGTCGAGGAAGGTGTTGACGCCTTCGTTGAGGCCCATCAGCGCCAGCGGAACCGGCTCGTCCCCGGCGGAGAAGATAATCGGCACGAAGCGCTGGGCGGCGACGAATTCGTCGACCGTCAGGGGAATGGCGTGCTGAGTCGTCAGGAACGGTGCCGAATCGACGGTGCGGCTGCGCCAGGCGGCATGATCGACGCTGCTCAGCGGGATGAGGTCGTTGTAGAAGACGGGAAGGCCGTTCGCGGGCGCGCTTGCCATGATGTGCTAGTCCATTTCCAACAAAAAGCGGCGCATTTTGCCTTGCGCCGTGAGCATGATACTGGGCCGGGCAGGATAAGGCCCTTGCATGCGGGAGGCAATCGCTTTCGACGCCCGGCGCGGCGGGCGCGCCGGGTTTCAGCCTTCCTCCGGCCTGGGGATCAGCTTGTCGGGGTTCATGATGCCCTGCGGGTCGAAGGCGGCCTTGATCGCGCGCAGGGCGTGGAGGCGCGCGGGACTGGCGAGGCGGCCCAGTTCGGCGCGTTTCATCTGGCCGATGCCATGCTCGGCGGAGATGGAGCCGCCAGCCGCGACCACCGCGTCATGAACGAAGGCGTTGATCGCCTGCCCATGCGCCGCGATCCAGCCCGGCCCATCGGTCGTGCCCTTGGGGGCGCGGACATGGAAATGGACGTTGCCGTCGCCCAGATGGCCGAAGGAGGAGGCGGTGGTCCCAGGGAAGGCCCTTTCCGCCGCTGCCGCCGCATCCACCATGAAGGCGGGCATGCGGGCGACCGGCACGCTGACGTCATATTGCAGCGCCGGCCCCTGCGCCCGCTCGGATTCGGACAGCGATTCGCGGATGCGCCAGAAGGCCTCCGCCTGCGCTTCATTGGCGGCGATGGCGGCGTCGACGGCGATGCCCCGTTCCAGCGCCTCGGCCAGCGCGCCTTCCAATTGCTCGGCCGGTCCGGGATCGCGCAGGTCGCCATGGTCCACCTCGACCAGCACGTGCCAGGGAGTGCGGGTCGCGATGGGGCAGCGGGTGCCGGGGATGTGCGAGAGGACATGGCCGAGGCCATCGTCGGCGATCACCTCGAACCCCTCGACGCTGTCGCCCAGATGCGCTTCGCACAGCCGGAGCAGCGCGAGCGCCTCGGCGGGGGAGGGGACGCCGATCCAGCCGACCGCGCGCGCCGCAATGGCGGGGACAAGGCGCAGCGAAGCGGCGGTGACGATCCCCAAAGTCCCCTCAGCGCCGATCAGCAACTGCTTGATGTCATAGCCGCGATTGTCTTTCCTGAGGGCATCCAGGCCGTGGAAGATGCCGCCGTCGGGCAGGACAGCCTCCAACCCTTCGACCAAAGCCCGCATCGTGCCGTGGCGTAGCACCTGCGTGCCGCCGGCATTGGTGGAGATGAGGCCGCCGATGGTGGCCGAACCCTTGGCCCCGAGGCTCAGGGGAAAGCGACGGCCGGCGGCGGCGGCGGCATCGTGGAGGTTGGAGAGAATCACGCCCGCTTCGCAGACGGCAAGATTGTCGTCCGGCGACAGGCTGCGGATATGGTTCATCCTGCGGAGCGACAGGATCAGCGCGGAGCCGTCCGCCGGGGGCGTGGCGCCGCCCACCATGGACGTGTTGCCGCCCTGCGGCACCAGCGGCACGGAAAGGTCGGCGGCAAGGCGGACGGCGGCGGCGACCTGCTCCGTCGTTTCGGGCTGAAGAATGGCGGACGCCGCGCCATGATAGCGTCCGCGCCAGTCGCTGAGCCACGGCGCGATGTCGTCCGCATCGGTCACGACGCGCTTTTCCCCCAGCAGGGCCGTGAATCGGGCGATAACATCTTGTCCTGTCATGGGACTGTCCTATGCCTTGGAATTCATCGACGGTTCAACCTTTGGCCCATAGCGTCTGCGTCCCAAAAGGGGTTCGACTTGTTTCATTCCGTCCTGCTGCTGTTCACCGCGTCAGCCGCCGAGCCCGTGCAATGGGCGCAACTGACGATAGAGCAGCGCGTCATCATCCGCGTTCCGATGGCAAGGAAGGGACGCGCCCCCGCTCGTCCCGTCCCCCAGGCGCGGGACGACTGGAAGGAAAGGAAGGGGCCGCGCTGCATCGCGCTGCGCTCGATTCGCTCCGCAAGCATATTGATGGACAATGCCATAGACCTGCTGCTGGCGGACAATCATCGTTACCGCGCCAGGCTGGAGCGCGGGTGCAACAGCATGGGGTTCTATTCCGGCTTCTATGTCGAACCCGATGAGGATGGCTCGCTCTGTTCCGGGCGGGACGAGTTGCAGGCGCGCAGCGGGGCAAGTTGCGCGATCGACAGTTTTCGCCGGCTGGAGCAGGCCGAACCCGACGATTAGCGCCATCCTCTTCGCGATTTTCTTGACAAGAGGCCGATATTTCCGCAAGGCGCGCCCGATTTCCCCTGCGTGTTCCAACGCGGGGGGAGAGCCTCCTGTCCCGGACATCTGAATGACCTTTGCCGATCTCGGCCTATCCGACGAATTATTGAAGGCCGTTAGCGAGGCCGGATATGACACGCCCACGCCGATCCAGGCGCAGGCGATTCCCCCCGTGCTGATGATGAAGGACATCATCGGCATCGCGCAGACCGGGACGGGCAAGACAGCCAGCTTCGTGCTGCCGATGATCGACATCCTTGCCCATGGCCGCGCCCGCGCGCTGATGCCGCGTTCGCTGATCCTGGAGCCGACGCGGGAACTGGCCGCCCAGGTGGCGGAGAATTTCGAGAAATACGGGAAGTATCACAAGCTCAACATGGCGCTGCTGATCGGCGGCGTGCAGATGGGCGACCAGCTCAAGGCCCTGGAAAAGGGCGTGGACGTGCTGATCGCAACGCCAGGTCGCCTGATGGACCTGTTCCAGCGGGGCAAGATATTGCTCAACGGTTGCAGCATGCTGGTGATCGACGAAGCGGACCGCATGCTCGACATGGGTTTCATCCCTGACATCGAGGAAATTTGCACCAAGCTGCCTGCCCAGCGGCAGACTTTGCTGTTTTCCGCGACCATGCCCGCGCCGATCAAGAAGCTGGCCGACCGCTTCCTCAGCAATCCTAAGTCGATCGAGGTGGCGCGGCCCGCGACCGCCTCCACCAACATTACCCAGCGGTTGGTGAAGGTGGATTCGCGCAAGAAGCGGGAAGCGCTGCGCGCGATGCTGGAAGCGGAGGATGTGCTGAGCGCGGTGATCTTCTGCAACCGCAAGACAACGGTGCGGGAACTCAACAAGAGCCTTCAGCGCCACGGCTTCAGGTCGGGCGAGATCCACGGCGACATAGACCAGTCGGCGCGCATCGCGGAACTGGAGCGGTTCCGTGCGGGGACGGTGAACATACTGGTGGCGTCGGACGTGGCGGCCCGCGGGTTGGACATCAAGGGCGTCAGCCATGTGTTCAACTTCGACGCGCCCTGGCATCCGGACGATTATGTCCACCGCATCGGCCGCACCGGCCGCGCCGGGGCGAAGGGCGTCGCCTATACCTTCGTGACGGCGGACGATGCCGAGGCCATCGACAATATCCAGAAGCTGATCAAGCAGAAGATCGAGACGATTGACGCGCCGGCGGCCGCTGCCCCCGCCGAAAGGGAGAAGCAGGAGCCGCGCCGTCCGGACAAGGAGCGCAAGAGCGACAAGCGGCGCGACGACCGCCGCCGCGAAGAACCCCGCGCTGCGCGGCCCGAAGGCAATGGCGCCCGGCCGCGGCGGCCGGAACAGGTGGACGATGGCCCGGACGACGGCTGGAACGGGCCGGTTCCGGAATTCCTCTCCGTGGGATTCGGGGCTTAGAAGATCGTGCGGAAGAGCCTGCCTGTCCAAGGGTGGGAATCGGTTCTCCGCTTGGCCATGCTCTCTTTCCCTTCGCGCGCCGTGCTCCTGCGAAGGCAGGAGCCCAGACCCGCCGTGAATGGGCATCACTGCGTCCAGACCAGATTCCTGCGAGCGGTGCGCCTCGCTCCAGTGCCTGCGCGGGAGCAGGACGCTACCCAAAAGAAAGAGTCGCGCTCCGGCCCGTTCACTCCCTAGCTGAAATCTCCTTCAACCCACCTGCCGTTTCGCCAGCTTCCTTGCCAGCGTTCGCCGGTGCATGCCCAATCGCCGCGCCGCTTCGGAGATATTGAAGTCGCTGTCCTTCAGCACTTCATGGATATGTTCCCATTCCAGCGTCTTGATCGATGTCGGACGCGGCGCCAGCGGCGTGGACGGATCGCCGGCCGATCGGGCGAACGCCGCCTCTATGTCGTCGGTGTTGGACGGCTTGGCCAGATAGTTGGACGCGCCGAGCTTGATGGCCTCCACCGCCGTCGCGATGCTGGCGAAGCCGGTCAGCACAACGATCACCATCGCGGGATCATGGGCATGCAGGGTTCGCACGCACACCAGCCCCGACTCCGCGCCCAGCTTCAGGTCGACCACGGCGAAGCCCGGCCTGTTGCCCGCCAGCACCCTTTCCAGCGCCGCGTGGCTGTCCGCCGTCAGCACCATATAGCCGCGCCGTTCGAAGGAGCGCTTCAGCGTCTTCGCGAACGCCTCGTCATCTTCGACAATCACCAGCAGGCGATCCGTCATGCAGTCGTCTCCTCCAGCGCCACCGTGCCCAGCGGCAGCCGCAGCAGGATCAGCGCCCCGCCGTCGGCGCCGTTGCTCGCGCTGACGCTGCCGCCCAGCTTGCGCACGACATTGACCACAAGGAACAGGCCCAGGCCGTGACCTTCCTTGCCCTTGCTCGATCGATAGGGCTTGCCGAAATCCTCCAGCATCGCCTGCGAAAAGCCGCTGCCATTGTCGCGGACCGCGATGTTGAGCGAGCTGCAGTCGCGCCCGACGAGCAGGTCGATATAGGTCGCGCCCGCCTCTCGCGCATTGTCGAGCAGGTTGCCGATCGCCTGGCGGATCACCGGATCGGCGACGATGCGGGGATAGTCGTGCGGCCCGAAATCGCAGCGCAGCGGCATGCCGGGATTGGCCCTGCGCCACTCCATGGCGATGCCCTCGATGAAATCGCGCACATTGGTGACTTCCGGCGCCTCGCCCCGCGCCTCTCCGGAGGAAAGGAGGATGCCGGTGACGATCTGCTTGCAGCGCTGCACGGCGGCCTGCATCTCCTCCACTTCCTCGACCAGGGCGGCGTGTTCCGTCACCTCCGGCATATGCTTCCAGTCGCCCAGCACCACCGCAAGCTGGGAGAGGGGCGTGCCCAGTTCATGCGCCGCGCCCGACGCCAGCAGGCCCATGCGGACGATATGCTCCTCCTCCGCCGCCTGTTGCCGCAGCCGGGCGAGATAGGCCTCCCGCGCCTGGAGGTTGCGCGTCACCGGCAGCATGAACAACACCAGCAGCACCGCGACCATGGTGAGGCAGATCCAGGTGCCGACGATATGCAGGTCGAACAGATGGCCTTCCAGCGCGCCGTTGAGATCCAGCGGCCGGTAATGCAGCGCCAGCAGCCCCGCGCACAGCGCCGAGACGAAGACGATGCCCCAGATGCTCCAGCGATCAAGCAGCACCGCGCCCAGCGCCACCTGCACCAGATAGAGGGAGATGAAGGGATTGGTCGCCCCGCCGGAAAGATAAAGCTGCGCCGTCAGCAGCAGCACGTCGAACAGCAGCGACAGGAACAGTTCGGCATGGGACACGTCGGTCCGCCTGCGCAGCACGCCCAGGCTGAGGCCGTTCATCGCCATTGCCATGCCCGCGAGCAGCAGCATCGGCGCCAGCGGCAGGCGGATGCCCATGACGAAATGCACCGCCACTATGGTGATGAGCTGGCCCGCGATCGCCAGCCAGCGCAATTGCACCAGCAGCGCCAGATTCTTGCGCCCGGCGGCGTCGGCGGGCCACTGGCTGGGTTGCCAGAGGGTGCTGATCGGCAGGGTCCGGTTCATCCCCGGCGGTCTTTTCGCGCCTGTCGCATGACCAATATGTACCCGCCCGCGACCATCGCCGCCAGCACGAACCATGTGATCGCATATTGCAGGTGGCTGTTGGGGAATTTGACGACGGTAAGGCCGCCGACGGGCAAGCTGTCGGGGTCGCGGGCGGCGTCCGCGTCGATGAAATAATCGGCGAGCGGGCCGCTGATCCCCCGCGCCGCGGCGATGGCGGCGACGTCGCGGGAATACCAGCGGTCGGCCGCCGGGTCGTTGGAGCGCAGGAAGCCGCCGCCCGGCTCGCTGAGGCGGAGCAGGCCCGTCACATGCACCTCGCCCGGCGGTCTTGCATAATCCCGCCGCCTGTCGGGCGGCACGAAGCCGCGATTGACGATCAGGGTGAAGCCCTGGTCGGTGACGAGGGGGGTCAGCACCCAGAAACCGGGTCCGCGCACCGTCACGGCCTGCACCAGCGCGGCCTTGTCATGGAGGAAATGGCCCGAAATCCGCACGCGGCGATATTCGTCGGCCCTGCCAGCGGAGCGGGGGGCGGGAATGGGGAGCGCGTGGATGCGGGCGTCGACGCGGGCGATCAGGTCGCGCTTCCAGGCGAGGCGCTGGACCTGCCAGGCGCCCAGCGCGCAAAATCCGGCGAAAAGGAGGAGGGCGATCAGCGTCGGGCCGATGGGAAAGGCCGGGGAGCGCCGGGAGCGCTTCCCGTCGCGGGCCGTTGTCACGGCATTTCGCTCATATTGTGCATGGCGCGCATTTCCTGGGTCGGACCCATGTCCATCTCCATCTGCGCGTGCGGCATCATGTTGGCGTTCAGATGATACATGACCCACAAGGATCCCGACAGGACGATGACGACCAGCACCACGGTCAGCATCATCGCCATGAACGACCAGCCGCCTTCCACGCGGGTGTTCATGTGCAGGAAGTAGATCATGTGGACCACCACCTGCACCGCGGCGAAGCCCATGATGACGACGCCGGTCAGTTGCGGATCGTTCAGCGCGCCGCTCATCACCAGCCAGAATGGAATGGCCGTCAGGATCGCCGACAGGCCGAAGCCGATCATGTAGCTGCCGAAGCTGCCATGCGCGCCTTCTTCATAATGGCCGTGATCGTGGGAATGGACAGCGTCGCTCACCGCAGGACTCCCATCAGATAGACGAAGGTGAAGACGCCGATCCAGATGACGTCCAGGAAGTGCCAGAACATGGAAAGGCACATCAGGCGGCGCTTGTTGGCGGGGATCAGGCCCTTTTTCGCGACCTGCGCCATCAGCGTCACCAGCCAGATCGAACCGAAGGTGACGTGCAGCCCGTGGGTGCCGACCAGCGTGAAGAAGGAGGAGAGGAAGGCGGAACGCCACGGCCCCGCGCCCTCATGGATGAGATGCGAGAATTCGTAGAGTTCGATGAACAGGAACGCCCCGCCGAACAGCAGGGTGACGAACAGCCAGCCCTGGGTGGCGCGGACCCGGTTCTTCTCCATCGCCAGCATGGCGAAGCCGTAGGTGATGGAGGAGAAGAGCAGCATCGCGGTGTTGAGCGCGATCAGCGGCAGGTCGAACAGGTCTTTCGGCCCCGGCCCGCCTGCATAGCTGCCGCCCAGCACCGCATAGGTGGCGAAGAGGATGGCGAAGATGAGGCAATCGCTCATCAGATACATCCAGAAGCCCAGCATGGTGCTGTGGCCTTCGTGGAGGTGCGGTTCCTCGGCCAGGTGATAGGCCTTGGGTTCCATAGGTGCAGTTGCGCTGCTCATGCGTGTCAGGCTCCCAACGCCGCGAGGGTGCGCGTGCGATCTTCCTCGGTGCGCGTGACGACATCCGCCGGGATATGGAAGTCGCGCTTGTAGTTGAAGCTATGGCCGATGGCGACGGCGACGATGCCGATGAAGCTCAGCCCCGCAAGCCACCAGATGTACCAGATGAGCGCGAAGCCGCACAGCGTCGCCAGCCCGGCCAGGATCACGCCCGCGCCCGTGCTGCTCGGCATGTGGATCGGCTGATAGCCGCTCAGCGGGCGCTGATAGCCGTTCTTCTTCATGTCCGCCCAGGTGTCGCCGTCGTACACGACGGGAGTGAAGGCGAAATTATAGTCCGGCGGGGGCGAACTGGTCGCCCATTCCAGGGTGCGGCCGTCCCAGGGATCGCCGGTCGGATCGCGAAGCTCGTCGCGCTTCCAGATGGACAGGGCGAACTGGATCAGCATGGCGCCGATGCCCAGGGCGATGACGGCGGCGCCGATCGCGGCGACGACGAACCAGGGTTGCAGCGACGGATCGTCCAGCACGCGCAGGCGGCGCGTGACGCCCATCAGGCCGAGCACGTAGAGCGGACCGAAGGCCAGCCAGAAACCGATGTTCCAGCACCAGAAGCTGACCTTGCCCCAAAAGACGTCGAGCCTGAAGCCGAAGGCCTTGGGCCACCAGTAGTTGATCGCCGCGAACAGGCCGAACAGCACGCCGCCGATGATCACATTATGGAAATGCGCGATCAGGAACAGCGAGTTGTGCAGCACGAAGTCCGCAGGCGGAACCGCAAGCAGCACGCCGGTCATGCCCCCGACCGTGAAGGTCAGCATGAAGGCGACGGCCCACATCATCGGCAGCTCGAAACGGATCTTGCCGCGATACATGGTGAACAGCCAGTTGAACAGCTTGGCGCCGGTGGGGATCGAGATGATCATCGTCGTGATGCCGAAGAAGCTGTTGACGCTGGCGCCCGAACCCATGGTGAAGAAATGGTGCAGCCACACCAGATAGGACAGCACCATGATGGTGCAGGTCGCATAGACCATGGAGGTGTAGCCGAAGAGGCGCTTGCCGCAGAAGGTCGACACCACTTCGGAAAAGACGCCGAACAGCGGCAGGATGAGGATATAGACCTCCGGATGGCCCCAGATCCAGATGAGGTTGACGTACATCATCGGATTGCCGCCGAAATCATTGGTGAAGAAGGCGGTGCCGGCATAGCGGTCCAGCGAGAGCAGGACGAGCGTGGCGGTCAGGATCGGGAAGGAGGCGACGATCAGGACGTTGGCGCAGAGCGAGGTCCAGGTGAACACCGGCATCTTCATGAGGGACATGCCCGGCGCGCGCATCTTCACGATGGTCGCGATCAGGTTGATGCCGGACAATGTCGTGCCAACGCCCGCCACCTGCAACGCCCAGATATAGTAATCGACGCCCGTGGCCGGGCTGTAGGCGATGCCCGACAGCGGCGGATAGGCCAGCCAGCCGGTCTGCGCGAACTCGCCCAGGAACAGCGACATCATGACCAGCACGGCGCCGCCCGTCGTCATCCAGAAGCTGAAATTGTTGAGGAAGGGAAAGCTGACGTCGCGCGCGCCGATCTGAAGCGGGACGATATAGTTCATCAGGCCGGTGATGAACGGCATCGCCACGAAGAAGATCATGATGACGCCGTGCGCGGTGAACACCTGGTCATAGTGATGGGCGTTCAGATAGCCTTCGGAACCGTTGAAGGCCCACGCCTGCTGGATGCGCATCATGATCGCGTCTGCAAAGCCGCGCAGGAACATGACGAGGCCCAGCACCATGTACATGATGCCGATCTTCTTGTGATCGACGCTGGTGAACCATTCCTTCCAGAGATAGCCCCAGAGCCGGAAATAACTGAGCGCCGCGACCAGGGCGACGCCGCCCAGCACCACCGCGACGAAGGTCGCGACGATGATGGGCTCATGCCATGGGAAGCTGTCCCATGTCAGGCGACCGAAGATCATCTGTGCGGTTGTCATTGTGCCGGTCATGGGCCTTACCGATGCTGCGCGTGCGCCTCAGCGCCGCCGTGGGAAGAGTGATTGAGAGGGGCGTTCGAAGCCGCGGGAGCGTCGGGTGCGGTTTCCTGCCCCTTATTCTCGTCCGACTGTTCGATCACATGGCTGTTGGGGAAATCGTAGCGCAGACCCTTGGTGTCGCGCGCCGACTCCTTGCCCGCGCCGCCCATCATGTTGACGTGCATCAGCTCGCCCATGCAGCGCTGGCCGGGCCGCGGGCACAGATTGACGATGGCATCGAACAGCTTGGGGTCGAAAGCGGAGAAATAGGCGACGGGCGCCTTCTCGCTCGGCTTGGCCAGGGCCAGATAGGCGTCGCGGTCAAGGCGGGCGCGGCTCGCCTTCGCCCTGGCGGCCCAGGCATCGAACCCGGCCCTGTCGAGCGCACGGTAGGTAAAGCGCATGTGGGTGAAGCCGGCGCCCGAATAATTGGCGGAAATGCCGGTGCCCGCGACAGGCCGGTTGGCGACCGCGTGCAACTGCGTCTTCATGCCGGGCATGGCATAGATCTGGCCGGCCAGTTCAGGCACGTAAAAGCTGTTCATGACCGTCGAGGCGGTGATGTCGAACCGCACCGGCACATTGACCGGCAGCGCCAGTTCATTGACCGTGGCGATGCCCAGTTCGGGGTAGATGAACAGCCATTTCCAGTCGAGCGCCACGACCTCGACCGTCAGCGGCTTGATACGGGGGTCGACCGCCGTCTTCGCGTCGATGCGGTCGAGCGGCCTGTAGGGGTCCAGCTTGTGCGTGCTGACCCAGGTCAGCGCGCCCAGGCAGATGATGATCAGCAGCGGCGCGGACCAGATCAGCAGTTCCAGCTTGGTGGAATGATCCCAGTCCGGATCGTAATCCTTGTCCGCCGCCTCGTTCGCCGCGCGGTAGCGCCAGGCGAAGAAGACGACCAGCGCCATGACCGGAACGACGATCAGCAGCATCAGCGCGGTCGAGATCAGGATCAGATCGCGCTGCTGCATCGCAATATCGCCCGACGGGTTCATCACGACCCAGTCGCAGGCCGTCAGCGGCAGTGCCAGGAGCGGAGCGGACCTTCGGAAAATCGGGGTCCAGTCCAGGGAGGTGGGATGTGGCATGGGCCGCGCCTACCGCTTCCGCGAGGAGTCGAACAGTGGACAGTTTGTCCTATTGTACGCAGGTGCAAAAAATGCATGAATTGCGGGATACCGCTTAGACTCTGCGGGTTTTCTGCTATGTTGCCTGTCCATGGCCGCCGGCGGAACAGAAGACGTTTGAGGAGGCTTGCCCAAGGAGCGGATGCCTATGAGTTCACCGGCCATGACCTTCACCTCCCGCTCGCTGGAGGATGATGCGCGCCTGATCAATGCGCGGGACCACAAGATCGCGCCGGGTGATATTTCCATTGGCGTGATCATTGGTCGCACCTCCGAATTCTTCGATTTCTTCGTTTACGCCATCGCCTCTGTCATCGTGTTTCCGAGCCTGGTGTTCCCCTATGTGGATGCGCTGACGGGCACGCTCTATTCCTTCGCGATCTTCGCTGTCGCCTTCATTACGCGGCCGATCGGTTCGTTGATCTTCATGGCGATCGACCGCCACTTCGGGCGCGGAACGAAGCTGACGGTCGCCTTGTTCCTGCTCGGCGGTTCGACCGCGTCCATCGCGTTCATGCCCGGTTATGCCACGATTGGCCATTATGCTGCGTTAGTCCTGATCATCTTGCGCGCCGCGCAGGGCGTCGCGCTGGGCGGCACCTGGGACGGGCTGGCGTCGCTGCTGTCGCTCAACGCGCCGCGGCATCAGCGCGGCTGGTACGCCATGGTGCCGCAACTCGGCGCGCCGTTGGCCCTGCTGGTGGCGAGCGGGCTGTTCGCCTTCTTCCTGATGACCCTGTCGCGGGCGGACTTCCTCGACTGGGGCTGGCGCTATCCCTTCTTCGTCGCCTTCGCGATCAACGTGGTGGCGCTGTTCGCCCGGCTGCGCATCGTGGTGACGCATGAGTTCGAGCGGCTGTTCGAGCAGAAAGACCTGCAACCCTCCGAAGTGCTGCCCACCGTCAGGGCGGAAGGACGCAACATCGTCATCGGCGCCTTCGCCCCGCTGGCCAGCTTCGCGCTGTTCCACATGGTGACGGTGTTCCCGCTGAGCTGGGTCGCACTCTTCACCAACCAGCCGCTGGAGCGCTTCCTGATCATCGAGATGATCGGCGCGTCGGTCGGCCTGCTGGCGATCGTCGTTTCGGGCTTCATCGCGGACCAGATCGGTCGTCGTTCGCTGCTGGCATGGTCGGCGCTAGGCATAGCGATATTCAGCGTCATGGCGCCGCTGCTGCTGAACGGCGGCGACCTGGGCGAGGTGGCCTTCATGATCCTGGGCTTCATGCTGCTGGGGCTGGCTTTCGGCCAGTCGTCCGGCGTGGTCGCGTCCAATTTCGCGACGGAAACGCGCTATACCGGATCGGCGCTGACGTCCGACCTGGCCTGGCTGGTCGGCGCGGGTTTCGCGCCGCTGGTGGCCTTGCTGCTGTCCGTGAAATTCGGGTTGGCCGCCTCTGGCATCTACCTGTTGTCGGGCGCGGTGGCGACGATGGTGGCGCTCTACATCAACAAGGAACTGGCGGCGCGGGATAGATAAGGCGTCATCCGCCGTCATCTTCGAAAGAGGACCGGAGAGAGATTTCTTCTTGGGCCTTTTTCCCCACGCTACATCAAGCTCTAATTCCCCTGCGCGGAAGCCCGCATCCGCGCCAGCGCTTTCCGGTCGAACCATCCCGCGGGCAGCGCTCGCGGCGCGAAGCGCGGCAGCCAATCTCCATAAAGCGCATCCATCCGTGCCGGCAGCCCGCCCACGCCCTCCCGGCCCATGATCTCCGAAATGATCCGGTTCTGATAAAAGCGAACCGAATAGTTGATCATCCGCCGATATTGCATGCGCAGGGTCGAGGGCCGCAACAGGCTGACCGCCTCGCAGCGGAAGCCGGCTTCCTCGCAGGCCAGGATGCGCTCCCGCCGCCAGTCGACGTCGCGTCCCAGATCGGTATGCGCCCATGCCGCGACCAGCCCGTCGTCTCCGATCAGGTCTTCGGGCAGCCGCAGGCCCTTCATCCGGATCGCCGCGACGAAGCGCCCCGACAGCGCATAGAGATCGCCGAACAATCCCCGTTCCTCGCGCAGGCTGCGGCGATAGGCTGCCGCGGATCGCCCATTTGCCGGCATCCCCGCCGCTGCATTGGCGCCTGGCTGCGCAGCGAGATCCGACACCAGCGCGTCGATCGATCCGGGCAGGATTTCCGCATCGCCGTCCATGAAGATGACGGCATCTTCTCCGCCGGTCAGCAGGTGGTGGACAAAATGGTTCCAGGTCCGCGCCTTGCCCCCGGCGGCGAGATCGTGAACCATGACATTCGCCCGCCCGCCGGCCGCCTTCCGCGCGCGATCTGCCGTGGCGTCGGTCGATCCGTTGACCAGCACATGGAAGACGCTGTCCGCGCGCTCGAGCGGCAGCGACGCGAGGCAAGGGCCGATCCGCCGTTCCTCCTGATGCGCGAATATGCCGACCGCGACGCCCATGCCTAGCGGAAATCCCAGCCCTGCTGTCCATGGCGGGCGAGGTCCAGCCCCTCGGCTTCTTCCCGCGCGCCGATCCGCGCGGGCGTCACGACCGACAGCATCAGCGCGATGATGGCCGTTCCCGCCATCGCCCAGATCGCCACCGCCGCGATGCCGATGCACTGCGCGATGAAAGCGCCGGCAAGGCTGATTCCCGCCGCGAATCCGACCCCGCCCAGCGCCGGCAGCACGAAGGGGAACAGCATCAGCGCGCCCGTCAGCCCGCCCAGTCCGTGGATCACGAAAATATCCGCCGCGTCGTCGATACGGTCGCCCAGTAATCCCTTCGCCAGTCGGCAGGCCATGGCCGCGATCAGCCCGATGGCCATCGCCCCGCCCGGTCCCACCAAAGCGCCGGAGGCGGAGATCGCCACCAGCCCGGCGAGCGCGCCCGAAACCAGGCCATTGGCGGTGACATGCCCCTTGTCGATCCGCTCCACCAGCATCCATCCGAACAGGCCCGCGCAGGCGGCGAAATGGCCGTTCAGAATGGCGGTCGCGGCGTTGTCCGTCGCGCCGAAGGACCATCCGCCCAATATGCCGGCCCAGCCGATCCACAGCAGAAGCCCGCCCGCAATGCCCAGCACAGGCGCATGTCCGGCAGAGGCGGCGCGCCGCCTGCCAACCACCAGCACCAGCGCGAGCGCGGAAAAGCCGGCGCTCAGATGAACGACCAGCGCCCCTGCAAAATCCATGACGCCCATGGTGGCGAGCCACCCGCCGCCCCAGACCCAGTGCACCACCGGCGCATAGACCAGCAGCAGCCACAGCAGGGCAAAGGCCGCCATCCACCCCAGGCGCACCCGTTCCGCGACTGCGCCCGGCAACAGGCCCGCGGCAAGCATCGCCAGCGCCATCTGGAACAGCACGAAGGCCGATTCCGGCACGGTCAGCCCATCGCGCAGCGCGCCCAGATCGGCCAGCAACAGATGCGCCCGGCCGCCCAGCCACCCGCTTCCCGGCGCATAGGCGAGGCTATAGCCGACAAGCCCCCAGAGCAGCGAAACCCCTGCAGCCACCGCCACCCCCTGCACGCCGATCGACAGCGCGCTGCGCACATGGACCAGGCCCGCATGGCGCAAGGCGAGTCCCGGCAGCGCCGCCAGCAGCACCAGCAGGCCGCACAGCATCATCCATGCCGTGTCGCCGCTGTCCGCTACCGCCACCTGCGCCATGGCGGGCTGCGGCGTTGCCGACAGCAGGAGAAGGAGAATGGCAAGGAGGCGATGCATCAGGTGATCCGGCAATCCATATCCGGGCCGTCGTAACGCAGGCGAGGTAAAGACTTGCCTAACCCTGATCGTTTGCCGCCAGACGGCGATGTCCACGGCAGCGTGGTGATTTGGCCTAATAGGATTCCCCGCCGCAACTGATCCGCCCCGTCCCGCGATTATCGACGCTGCAGGCGGCTTTCCCCGCCACCGCCACATCGCCCGATCCGGATGCCGAAACCCTGGCCGAGACCTCCGCCGTCACCGCCACATTTCCCGGGCCGTCATTCGCCACCGTGGCTTGCCGCACCCGCAGGCCTTCCGCCATCACCGCTCCGGGGCCGGTGACGCGGATCGCCGCCACGCCTGCCCGGCCGGACAGGTTCGCCCGGCCGGCTCCGGCCACCCCCAGGCTGAACTGGTCCAGATCCACCGCCGCCACGCTGACATCGCCATTGCCGCCCAGCACGATCTCGCCGCGCAGGCCCTTCATCCGGCTGACCGACACCGACCCGCCGCCGGTCAGCACCACGCGGTTGAGGTCGCCGGTCGACAGCCGCAGCACCGCGCGCCCGCCCGACTTCTCGCCCGATCGCGCCCGCTCCAACGTCACCGCGAGCAGGCGGCCGGATACGTCCACCTTCAGCCGGTCCAGCATCGCCTGATCGCCTTCCGCCCGCGCTGAAGCGCCCGCGCCTGTGGTGATGACGACCTCCACCGGCGCATCCACGCGGATGGCGTCGAAGCCGGTGATGGTGAATCCGCGCGTGGCCGCCGCCGCCGGGACGGCAGACAGCATCATGACGCTCAGCAGGGCGAACGAGCGGGGCAGCGGCATGAAAATCTCCCAAGCCATGTCGATCTGATAGGGGTCGGCCGTAGCGGTTCCAAGCCCCTTGTTCGTCGCACCGGATCAGGCAAGATCGTCAGGTTTTCAAAAGGGACATGCGGCGGATGCGCAAATGGATTTCCGGACTTCTCCTGGGCTTGATCAGCACCACGGCCCCCGCCGCGCCCGAAGACCGGGGCGAAGCCTGGTGGAAACATGTCCGCACCCTTGCCGACGATGGCTATGAAGGGCGCGGGACGGGCAAGCCCGGCCATGAGAGGGCGGCCGATTATGTGATCGGGCAGCTTCGGGCGCTCGGGCTGAAACCGGCCGGGATCGACGGCTATAAACAGCCCGTCGCCTTTACCGAGCAGGTGATCCTGTCGCAGGAGAGCAGCGCTTCGCTGACGGGGCCGGGCGGCGATACCGCGCTGGCGGCGCCCGCCGACATCATCTTTTCCGGGGGAGGCGGCCCGGCCCCTGAAAATGTGAGCGCGCCTCTGGTCTTCGCCGGTTACGGCCTGCACCTGCCGGAGGTGGGGCATGACGATTTCGCCGGCCTCGACCTCAAGGGCAAGATCGTGGTGGTGGTTTCGGGCGGTCCCGCGACCATCTCCGGCGCGCTCAAGTCCCACGCCCGTTCGGAACGGGCGGCGTGGCTGGCAAGGCAGGGGGCGTTGGGGCTGATCCAGCTCGTGACGCCCAAGCAGGTGGAAATTCCCTGGGACCGGCGCATGGCGCTGGCCAGCCAGCCGGCGCTGTACTTTCGCGACGCAACCCTGCGGGAGACGCTGACGCCCTTCCTGTCCGCCCAGTTCGACCCGGCGAAATCCGCTCTGCTCTTTGCTGGGTCGGGCCATGATTTCGCGCAGGTCGCCGCCGCCGCCGACAGTTCCGGGCCGGTGCCGTCCTTTCCGCTGGCCCAGCGACTGAACGCGAAGGTGGCGGCGAGGCGCGCCGATCTGAATTCTCCCAACATCATCGCGGTGATGCCGGGCACGGACCCGCTGCTCGGCAAGGAATATGTCGTCCTCTCCGCGCATCTGGACGGATATGGGATGGGCACGCCGATCAACGGGGATGCGATCTACAACGGCGCTCTCGACAATGCGTCGGGCGTGGCCAGCCTGCTGGAAATCGCCCGGACCCTGCGCGAGGGCAAGGTGAAGCCCAGGCGATCGATCCTCTTCGCCATCGTCACGGCCGAGGAGAAGGGTCTGCTCGGCTCCAGCTATTTCGCGCGGAGGCCGACCGTGCCGCAGAAGGCGATGGTGGCCGACCTCAATTTCGACATGGCGCTGCCGATATTCCCGCTGACCAGCGTGACGCCCGTGGGTTACGACCAGAGCAGCCTGGGCAAGGATGCCGAAGCGGTCAGCGCGGCCATGAACCTGCCCATCACGCCCGATCCCTTTCCGGACCGCAATGTCTTCATCCGGTCCGACCAGTACAGCTTCATCCGGGCGGGTATTCCCGCGCTGTTCTTCAAATATGGCTTCAAGGCGGGCACGCCGGAGGCGACGGTGGAAAGGGCGTGGCGCGCCAACATCTACCATTCGCCCAAGGACGACGCGAACCAGCCGGTGATGCCGGCCGAATCGGTGAAGCTGAACGATTATGTCGCCGCCGTGACCCTGCGCGTCGCAAACGCCCCCGGCCGCCCGCAATGGAATGAGGACAGCTTCTTCCGCCGCTTCGCCAAATAGCCTTCGTGCTGCTTGATCCGGCCGGGGCAGGGGCCTAAACCCCCGGCCATGACCCAAGCCTCCTATCCGGCGCTTCGCCTGCGCCGCACCCGCGCCTCGGCCTGGAGCCGGGCGATGCACGCCGAAAACCGCCTGACCCCCAGCGACTTCATCTGGCCGCTGTTCGTCACCGAAGGGGGACAGGTGGAGGAACCCATCAAGTCGCTCCCCGGCGTCTCCCGCTGGTCGGTCGACCTGATCGTCGAGCGCGCCAGGGAGGCGCAGGCGGCGGGCATTCCCTGCCTCGCCCTCTTCCCCAACACCCAGCCCGACCGCCGCAGCGACGACGGGGCGGAGGCGCTCAACCCCGACAATCTCATGTGCCGCGCCATCCGCGCCATCAAGGACGCGGTGCCCGACATCGGTATCCTCACCGACGTGGCGCTCGACCCCTACACCGCCCACGGCCAGGACGGTCTGCTGGACGAGACCGGCTATGTCGTCAACGACGCCACCATAGACGTCCTCATCGGCCAGTCGCTCAACCAGGCGGCGGCGGGCGCGGACATCATCGCCCCCAGCGACATGATGGACGGCCGCGTCGGCGCCATCCGCGAGGCGCTGGAGGAGGAAGGCCACGCCAATGTCCAGATCATGGCCTATGCCGCCAAATATGCCAGCGCCTTCTACGGCCCGTTCCGCGACGCGGTCGGCTCCGGCGGCCTGCTGAAGGGCAACAAGAAAAGCTATCAGATGGACCCCGCCAACAGCCAGGAAGCGCTGCGCGAGGTCGCCCTCGACATCGCCGAAGGCGCCGACAGCGTGATGGTGAAGCCGGGCCTGCCCTATCTCGACATCATCGCCCGTGTGAAGGGCCGGTTCGAAGTCCCTGTCTTCGCCTATCAGGTGTCGGGCGAATATGCGATGCTGGAGGCGGCCGCCGCCGTAGGCGCGGGGGACCGCGACGCGCTGGTGCTGGAAACGCTGCTGGCGTTCAAGCGGGCGGGCTGCTCAGGCGTCCTCACTTATCACGCCCTCCACGCTGCCCGATTGCTCGGAGCCTGAAATGACCGACTATCCCGATGTCTCCATCATTCCCTTCAACGGCAAGACCCCGAAAATCCACCCCAGCGCCTTCATCGCCCCCGGCTGCCGGATCATCGGCGACGTGGAGATCGGCCCCGACGTCAGCATCTGGTATAATTGCGTGATCCGCGCCGACGTGAACTTCATCCATATCGGCGCGCGCACCAATATCCAGGACGGCACGGTGGTCCATTGCGACAGCCCCGGCGACCATATAGACGGCCGCCCATCCGAAGGCTGGCCGACGATCATCGGCGAGGATGTGCTGATCGGCCATATGGCGATGGTCCATGGCTGCGTGCTGAAGGACCGCGCCTTCGTCGGGCTGGGCGCCATCGTCATGAGCGGCTGCACGGTGGAAAGCGACGCCATGCTGGCCGCAGGCGCGCTGCTCTCGCCGGGCAAGACGGTGCTGCACCGCCAGCTATGGGCGGGCCGCCCCGCCAAATATATGCGCGACCTGTCCGACGAAGCGCTGATCGACATGCGCGAAGGCGTCGACCATTATGTCCACAATGGAAAGGCGCATAAGGGCGCGGTGAAGGCGGCGTCGTCGGATTGAGAACTTTTCCGAATTAAACCGGCGTGCTCCTGCCTTCGCAGGAGCACGTCGCGTAAGTTCTATAGCCTAAGGCTGCGCCAACCGCCCCTTGAGCGCATCCAGCCGGTCATTCTGCCCATCGACAATCGCCAGCGCAGCCCCCCGCGCCGCATCGATGGCGTCGATCCCGCCGCTGACCTTGCCCTCGGCCACCGCATTGCTGCGCTCCACATAGAGCACGTCCAGACTGGCCAAGGCCGACACGCTGCCGTTCCGCGCCGTTTCCAGCGCGCTCAGCGCCGTCTGCGCCGCCACCCAGGCCTCGCTAGAAACCGCCGACCCCGCCGCCGCCCGCGTAGCCCCGTCCGCCGCAGGCCAGGCCTGGTCGAACGCCGCGCCGCCCGCCTCGGCCTGCGCCTTCAGCCGGTCCACATCGCGGACCAGCTCCGGCTCCGGCGCGACCGGGGAGGGGGCGGGCGCCGCCTCGGCAATCGGCGCATCCTCTATCGCCCGCTTGGCGAGCGACGGATAGCCCTGAAAGGTGCTGGCGCAACCGGACAGGAACAGGATCAGGGAGGGAAGCAGCCGACGCGGGATCATCGCCCGCATCTAGGATGGAGCGCGCCCGGACGCAAGATCAGCGCGGCAACGCCGCCGCCGCCCTCGCCAAAGCCTCGATCCTCGCCGCGTCGACCGGCCCCTTGGGCACCACCCAACTGCCGCCCACGCATTTGACGAAGGGTTCCGCCAGCCATTTGGGCGCGCTTTCCGCCGTGATCCCGCCGGTCGGGCAGAATCGCGCCATATGCAAGGGCGCCGCCAGCGCCTTCAACGCTGGCAGCCCGCCCGAAGTCTCTGCCGGGAAGAATTTGAAATGCGACAGCCCCATGTCCAGCCCGCGCATGATGTCGCCCGCCGTCGCCGTGCCCGGCAGGAACGGAATGCCCGCCGCGATCGCCGCCTTGCCCAAAGGCTCGGTCAGGCCGGGGCTGACGATGAAGCGCGCCCCGGCCGCCATCGCCGCGTCCAGTTGCCCGGGATTCAGCACCGTCCCCGCGCCGACCACCGCACCCTCGACCTGCGCCATCTCCCGGATCACGTCCAGCGCGGCGGGCGTCCGCAACGTCACCTCCAGCGCGGGCAGGCCGCCCTTCACAAGCGCCCGCGCAATCGGCAGCGCATCCTCGACCCGGTCGACCACCAGCACCGGGATCACCGGCGCCAGTTGCATCACCCCTTCTAGACTCAGCGACATCATCTCTTCTCCCGAAAGGCGGCGGCCGCGCCGTACAGCCCGATTTCGTCATGCAAAGCGAGCCGGATCGGCACCGCCTTCATCAGGCTCTCGAACCGCCCCTTGGCGGTGAAGCGCTGATGGAACCCGCTCTGCGGCAGCAAGGCCCGCATCCGCTGCGTCAGCCCGCCCGCCAGCACCACCGTGTGCGGTCCCTGCGCCAGCGCCAGATCGCCCGCGACCGACCCGTAGGACATGCAGAAACGATCGAACGCCGCCCGCGCGAATTCGTCGGTGCCGTCGATGGCCGCCTGCCACAATTCGGCATCCTCCATCAGCACGACCCGGTCATGGCCGATGGTCGCCATCGCCTTGTAGATATTGTTGAGGCCCGGCCCCGACACGATCCGCTCCGTCGACACGCGCAGGAACTTGTCGCGCAGATAGGCGAGTATCTTCTCCTCAAGCGGATCGAGCGGCGCGAAGTCCAGATGCCCGCCCTCGGTCGCGATGACATGCGGCTCGCCATCGTCGAAGGCGATCATCGCCACGCCCAGCCCGGTGCCCGGCCCCAATATCGTCACCCCGCCGTCACGCGGAAAGGGCCTGTCTTCCCCGAACAGCAGCGGCAGATTTTCCTTGGGCAGGCGCGCCACGGCATGGGCCACCGCCTCGAAATCATTGACCAGCCGCAGATGCTTCAGCCCCAGTTCCTCGTCCAGCGCATCGGGCCGGATCACCCAGGCGCTGTTGGTCAGCTTGATCACCTCCCGCCCGATGGCGGTGGCGAAGGCGATGGAGGCGGCATTGGGCAGCTTGCCCCCCTCATCTTCCACGAACGCGGCCCAGCAGGCCTGAAGGCTGGGATAATCGGCCACCTTATATTTGCGCACCTTGCCCAAAGTCGGAACATTGCGCGCATCCAGTTTGGCGCGGGCGAAACGGGCATTGGTGCCGCCGATGTCGGCGGCGATGATCTCGGTCATATTTCGTGCCTTGAATATATCAGTCGTCATTCCCGCGAAGGCGGGAATCCATCTCCTGCCATCGCACCAACCGCCAGGTTTGGAGATGGATTCCCGCCTTCGCGGGAATGACAGGTTCGTTCAGGCGCAACCCCTCACAGTTCGCTTTCCATCGCCGCCAGAATGGGCGAGGCGCCGCTCTCCGCCAGATCGCTATGATGCCGGAACAGCGCGAACAGTTCGCGCCCCGTATCATAGGGGGCAGGGGGAGCCGCCGGAACGTCCCGCGCCTCCCACTCCGCCGCGTCCACCAGCGCCGCGATCTCGCCCGTCTCCGCGCAGACCCGCACCATGTCGCCGTCGCGCAGCCTGCCGATAGGACCGCCGCCCAAAGCCTCAGGCGACAGATGGATTGCCGCCGGCACCTTGCCCGAAGCCCCCGACATGCGCCCGTCCGTCACCAGCGCCACGCGGAACCCGCGATCCTGCAACACGCCCAGCGCCGGGGTCAGCTTGTGCAGTTCGGGCATGCCGTTCGCCCTCGGCCCCTGGAAGCGCACCACCACCACGACATCGCGCTCCAGTTCGCCCGCCTTGAACGCCCGCAGCACATCGTCCTGATCGTGGAACACCGCCGCCGGAGCCTCGATGGTCCAGCGCTCCCTGTCGACTGCGCTCACCTTCATGACGCAGCGGCCCAGATTGCCGGACAGCAGCTTCATGCCGCCATCCGGGCTGAACGGACGGGCCACGGGCCGCAGGATGCTCTCATCCCGCGATTCCGGCACTTCCTTCCACGTCAGCGCCTCATTCTCCAGCACCGGCTCCTGCCCATAATCGGCCAGCCCCCGGCGGGCGACGGTCGGAATGTCGCCATGCAACAACCCGTTGCCCAGCAACTCCCGGATCACATAGGAAATCCCGCCTGCCGCATGGAAATTGTTCACGTCGCCCGATCCGTTCGGGTAAACCCGCGCCAGCAACGGCACGACATCGGAAATCTCCGCGAAATCGGTCCAGTCGATGACGATACCCGCCGCCCGCGCAATGGCGGGCAGGTGGATCGCATGGTTGGTCGACCCGCCGGTCGCCATCAGGCCGATGATCGCGTTGACGATGGCCTTCTCGTCGACGCAATGGCCCAGCGGCCGGTAATCGTCGCCGTTCCACCCGATGCGCGACAATTGATGCACCGCCGCCCGCGTCAATTCCTGCCGCAGCTTAGTGCCCGGATGCACGAAAGAGGCGGCGGGCATGTGCAGCCCCATCATCTCCATCATCATCTGGTTGCTGTTCGCCGTGCCGTAGAAGGTGCAGGTGCCCGCGCCATGATAGCTGGCGCTTTCGGACTCCAGCAATTCCTCCCGGCCCACCTTGCCCTCGGCATAAAGCTGGCGGATGCGCACCTTTTCCTTGTTCGCCAGCCCCGAAGGCATCGGCCCGGCGGGGATCAATATGGTCGGCAGATGCCCGAAGCGCAGCGCCCCGATCAGCAGCCCCGGCACGATCTTGTCGCAAATGCCCAGCAGCAGCGCGCCCTCGAACATCGCATGGGACAGGGCGATGGCCGTCGACAGCGCGATGGTGTCGCGGGAAAAGAGCGACAGGTCCATGCCCGCCTGCCCCTGCGTCACCCCGTCGCACATGGCCGGAACGCCGCCCGCCACCTGCGCGGTGCAGCCGACCTCCCGCGCCGCCAGCTTGATCTGCTCCGGATAGCGGCCATAGGGCTGATGCGCCGACAGCATGTCGTTATAGGCGGTGACGATGCCGAAATTCATCGCTGCCCCGGCGCGGATGACAGCCTTGTCTTCGCCGCTCGCGGCGAAGCCGTGCGCCAGGTTCCCGCAGGAAAGCTGGTCGCGGTTGGTGCCCGCGTCCCGCCCGCGCTCGATCAGGCTCAGATATTTCAGGCGCGAGGCGGCGCTGCGCTTCACGATGCGTTCGGTGACCCTGGCGATCACCGGATGAAGATCAGTCATTCCAGCTTGCTCCGTCTCTTTCGATCAGGGCAATGGCTGAGGACGGCCCCCAGTTCCCCGAAGAATAGGGCGAAGGCTTCACGCCCGCCTCCTTCCACCCGTCGATGATCGAATCGATCCAGGTCCATTGCGCCTCCACCTCGTCCCGCCGCACGAACAGGGTGGCGTCGCCCGCCAGCAGGTCCAGGATCAGCCGTTCATAGGCGATCCGGCGGCGCTGCCCGGCGAAGGCGGCGGTCAGCGACACGTCCAGCGTCACCTCCTCCAGATGCACCTCGCGCTCCAGCCCCGGCCTTTTGCTCATGATCAGCAGGCGGATATATTCCTCCGGCTGCAAGCGGATGATCAGGGTGTTCGGCTCCAGCCCGGACCCGCCGTTGCGGCCGAAAATGGAATGGCGCACCGGCTTGAACTGGATCAATATCTCCGACTGGCGCGCGGGCAGCCGCTTGCCGGTCCGCAGATAGAAGGGCACGCCCTGCCAGCGCCAATTGTCGATATGGGCCTTCAGCGCCACGAAGGTTTCGGTTTCGGACGGCTTGCCCAGTTCGTCGGCATAGCCGGTGACGATCTGCCCGCCGACCGCGCCGGGCGTATACTGCCCGCGCACGCTATGGGTTTTCACCGTCTCCGCCGTCATCGGGCGCAGCGAACGCAACGCCTTCACCTTCTCGTCGCGCACAGACGTCGGGTCCATGCGGGCGGGCGGCTCCATGGCGATGATCGACAATATTTGCAGCACATGGTTCTGCACCATGTCGCGCAGCGCGCCGACCCCGTCATAATAGGAAACCCGGCCCTCCAGCCCCACCGTCTCTCCCACGGTGATCTGCACATGGTCGATGGCGGTGGCGTTCCACAGCGGTTCGAACATCACATTGCCGAAACGCAGCGCCAGCAGGTTCTGGACCGTTTCCTTGCCCAGATAATGGTCGACGCGGAAAATCTGCTCCTCCGCGAACAGGGCGCCGATGCCGTCATTCACTTCTTTGGAGGAGGCCAGATCCTTGCCGATCGGCTTTTCCATCGCGATTCGCGTCTTCGGCGTGATCAGCCCCGCCTCGGCCAGCCCCTGCGCGGTCGGCGCGAAGAGGGAAGGGGGCGTCGACAGATAGACGGACACGCCCTTGTCCAGCCGCCCGTCCAGCCGCTCGCCCAGCGCCTTGAACTGCGCGGCATTGCCCGCCTCCACCGGCTGATAGACGATGATGGCGCGCAGCCGCTCCGCAATCTCCGCATCATAACGGTCGGCCGCCAAAAATTTCCGCAGCGCCTTGTCGATGTCGGCGCGAAATTCTTCGTCGGTGAATTCCGACCGCCCCGACGCGATGATCAGGAAATCGTCCGGCAACAGCCCGTCGGCCAGCAGATTGTAGAGCGAAGGAAAGATCATCCTGTGCGCCAGGTCGCCGGTGGCGCCGAACAACAGGAACGTGGCAGACGGCTCGGTCAAAGGATACCCCTTTTCCGTTTGGTGTTTTCAGGTCTGCACGAAGCCGCCCTTATAGCCTGCGGCCCTCGTTACGCAAGCAGGCTATCGCCGCGACATTCATCTCGCAACCGCGAGAGGGCGGAAGCGTTGATTTTTGGCTGGACGCTGGCCGCCGATTTTGCCATTTGGCGCACGGCCATGACATGCGGGCGTGGTGAAACTGGTAGACGCGCCGGACTCAAAATCCGGTTCCGAAAGGAGTGTCGGTTCGATTCCGACCGCCCGCACCATCCCTTTCGATCATCCGCATCGAAGGGCCTGCCTGATGCGGCTTTCCATCCTTCCGCTTGACCGATTTCTGCCTTGATCGTGCCGGTCAATCGCTTGTCGCGCCCTGCTGCCCGAACCAAGGGATCATCCGGGCGATGGCATCCTCCACCCGGTCGGTGGAGACCGCGAAGCTGAAACGGATGTGCCGGTGCCCGTCGACCGGATCGAAATCGATTCCCGGCGCCGTGGCCACGCCGGTTTCGCGCAGCAGTTTGCGGCAAAAGGCCAGGCTGTCATCGGTCAGATGGCCGACATCCGCATAGATGTAGAAGGCGCCGTCGGGCGGCGCGATCTCCTTCAGTCCCAAGGCGGGCAGGGCGGCCAGCAGCAGTTCCCGGTTGCGCCGGTAGGTGGCGACATGCCCCTCCAGCTCATCGATGCAGTCGAACGCCTTCAACCCCGCATGCTGCGCCAGGGAAGGCGGCGTCAGGAACAGGTTGCCCATGCGCGCCCGCGCCGTTTCGATCAGGTCCGGCGGAAAGACCACCCAGCCCAGCCGCCAGCCGGCCATGGAAAAATATTTGGAAAAGCTGTTCACGACGACGGCGTCCGGCGCGAATTCCAGCATCGACCGCGCCGGCTCGCCATAGCTCAGCCCGTGATAGATCTCGTCCGACACGATCCGAATATTTCGCGTCCGGCAAACCTGCGCGATATGCGCCATTTCCTCTGCGGGAATGATGGTTCCCGTGGGATTGGCGGGGCTGGCGATGATCGCGCCATCGGGCGCCGGGTCCAGCGCCTCCAGCGCCGCCGCCCCGATCTGGTACCGCTCGGCCGGCCCGCAACCGATCTCCACCGGCTCCAGATAGAGCGCCTTCAACGTGTTGCGATAGGCGACATAGCCCGGCCGCGCCGTCGCCACCCGCGCTCCTGGCGCGAACAGGCCGCTCAGCGCCAGCACCAACCCCGGCGAAGCCCCGCAGGTGAGCAATATCTGCTCCGCCTCCACCGCCACGCCATAGCGTTCCCGATAATGCAGCGCGATCCGCTCCTTGAGCGCCGGGCTTTCCCAATAGCCCATCGGGTCGCGGTCCAGCACCGCATGGGCCTCCGCAATGGCGGCGGACGGGGCCCCGGTCGAAGGCTGGCCGAACTCCATATGCAGGATGGACCGCCCCTCCGCCTCCAGCCTGTGGGCTTCCCGGCTGATAGCGATGGCGTGAAAAGGATCGATATTGGCAACCATGCGCCGCCTCTTACCCGCCCCGCAACCTTGTCACAATTGCCGCGTTGGACGTGGGTGAACGAAACCATCCTCGACGCCCTGCAATATTATGGCGCCGCCGCCGCGACCGTCGCCGCCCTCATCGTCTCGCTGAACCTGGGCCGCCGCATCACCGGCTGGGCGTTCATACTGTTCGTGACTTCCTCGATAGCCCTGATCGCCTGGGGTTTCCTGTCCGAAGACAGCGAAGGCATCGGCTTTCAGAATATAGCCCTGCTCGGCATCAACCTGGTCGGCGTCTGGCGCTATCTCTTCTCAAAGCACAAGCCGCGCGACTGAACCTATTCCGAAATCCACACCTCCACCGACACCCCATGCTGGCAAAGCGCCACCCGGACCGGCAATTCCTCCACCGGTCCTCCCGCCAAAGCCCGGTCATAAACCGCCTTCTTCGCCGCCCCCCGATCTGCAAAAATATATGACGGCTCGCCAATATCGCCGCGGCGCTCATCGACATGCGCTGGTGCGGCGCGGCGGGCGGCGTCACCGCCAGCGTCAAGGCCCCGGTCGAAAGCCCCTCGGCCAGTTCCGCAGCCCCCGGAAACAGCGAAGCGGTATGCCCATCCTCCCCCATGCCCAGCAGCACGATGTCCAGCGGCCAGGGCAGGGCGGCAAAGGCCGCCTCGCATTCCGCCTGCCCGGCATAGGCGTCCACCGCCTTATTCTTCATCGGCACGAAGCGCGCCGCCGCCGCCTTCCCCTGCAACAAGGTCTCGCGCACCAGCCGCTCATTGCTGTCTGCATGGTCCGGCGCGACCCAACGCTCATCGACCAGCGTCACGATCACCTTGTCCCAATCCAGCGCCGCGCCCGCCAGAGCCTCCAGCACCGGCCTCGGCGACCGCCCGCCCGACAGGGCGATGGCCGCCACCCCCCGCTGCGCGATGGCGTCGCCCAATATCATGGCGATCCGCCGCGCCATGTCCGCCGCCGCCAGCGCCCCATCTACGAAAAGATGTTCGGTCGGCATGGCGTCACTCCCCCCGGATCTCCGTCAGCCTGCGCTCCCAGGCCAGGGCATGGGTCACGATCTGGTCCAGATCGGCATATTGCGGCTTCCACGGAAATTCGGCCATGATCGCCCGATTGTCGGAGATCAGCGCGTCCGGATCGCCCGCGCGCCGCCCCTCCATCCGCCGGTCGATCTTCAGGTTCGTCACCCGGTCCACGGCATCCAGCACCTCCAGCACCGAAAAACCGCGTCCATAGCCGCAATTGAGCAGGTAATTCTGCTCCGGCCGGGCCATCAGGGCCTCCAGCGCCAGCACATGCGCCGCCGCCAGATCGGTGACATGGATATAGTCGCGCACCCCGGTCCCGTCCGGCGTGTCGAAATCCGTCCCGAACACCGAAACATGGCTCCGCTTGCCCAGCGCCGCTTCCACCGCCACCTTGATCAGATGGGTCGCGCCCGCCGTCGACTGCCCGGTCCGCCCCGCCGGGTCGGCCCCGGCGACGTTGAAATAACGCAGCGCGCAGAAGTTCATCGCATGCGCCGCGCTGACGTCGCGCAGCATATATTCGGTCATCAGCTTCGACATGCCATAGGGATTGATCGGCCGCTGCGGCGTCGTTTCCCTGACCGGACTTTCCTCCGGAATCCCATAGGTCGCCGCCGTCGAGGAAAAGATGAAATGCGGCACGCCCACCGTCACGACGCTTTCGATCAGGTCGCGGGTCTTGGCGCTGTTGTTATGATAATATTTCAGCGGATTTTCGACCGATTCCGGCACCACGACCGATCCGGCGAAATGCATCACCGCCTTCACGCCATGGTCGCGCAAAGTCCGCTGCACCAGCGGCTGGTCGGAAATATCCCCCTGAACGAAGGCCACATCATCAGGCACCGCCCAGCGGAAACCCGTCACCAGATTGTCGATCACCACGACGCCATAACCCGCGTCGCGCAGCGCCAACACGGCATGGCTGCCAATATAGCCGGCCCCGCCCGTGACCAGAACCGTCGGCCGAGGGCCAGCAAAAGCGTCGCTCATAAACTGAAGGTCTCCCGATAGATCAGGGCCGCTGTTTTCCCTCAACCGTCATGCTGAACTCGTTTCAGCATCCATTGTGCCCCACGCTCCGGTCTTGCCGAAGGCGAAATGGATGCTGAAACGAGTTCAGCATGACGGAGAGAAAAGCTACAGCCCTTCGCCGATCAGGACTAGATCAGCTTGGCGACAATTCCCACCCCATTCATGCGGCGGCGCGGGACGAAACGGGCCGATAGAAGGTCGCGCCGCTGGCCGCCATCTCCCGCAACTGCGCGGTGGGGGCGAACCGCGCCCCATGCGCCGCCGCCAGCCGATCCAGCACCGCCACGACAGCGCCGATGCCGACCGTGTCCATATGGCTGAACGGCCCGCCGGTATAGGGCGCGAAGCCCCAGCCGAAGATTGCGCCGATGTCGCCGTCCTCCGGCGTCTCCAGCACGCCTTCTTCGAAACAGCGGGCGCATTCGATCAACTGGCGATAGAGCAGCCGCTCCTTCACCGCCTCCACGCCGGGCTGCACGGCGGCGGGCGGGAACATCTCCGCCAGGCCCGGCCACAGATGCTTCTTCCCGCCTTCGGGATAGTCATACCAGCCCTTGGCGCTCTTCCGGCCCAGCCGTCCCAGTCCGACCATCCGCTCCATCACCGCGTCGGACGGCTGCGCGACATAGGCGTCGCCCAGTTCCTTGCGCGCCGCGACGATGATCTTGTGGGCCAGCTCCAGCGAAACCTCGTCCCCCACGGCCAGCGGCCCCACGGGCATGCCCAGTTGCCGCCCGGCATTTTCGATCAGCGCCGGGTTGATCCCCTCCGCCACCATCTCCACGCCTTCCTGCACATAGGTGGCGAAGCAGCGCGAGGTGTAGAAGCCGCGCGCGTCATTGACGACGATGGGCGTCTTGCGGATCTGGCTGACGAAATCCAGCGCCTTGGCGATGGCGGCCGGGCCGGTTTCCTTGCCCAGGATGATCTCCACCAGCGGCATCTTCTCGACCGGAGAGAAGAAATGGACGCCGATGAAATTCTCCGGCTTCGACCATGCCCTGGCCAGCTTGGTGATCGGCAAAGTGGAGGTGTTGGACCCGAAGATGACGTCCGCGCCCAGCACTTCCTCCACCTTCTTCGTCACTTCCGCCTTGATGGCGACATCCTCGAACACCGCCTCGATCACGAAGTCCGCCCCGGCCAGCGCCGCATAGTCGGTGGTCGGCGTCACGCGGGCCAGCGTCTCCACCATCTTCTCCGGCGTCAGACCCTTGCCCAGCCGCTTCTTCAGTACCTCCTCGACATGGGCCTTGCCCTTTTCGGCATAGGCCTGGTCGCGGTCGAACAGCACGACCTCCATGCCCGCCTGCGCGGCCACGGTCGCGATGCCCGCGCCCATCATGCCCGCGCCCAGCATGGCCAGCTTCTTCGTCGGGGCCTTGGGCTGGTCCTTGGGCCGCCGCGCCCCGCGCTCGGCCGCCTGCTTGTTGACGAACAGGCTGCGGACCATGTTCGCCGCCTGCGGGTCGGCCGCGACCTTGGCGAAATATTTGCTCTCGATCCGGACGGCGCGATCCATGGGCAGGGTGATGCCTTCATAGACGGCGGACAGCAGCGCAATCGGCGCGTTCATGTTGCGCTGGGTCTGCTTCAGCGTCATCGGCAGCGCGCCCGCCATGGTCTGCGCGAAGCCGGGGTTGAACCCGCCCGCGCCGCCCGGCACCTTGAATCCCTTGACGTCCCACGGCTGCACGGAGGCGTTGGGGTTGGCCTTCACCCAGTCCTTCGCCTTTTCGACCGCCATGCCCTGCGGCACGACCTCATCGACGACCTTCATCATCGCCGCTTCGGCGGGACGGAACAGCTTGCCCTGCAACATGTACATCAGCGACGCCTGCACGCCCATGATGCGCGGCAGGCGCTGCGACCCGCCGCCGCCGGGGAACAGGCCGATCAATATTTCCGGCAGGCCAAGCTGCGTCTTCGGGCTGTCGCCCACCACGCGGCGGTGACAGGCCAGCGCCAGTTCGAACCCGCCGCCGACGCAGGTGCCCTCTATGGCGCAGGCGACCGGCTTGCCGCATGTCTCCAGCCGCCGGAGCAACTGGTTCAGCACGAAGACCTTGTCGAAGATCGCGGCGGGGGAGGGGCGCTTCCCGCTCTCGCCGCCCAGCATCGACCCGAAATATTTCAGGTCCATGCCCGCCATGAACCCGCTGTCCTTGCCCGACGCGATCACCGCGCCCCTGATCGCCTCCTCGGACGCGATGCGCGTGATCGCCGCGTCCAGATCGGCCATGAAATCCGGGCCGATGACGTTCATGGACTGGCCGGGAACGTCGATGGTCAGCGTGGCGATGCCGTCGCCGTCTATGTCGAAATTGATGCTCTGCATTTTGGGCAACCTTTCCTGCCGCCGTTCGTGCTGAGTAGGGGCTGAGCTTGTCGAAGACCCGTATCGAAGCATTGATCCTTCGATACGCCATTTCGACTTCGCTCAATGGCTACTCAGGACGAACGGCTCCAATGTTCAAACCCGCTCGATGATGATCCCGGTGCCCATGCCCGCGCCGACGCACAGGTTGATGAGCGCGGTGCCCTTGCCGGACCGTTCCAGCTCGTCCAGCGCGGTGCCCAGCACCATCGCCCCGGTCGCGCCCAGCGGATGGCCCATGGCGATCGCGCCGCCATTGACGTTGATCCTGTCATGGTCGAGATCCATCGCCTGTATGTAGCGCAGCACGACGCTGGCGAAGGCCTCGTTCAATTCCCAGATGTCGATGTCGGACTTGCTCATGCCCGCCCGCTTCAACAGCTTGTCGGCGACATATTCCGGCCCGGTCAGCATGATCAGCGGCTCCGACCCGATGGAGGCCATGGCCTTGATCCGCGCGCGGGGCGTGAGGCCGTATTTCTCGCCCATCGCCTTGTTGCCGACCAGCACGGCGGCCGCGCCGTCGACGATGCCGCTGCTGTTTCCGGCATGGTGGACGTGATTGACCTTCTCCAGTTCCGGATAGCGGAGCAGGGCGACGGCGTCGAAGCCCGGCATTTCCTCGCCCATCGCGGCGAAGCTGGGTTTCAGGGAGGCCAGCGACTGCATCGTCGCGTCGGGCCGCATATGTTCGTCATGGTCCAGGACGACCTGGCCGATGAGGTCCTTCACCGGAACGATCGACCTGCCGAAGCGCCCTTCGTCCCACGCCCGCTTGGCCCGCTTCTGGCTTTCGACGGCATAGGCGTCGACATCGTCGCGGCTGATCCCGAACTTGGTCGCGATCACGTCGGCGCCGATGCCCTGCGGCGCGAAATAGGTCTTGTAGGCCACCGCCGGATCCATCGCCCAGGCGCCGCCGTCGGAAGCCATCGGCACGCGGCTCATCGACTCGACGCCGCCGCCGATGGCAAGGCCCGCTTCGCCCGAATAGACCTTCGCGGCCGCCATGTTCACGGCCTCCAGGCCCGAAGCGCAGAAGCGGTTGATCTGCACCCCCGGCACGGTCTGGTCATAATCGGCGTTCAACACCGCGACGCGCGCGATGTCCGCGCCCTGTTCCCCGACCGGACTGACGCAGCCCAGGATCACGTCGTCGACATCGGCGGTGTCGATCTCCGTCCGGTCCCGCACCGCTTCCAGCACCTGCGTCGCCAGTTGGATGGGGGTGATTTCGTGCAGCGAGCCGTCGGCCTTGCCCCGGCCCCGGGGTGTCCTGACGGCATCGTAGATATAGGCTTCCATGGCTGTCCATTCCTCTCCGTTGGGGGCGCCGGATGATCGCTGCAAATGTATTTACGTTTACGTAAAGTGCAAGTCTCAATCGTCAAACCGCCGAGCCGTAACGTCATCCCGACGCATGCCTCCATTCCCTCTGGCATTCCGTCTGGCTTCCCGGACGATTCCCGTCCTTCCATGATTCGCGGATTTGACCCGACCGCCTTATTCCGCTTGATGGGGAGCGTGTCTGAGTCGGACCCCACCGAAGCGCCGTCGCCCCTGTCGATCCCGATCTTCCGCGCGATCTGGTGGGCCAGCCTCGCCTCCAATTTCGGCGGGCTGATCCAGTCCGTGGGCGCACAGTGGATGATGACCTCGCTTTCCGCCTCGCCCCAGATGATCGCGCTGGTTCCGGCGGCGACGACCCTGCCGATCATGCTGCTGTCGCTCTGGGCAGGCGCGGTGGCGGACAATAGCGACCGGCGATTGGTGATGCTGGCCTGCCAATTGTTCATGCTCGTCGTTTCCGCCCTGCTGGCGCTGTTCGCCTGGATGGGGTGGGTGACGCCCTGGGCCTTGCTGGGCTTCACCTTCCTGGTGGGATGCGCCACCGCGATCAACGGTCCGGCCTGGCAGGCGGCGGTGGGGGATATGGTGCCCAGGGCGGCCTTGCCCCATGCCGTCTCGCTCAATTCCATGGGCTTCAACATGGCGCGCAGCATTGGCCCGGCGCTGGGCGGCGTCATCGTCGCGGCGGCCGGCGCGGCGGCGGCCTTCCTGGTCAACGCCGTCAGCTATGTGGGCCTGGTCGCGGTGCTCGCCCGCTGGCGTCCGGAACTGCCGCCCCAGTTGCTCCCGCGCGAACGCATCGGCCACGCGATGCGCGCGGGTGTCCGCTATGTCGCGATGTCGCCGCACATCCAGGTCGTGCTGTTGCGAAGCGCGGCGTTCGGCATCGGGGCGAGCGCCGTTTCGGCGATGATGCCGCTGGTGGCGCGCGACCTGCTGGGCGGGGGCGCGTTGACCTTCGGCGCGCTCAGCGGCGCCTTCGGCATCGGCGCGGTGCTGGGGGCGCTGTCGACGGGGCAGTTGCGCCGCCGTTTCGCGGTGGAGGCCATCGTGCGCTCGGCCGCCCTGGCGCTTGCGGCCGGGACGGTGCTGATGGCGGTCAGCGACTGGCTGATCGTGGCGTTGGCCGGGCTGCTGCTGGCCGGCGCGGGCTGGGTGATCGCGCTTTCCACCTTCAACGTGTCGGTCCAGATGTCCGCGCCCCGCTGGGTCGTGGCCCGGGCCGTCGCCCTGTACCAGATGGTCGCCTTCGGCGGCATGGCGGGGGGCGCATGGCTGTTCGGCACCCTGGCGGAGGATCATGGCGTCCTGGTCGCCCTCTATGGCGCGGCGGCCGTCCAGTTCGCTTCGGCGCTGATCGGCTATGTGCGTCCGCTGGTGCAGACGGGGGAACAGAATCTCGATCTTCAAAATCTGTGGCGGGAACCGCAGACGACCGTGCCGATCGAGCCTCGCAGCGGCCCCGTGGTCGTCACCATCGAATATCGCATAGCCCCCGGATCGGTCGTCCCCTTCCTCGCGGCGATGAGCGAACGCCGCCGCATCCGCCGCCGCGACGGCGCCCAGGGCTGGTCGCTGCTGCGCGACCTCAGCGATCCGGAGCTGTGGGTGGAGCGCTATCATGTGTCGACCTGGCTCGACTATGTCCGCCACAACAGCCGGCGGACCGTTGCCGACATGGCGAACAGCAAGGCGATCCACGCTTTGCACGGCGGCCCCGATCCGCCCGTCGTCCATCGCATGCTGGAGCGTCAGACGGGTTCGCTGCCGCTGAGCCGTTCGGCCGATCCGCGGGAAATGGGCGATCCCATGACCGATCCCACCCGGTCGAGCTGATCGGCTATTCCGGCCGCCGTTCCGCCAGATCGTCGGGCGTGTCGATGTCGCGCAGGCTGGCGCCCATGGTTTCGATCTGCACGCCATGGCTGAGCAGCGCCCGCGCTCCCTGGTCCCCGCGCAGCGCCAGAAGCTCGGGAAAATGCTTCCGTCCGATGAAGGCGGGGGGCGATGCGGAAAAGCCGTCGGTGCTGGCCACGACGGAACGGATGTCCTCCGCCGCCAGGCATATGCGGTTGTAATGTGTCTGCGGCACGTCCGGCATGTCAGCCAGGCAGATCAATATGCCGCGGCATTTCCGCATCGGCATGACATGTTCGACGGCGCGGATGATGCTGCCCGATATGCCGTCCTCCGGGCGGTCGTTGACCAGGATCGAATAGCCGCGCCGCTCCAGCCGGCGATGCAGCACCGGCGCCTGGCCAATGGGACGCACCACCGCCACCAGCTCCGCGAAGATCATGGAGGCGATGGTTTCCAGCGCATGGACCGCGACGGGCTTGCCCCGCCATTCGGCCATCAGCTTGTCCTCCTCGCCGAAACGAGAGGAAGTGCCCGCTGCAAGGAGTACGGCGGCGATCTGTTCGGTCCGCATGGTTCCGCTATGATGATTTGAGGCGACCCGGTTGATCCGGTTTCCTCCGCATGTGCCACCGCCGGCATGTTCTGTCCAGCGGGGCGAAGGGGCTGGCGTTCCGGCCGATCTGACGCCATATGCCCGGAAGCAACAAAGGAGTGGTGACGTCCATGGAATATGATCCCGATGCCGAAACAGCGGGCGAGTCGATCAAGATTCCTGTTCCGGCGGACGTGGCCGAAGCGATCCGGACGCTGATCCGCTGGTCGGGCGACGATCCGGAACGGGAAGGGCTGGTCGAAACGCCCGAACGCGTGGCGCGGGCGTGGAAGGAATATTGCCGCGGCTATGACGACGATCCGGCCTATCATCTTTCGCGCATCTTTCACGAAGTCGGCGGCTATGACGACATCGTGCTGCTGAAGGACATTCCGTTCCAGTCGCATTGCGAACATCATATGGCGCCCATTGTGGGCGTGGTGCATATCGCCTATCTGCCCGGCCAATATGTCGTCGGCATATCGAAGCTGGCTCGCGTGCTGCATGCCTTCGCCCATCGGCTCCAGGTGCAGGAACGGCTGACTTCGGAGGTCGCCAATTGCATCTGGGAACATCTGAGGCCCCAGGGCGTCGCCGTCGTGGTGGAGGCGACCCATGGCTGCATGACCGGGCGCGGCGTGCGCACGCCCAATGTCGTCATGAAGACCAGCCGCATGCTCGGCGTCTTCCGCGACGATGAAAAGAGCCGCGAAGAAGTGCTGAAGCTGATAGCATCGTGAACGAAGAGGAAGTCCCCGCCTATCGGCCGCTTGGAGGCCCCCGGAAGCGCGAGGAGCAGGCGGGCGCGCGTCCGCTGGCGCAAAAGCGGCTGGCGCTGGTGACGGGCGGCCATCGGCGGCTGGGCGGCATCATCGCCGCCGCCTTTGCACGGGCCGGCTATTCGCTGGCGATCCATGGCAGCCACGATACCCGGCTCGATTCCCATCTGGCGCTGGCGCTGGAGGAGAATGCGACCGAATGGGAGGGCTTCACCGTCGATTTCAGCGATCCCGAAGGGGCGGAGGAACTGGTGGCGCTGGTGGCGGAACGCTTCGGCCGGCCGCCCGATGTCCTCGTCAACAGCGCGGCGATCTTCGGTCAGGATCGGCTTGACAGCGTCGGCGCCGACGACCTGATGCGCCATTATGCCGTCAATTGCGCCGCGCCAACGCTGCTGACCAAGGCGTTCGCCACCATTCCGGCCGGCACGGGGGATCGGTGCATCGTCAACATATTGGACCAGCGGATCGACCATCCCCATGGCGACCAACTGGCCTATACGCTCTCCAAAATGGCGCTGGCGGGGCTGACGCGGCTGTCCGCCTCCACCTTGGCGCCGCAGATCAGGGTCAATGCGGTCGCGCCCGGCCTCACCATCGCGACGCCCGACTATGACGACGGCCAGATGGAACGGCTGGCCGCGATGATGCCGCTGGCGCGTCTGCCGCAGGCTGAGCAGATCGTCGAAGCCGTGCTTTATCTGGCGGGCGCCGGTGCCGTGACCGGGCAGATCCTCTATATTGACGGCGGCGCGCATCTGCGCAGCTATGACCGGGACTTCATGCATCTGTGCCGATAGCGGCTGCGAAGATGCGGCTCCCAAGGGCTGGTCAAGGGCCGCCGCGCTGCATAGAGCGGATCGCCACGGATCAATGAAGGGAGACGGCAATGGCATATGAAACCCTCCTGGTGGAACAGCGCGATGCGGTGACGCTGGTTACGCTCAACCGTCCGCAGGCGCTGAATGCGCTGAACAGCCAGGTGCTGAAGGATCTGGGCGCGGCCTTCGCGGCCTATGATGCCGATCCGTCGCAGCGCTGCCTAGTCCTGACCGGCAGTGAAAAGGCGTTCGCGGCAGGCGCGGACATCAAGGAGATGGTGGAAAAGGAGGCGGCGGATTTCTTCCTGGAGGATTTCTTCTCCGGCTGGCAGAGCAAGGTCGTCGCCACCCGCAAGCCGTGGATCGCGGCGGTCGCCGGTTTCGCGCTGGGCGGCGGGTGCGAACTGGCGATGATGGCGGACTTCATCCTGGCGGCCGACACCGCGAAATTCGGCCAGCCCGAAATCAAGCTGGGCGTGGCGCCGGGCATGGGCGGATCGCAACGCCTGACCCGCGCCGTCGGCAAGGCGAAGGCGATGGAAATGTGCCTGACCGGCCGCATGATGGGCGCGCAGGAAGCGGAAAGCGCCGGCCTGGTGGCGCGGATCGTCCCGGCGGCGGACCTGCTGGAAGACGCGCTCAAGACCGCCGCGACCATTGCCGGAATGCCGCCCATGGCCGCGATGGTGAACAAGGAAATGGTCAATCTGGCGTTCGAGACAGGCCTTGCTCAGGGCATATTGACCGAACGCCGCCTGTTCCAGATCCTGACCGCGACCGAAGACAAGAAGGAAGGCATGGAAGCCTTCGTCGAAAAGCGTGCCGGTGTGTGGAAGGGCCGCTGAAAAGCATTTGGCGCGATAATAGCGAACACTAAATCCTCCCTACGCGAAGCGTGGGGAGGGTCGAAGAGAGGCGCGCGACTCTCTTCGACGTTCGCGAAGCGAATGGTGGAGGGGAATTTCGGAGGTCGTGCCATTTCCCCTCCACCAGCCTTCGGCTGGTCCCCCTCCCCATCTATCGATGGGGAGGAATAGGATAGGCTTGTATTCTACCCCTCCGTAAAGCCACTGGAAGACGAAGCCTCACTTCCCCTCCAACATCTCGATCATCAGCGAAAAATCCCGCCCAGCCTCGCCCCGATTGGCGAGCATTTGATAAAGCGACTCCGCCGCATTCCCCATCGGCACGCTCGCCCCGACCGAAGCCGCCGCTTCGCTCGCCAGCTTCAGATCCTTCAGCATCAGCCCCACGGCGAAACCGCCCTGATAGCCATTGTCCGACGGGCTTTGCGGCCCCACGCCCGGCACCGGGCAATAGCTGGTCATCGACCAGCTCTGCCCCGACGACACGCTGGAAATGTCGTAGAAAGTCTGCGGATCGAGCCCCAGCTTCTTCGCCATGGCGAAGGTCTCGCAGGTCGCCACCATCGTCGCGCCCAGCAGCATGTTGTTGCAGATCTTTGCCGCCTGCCCATTGCCCGCGCCGCCCGCATGGATCACCGCCTTGCCCATGGCCGACAGGATCGGCCTGGCCCGGCCGAACGCCTGCTCCGTGCCGCCGACCATGAAGGTCAGCGTGCCGCCATTGGCCGCCGCGATGCCGCCGGAGACCGGCGCGTCGACCATTTCGAAACCCTTGGCGGCGGCGGCCTCCTCCACCCGCCGCGCCGTCGCGACGTCGATGGTGGAGCAATCGAGGAACAGCGCATCCGCCTTCGCCGCGCCGAACACCTCGCCCTGATAGACGCTCTCCACATGCTTGCCCGCAGGCAGCATGGTGACGACCGCATCGGCGCCCGCCACCGCCTCCGCCGCGCTGGCGCAACGCACCGCGCCCGCTTCGACCGCCTTGGCCAGCGCCTCTTCCGACAGGTCGAAGGCCCGCACGGCAAAGCCGTTCTTCAACAGATTGGCGGCCATGCCGCCGCCCATATTGCCCAGGCCGATAAAGGCGATGGTCTGGCTCATCTCAAGGCACTCCTTCTTCCTGTCAGCCGCGCAATTCGGGCAGCGGCGTCCATTCCTTTTCCGGGGGCAGGGGCGCGAACAGGCTGTCGACCAGTTCGTCCGTCACATCCTCCGCCCGCGCCGGATTCCATCGCGGCGCATTATCCTTGTCGAAGATCACCGCCCGCACGCCCTCGATGAAATCGGGACGGCGAATGACATGATGGCCGATGCGATATTCGTTGCGCATATTGTCGGCAAAATCGGTGAAGGCGGCGCCCTCCACCATCTGTCGCAGCGCCACCTTGATCGTCTGCGGCGACTTGGTGGTCAGGGTGGCAAGCTGCTCCCGCGCCCAGTCCGACCCCTCAGCCTCCAGCGCCGCCAAAATATCCTCGAACCGATCCGAAGCGAACAGCCGGTCGATCTCGTCCCGATGCGCTTCCCAGGCCGAAGGCGGCGGCACGTCGGCCATCTCGTCCAATATCTCGGCCAGTCCGTCAGGATCGGCGACGATCCGCGCCTTCACCGCCTCCAGCTTGTCCGAAGCCATATAATGGGTCGCGATGCCGATGGCCGCGCAATCCGCGCCCTTGATCCGCGCCCCCGTCGTCGCCAGCCACGCCCCGGTCCGCCCCGGCAAGCGGGGCAGGAACCAGCCGCCGCCCACGTCGGGAAACAGCCCGATGCCCGTTTCCGGCATGGCATAGGTCGTCCGCTCCGTCGCCACGCGATAGCGCGCCGGATCGGAAATCCCCACGCCCCCGCCCATGACGATGCCGTCGATGAACGCCACGATCGGCTTTTCATAGACGAACAGCAGATGGTTCATCCGATATTCGGTGAAGAAGAACTGCTCCGCCTCCGAACAATCCCCCCTGGCGCTGTTCGCGATCATGGCGATGTCGCCGCCCGCGCAAAAACCGCGACCCTCGGCATGGTCCAGCATCACCGCGACGACGCTCTCATCCTCCCGCCAGGCCAGCAGCGCCGCAATGATCGCGTCGCACATTTCGGTGGTCAGCGCATGGATCGCCTTGGGCCGGTTCAGCCTTATCCGCCCCACGCCATTGTCGAGTGAAATCAGCACCTGATCAGTCATAAAATCCCCGCTCACTGCCGCAGCATGTCGCGGGCGATGATCATCCGCATGACCTGATTGGTGCCTTCCAGGATCGAATGCACACGCAGGTCGCGCCAGAAACGCTCGACCGGATAGTCCATCAGATAGCCGTAGCCGCCATGCAGTTGCAGCGCCCGGTCGACCACCGAAGATCCCGTATCCGTTGCCAGCCGCTTCGCCATGGCGGCAAAGCGCGTCTTGTCCGGCGCATTCTCCGTCACCTTGACCGCCGCCGCATAGAGCAGCGTCCGCGCCGCCTGCAATTCCGTCTCCATGTCCGCCAGCATGAACTGCGTATTCTGGAAATCGGCGATGCTCTGCCCGAACTGTTTGCGATCCCTGGTGTAGCTCAGCGCCTCGTCGATGCAGCGCTGCGCCCCGCCCAGCGAGCAGGCCCCGATATTCAGCCGCCCGCCGTCCAGCCCCATCATCGCGATGCGGAATCCCTCGCCTTCGCCCCCGACCAGATTTTCGACCGGCACCCGCACCCCGTCGAAATTCACCTGCGCGGTCGGCTGCGAATGCCAGCCCAGCTTGCGCTCCTGCGCGCCGAAGCTGACGCCCGCCATATCCTTCTCGATGACCAGGCAGCTTATGCCCTTCGGACCCTCGTCCCCGGTACGGACCATCACGACATAAATCTCATTCTCTCCGCCGCCGGAGATGAACTGCTTGGACCCGGTGACCACATAATGATCGCCGTCCTTCACCGCCCGCGTCTTCAGCGCCGCCGCGTCGGACCCCGAACCCGCCTCCGTCAGGCAATAGCTGCCGATCCGCTCCATCGGCACCATGGAGGGGAGATATTTGTCCTTCACCGCCTGCGAACCGAACCGGTCGATCATCCATGCGGCCATATTGTGGATGGAGATGAAGGCGCTGGTCGACGGACAGCCATAGGCCATCGCCTCCATGATCAGCGCGGCCTCCAGCCGCCCCAGCCCGATGCCGCCCGCTTCCTCCGACACATAGATGCTGCCGAAGCCCAGTTCCGCCGCGGCGCGGATGGTCTCGCGGGGAAAGATATGCTTTTCGTCCCACTCCGCCGCGAAGGGCGTGATCGCATCGGCGGTGAACCGGCGCGCCATCTCCTGAATGGCCAACTGGTCCTCGGTGAGATCGAACTGGCCCACAAACTCTCCTGACATGCGCTTTGAACTTTCCCTTAGATAGAATGCGGAATTGCCTGCAACAACGCAGTTCTGCATAGCGATGCAGCGATTTTGCAGACGGGGCGCGGCGAGCGATGTTCGATTGGGACGATATCAGGGTCTTTCTGGCGGTGGCGCGCACGCGCAAGATCGCTCCCGCCGCCCGCGCCCTGGGCATCGACGCGACCACCATCGCCCGCCGCCTCGCCCGGCTGGAGCGCGCGCTCGGCCCCGAACTGTTCGAACTGGGGGCAGGGGAGCGCACCCTGACCGCCCATGGCCAGGCGCTGCTCCACCATGCCGAAAGCATCGAAAGCGCTGCCCTGGCCGCCATGGAGGAGGCGACCGGCCGCGAACATCATCTGAGCGGACAGGTGCGCCTCTCTGTGGCCGAAGGTTTCGGCACCTGGGTGCTGGCGCCGGGCCTGGCCGATTTCAGCCGCCGCCATCCCGGCATCCGGCTGGACCTCATCACCGCGTCGGGCTTCCTCAACCCGTCCAAGCGGGAAGCGGACATGGCGGTCATGCTCGCCCGGCCGCAACGGGGGCGGCTGTCGGTCCGGCGCATGGGCGACTATCGCCTGCACCTCTACGCATCCCCCGCCTATCTGGCGCAGGCGGGCACGCCCGGCAGCGCCGCCGACCTGCGCGGCCATGTGCTGGTCGGCTATGTGCCCGAATTCATCTTCTCGCCAGAACTGGATTATCTGGACGAGGTGGAGGCGGGGCTGGAGGCCAGCCTGCGCGCGACCAGCATCAACATGCAGCATCGCATGATCGCGGAAGGGGCGGGCATCGGCGTGCTGCCCGATTTCATCGCCGGGCGCGATCCCGCCCTGACGCCGGTAATGGCCGACCGGGTGGAGATCATGCGCAGCTTCTGGCTCGTCACCCATGGCGACCTCAAGAAACTGCCCCGCATCGCAGCGGTGGCGACATGGTTGCAGGAACGTATCGAAACCTTGAAAGCGTGATCGCCCTTCGCCAAATGGCGGGAAAGCGTTCCTAAAACCCATCGACGCCGTCCATCCGGCCCGCTAAGGGAGTCTCCATGACAGCAAAATGGTCGCATCTCGCTCATGCAGCATAAGTCGAAGTGCAGCCGGGCGATGGCCCTGCCCAACAGCGAGTTTCGCACGCGGGCAACCGAATATCTGGACTTTCTGGCTGCCTGGGTGAAGAAGCCGCGCCAGACCGCCTCGGTCGTGCCCAGCAGCCGCTATCTCGCCCGCCTGATGGTCGAACATATCGTGCCGGACGATGGCCGGGTTATCGAACTGGGCGGCGGCACGGGCGTCTTCACCCGCGCCATATTGGGCACCGGCCTGCCCCCCGAAAAACTGGAGGTGGTGGAGATCAACCCCGCCTTCGCGCGCGGGCTGCGGCGGCATTTCCCCCATGTTTCCGTCCTCGAAACCCCCGCGCAGATCGTCTCCACGGCGACGGCGGGCGAAGCGGGCGAATATCAGTCGGTGATCAGCGGCCTGCCGCTGCTGGCCATGGACCGCCAGATGCATGCCGACATCTTGTCCGAAAGCTTCCGCATGCTGCGGCCGGGCGGGGCGTTCATCCAGTTCACCTATTCCCTGCGCCCGCCGGTCAACCGCGAGATATTGGATGCGCTGGACCTGGACGTCGTCCGCGTCGGCCAGACCGTCCGAAACTTCCCGCCAGCGACCGTCTTCCGCTTTTTCCGCAAAGGCGACTAGGCCGCGGGGACAAATCGGGAAATGCCTGGAAATGGCCATCCCAAGACATTCCCCTCCCGCTTGCGGGAGGGGGGATGTCCGCTAACCATCCAAATCTCAGTCCGGCGAGGCTTGAATTTGTCCACGCGGCCTGGAGGGCGGTTGCGCGGCGCGGACGGCGCCCTATCTTTGCGCTTCAGCAAAAGGGGGCAATGCCGCGCATGGCATCCATCATCACCGTTTCCGGCCTGACCAAAAGCTATGCTTCGGGTTTTCAGGCGCTCAAGGGCGTCGACCTGGAGATTGAGGAGGGCGAGATTTTCGCGCTGCTCGGCCCAAACGGCGCGGGCAAGACCACCATGATCTCCATCATCTGCGGCAATGTCAGGGCGACCGGCGGCAGCGTCACCGTGGCGGGGCATGACATCGTCCGCGACTATCGCGGGTCGCGCTCCGCCATCGGCCTGGTGCCGCAGGAACTGCACACCGATGCGTTCGAGCGGGTGATCGACACCGTCACCTTCTCCCGTGGCCTGTTCGGCAAGCCGCGCAACGACGCCTATATCGAGAAGATATTGCGCGACCTGTCGCTGTGGGACAAGCGCCACAGCAAGATATTGGAACTGTCCGGCGGCATGAAGCGCCGCGTGATGATCGCCAAGGCGCTCTCCCACGAACCGCGCGTGCTCTTCCTGGACGAACCGACCGCCGGGGTCGACGTCGAACTGCGCCGCGACATGTGGAAACTGATCGGCGAACTGCGCCAGACCGGCGTCACCATCATCCTCACCACCCATTATATAGAGGAGGCGGAGGAGATGGCCGACCGGGTCGGCGTCATCGACAAGGGCGAACTGATCCTGGTCGAGGAAAAGACCGCGCTCATGAAGAAGCTGGGCAAGAAGTCGCTGACCGTCGTGCTGGCCGAACCGCTTGCCGCCGTGCCGCCGGAACTGGCCGAATGGCGGGTCGCGCTGAAGGCCGACGGCCATGAGATCGAATATCTGTTCGACACCCAGGCGGAGCGGACCGGCGTATCGTCGCTGCTGCGCAGGCTGGGCGACCTCGGCATCGGTTACAAGGATCTCAATACGCAGCAGAGCAGCCTGGAGGACATCTTCGTCAGCCTGGTCCATCAGGAGAAGGCGGCATGAGCGGCTTTAACTATCGCGCCATCTGGTCGATCTACAGGTTCGAACTGCACCGCTTCCGCCGCACGCTGCTGACCGGCCTGCTGGTGCCGGTCATCACCACCTCGCTCTATTTCGTGGTGTTCGGCGGCGCCATCGGTTCGCGCATGACGCAGATCGACGGCATTCCCTACGCCGCCTTCATCGTGCCCGGCCTCATCATGATGTCGATGTTCACCGAAAGCATCTTCAACGCCAGCTTCGGCATCTACATGCCCAAATTCACCGGCACCATCTATGAGCTGCTGTCGGCGCCGGTATCGGCTGCGGAAACGATCATCGCCTATGTCGGGGCGGCGGCCACCAAGTCGCTGATCGTCGGCACGATCATCTTCCTGACCGCGCATCTGTTCGTGGACCTGCCCGTCGCCCATCCGCTGGCGATGATGGGGTTCATGCTGCTGATCGCGATCAGCTTCTGCCTGTTCGGCTTCATCCTGGGCATCTGGGCACAGAGTTTCGAACAGTTGCAGGTGATCCCGCTGCTGATCGTCATGCCGATGACCTTCCTGGGCGGGGCCTTCTATTCGATCCACATGCTGGCCGAACCCTGGCGGACGATCACTCTGTTCAACCCCATCGTCTACCTGATCTCCGGCTTCCGCTGGACCTTCTTCGGACGCGGCGACGTGGGGATAGAATTCAGCCTGCTCTTCATCGCGGGCATGCTCGCCCTGTGCCTGGCTATCATAGGCTGGATGTTCCGGACGGGCTATCGCCTCAAAAAATAAGCGCAGGCGGCGTAATCCTATTCCTCCCCATCGAAAGATGGGGAGGGGGACCAGCCGCAGCTGGTGGAGGGGAATGGGGCGCGACCTCCGAATTTCCCCTCCACCACCGCCTTCGGCGGCGGTCCCCCTCCCCACGCTTCGCGCAGGGAGGATTTAATGACGGCTAACCCCGATCTCAACTCAACCGATCGATCGCATCCGCGTCCAACCCGCCGGGAATGATCATGATCGGGCAGGGCAGCTTCCCCGCATCTGCGCCCGCGAAGTGTGACACCAGAACCCCCGGATGCCCGCTGGCCGCCGCGCCCAGCACCAGCGCCGCGACGTCGTCCATCTCCTCCAGCGTATGGCGCACCACCGCCACCGGATCGCCCTGGCGCACGGTGATGCTGGGGCGGATGCCGGATTCGTCGGTCAACGTGCCCGCCGCGCTCGTCACCAGCGCTTCGGCGCGTTGCAGCGCCTCATCCTCCATCGTCGCCTGCACGCCGCCCCACTGGACGAACTCGGCGGGCGGGATGAGGGCCAGGATGCGGATTGCGCCCGCCGTCTTGGCGGCGCGCCGCGCCGCGAAACGGAGCGCCGTCTCCGCCTCGGGCGATTCGTCCACGACCACCAGATATGTCCGCATCCGCTGAATCCCTAAGGGGTAACGACCATTTGGCCTTCGGTCTCACAAGTCCGCGCTGAACCCATATGGTTCGCTGTGAACCAGTGTGGTGAAATGTGGCCGATTATGCGCGGGCGCGCAAGGCTTGGCCTTGACCGTTCCGGCCAAAGCGCCGAAACGAACCTCATTGCCCCCACGCCCGATAAGATGAGAGGCCTTCCACCCATGAGCAAAACGATCCAGATGCCCGCCCTTTCTCCAACGATGGAAGAAGGGACGCTGGCGAAATGGCTGGTGAAGGAGGGCGACACCGTCTCCTCCGGCGATCTGCTGGCGGAGATCGAGACCGACAAGGCGACGATGGAATTCGAAGCCGTCGACGAAGGCACCGTGGCCAAGATCCTGGTGGCCGAAGGGTCGGAGGGGGTGAAGGTGGGCACCGTCATCGCTATCATCGCGGAGGAGGGCGAGGATCTGTCGCAAGCCGCCGCCGGTAATGCCGCTCCCAGCGCAGCGGCCCCCGCAGCAGGCCCTGCGCCCCAGGCCGATCCGGTTCCCGCCAAGGCGCCGGCGCCCGCGCCGAAGGCCGATCCCGCGCCGGCCAAGGCGACGGACGGCAGAGTGAAGGCCAGCCCGCTCGCCCGCCGTCTGGCTGAAGCCAAGGGGCTGGATCTTGCCGCCGTCACCGGCTCCGGTCCCAATGGCCGCATCGTGAAAGCGGACCTGGAGGGCGCCGCGCCCGTCGCCAAGACTGCCGTTCCGGCCGCCGCGCCTGCCGCTCCGCTCGCCGCCGCGCCTGCCCTCGCACAGGATTTCGGCATCCCGCACGAGGTCATCAAGCTCAGCGGCATGCGCAAGACCATCGCGCGCCGTCTGACCGAATCCAAGCAGCAGGTGCCGCACATCTACCTGACCGTGGACGTGCAACTCGACAAGCTGCTGAAACTGCGTGGCGAACTGAATGCGGGCCTGGCCTCGCGGGGCGTCAAGCTGTCGGTCAACGACCTGCTGATCAAGGCGCTGGGCGTGGCGCTGATCCAGGTGCCGGAATGCAACGTCCAGTTCGCTGGCGACCAGATGCTGAAATTCCAGCGAGCGGACATTTCGGTGGCCGTGTCCATCCCCGGCGGCCTCATCACCCCCATCGTGACGGAGGCGGACAGCAAGGGCGTCGCCGCCATCTCCACCGCGATGAAGGATCTCGCCGCCCGCGCCAAGGACGGCAAGCTAAATCCGGAGGAATATCAGGGCGGCACCGCCTCGCTCTCCAACATGGGCATGTTCGGCATCAAGCAGTTCGAGGCCGTCATCAACCCGCCCCAGGGCATGATCCTGGCCATCGGCGCTGGCGAAAAGCGGCCCTTCGTCATCGACGACTCGCTCCAGATCGCGACCGTCATGTCCGCCACCGGCAGTTTCGACCACCGCGCCATCGACGGCGCGGACGGCGCCCGCCTGATGCAGGTCTTCAAGGAACTGGTCGAAAATCCGATCGGGATGCTCGCCTGATGGCCCGGGTGGATGAGCAGCCGCCGGTGGACAGCCCCGCCGTGCGCGTCATCGCCATGCCCGCCGACACCAATCCCTATGGGGATATTTTCGGCGGCTGGCTGATGAGCCTGATGGACTCGGCCGCCGGTTCCGTCGCCGCCCGCCACAGCCACGGCCGCGCGGTGACGATCGCCGTCGAGGGCATGACCTTCCTGCGCCCGGTGGTGGTCGGCGACGAGGTTTCGGTGTTCGCCAAGCTGGTTTCGGTGGGCCGCACCTCCATGAAGATAGAGGTCGAGGCGTGGCGGCGGACCCGCCATGACGACAGATCCTATCGCGTGACCAAGGCGACCTTCGCCTTCGTGGCGATCGGAGAGGATCGCCAGCCCCGTTCCGTGCCGCCCTTCACCGCGCCGGCGGCGTGACGAAATCCTATAAAAGCGAGTTTGATCATGGCTGAGAATTACGATGTCATCGTTCTGGGCTCCGGCCCCGGCGGCTATGTGGCCGCAATCCGCGCCGCCCAACTGGGCCTGAAGACCGCCATCGTCGAGCGGGAGAATCTGGGCGGCATCTGCCTCAACTGGGGCTGCATCCCGACCAAGGCGTTGCTGCGTTCGGCGGAAATCTATCATTACATGCAGCATGCCGGGGACTATGGCCTGGCCGCGACCCAGATCAGCGCCGACATCGCGGCGGTGGTGAAGCGTTCGCGCGGCGTTGCCAAGCAGCTTAATCAGGGCGTCACGCACCTGATGAAGAAGAACAAGATCGCCGTCCATATGGGCGAGGGCAAGCTGGTCGCGAAGGGCAGGCTCAGCGTCACCAAGGACGGAAAGACCGATGAACTGACGGCGAAGAACATCATCATCGCCACCGGGGCGCGGGCGCGCGACCTGCCGGGCACGCCGACCGACGGCAAGCGCGTCTGGACCTACCGCCACGCCATGACGCCGCCCGAAATGCCGAGCAAGCTGCTGGTCATCGGATCGGGCGCCATCGGCATCGAATTCGCCAGCTTCTATAACGATATGGGCGCCGACGTCACCGTGGTCGAGATGATGGACCGCATCGTGCCGGTCGAGGACGCCGATGTTTCGGCGTTCCTGGAAAAGGCGCTCAAGAAGCAGGGCATGACCATCCTGACCGGGGGCGGCGTCAGCGACATCCAGGTCGGCGCCAACGGTATCAAGGTCAAGTTGAAGGACAAGGCCGGCAAGGAAAGCGCCGCCGAATTCAGCCATATGATCGTCGCCATCGGCATCGTCCCCAATACGGAGAATATCGGCCTCAAGGAGCTGGGCGTCGCCATGGACGAGCGCGGTTTCCTGAAGACCGACGAAATGTGCCGCACCAATGTCGAGGGCCTGTGGGCCATCGGCGACATCACCGCGCCGCCATGGCTGGCGCACAAGGCCAGCCATGAGGGCGTGATCGCGGCCGAAGCCATTGCCGGCAAGCATCCCCATGCCATGGACCCGCGCAATATTCCCGGTTGCACCTATTGCCATCCGCAGATCGCGTCTGTGGGCCTGACCGAAGCCAAGGCGAAGGAAGCCGGCTATGAGGTGAAGGTCGGCATGTTCCCCTTCATCGGCAACGGCAAGGCCATCGCGCTGGGCGAAGCGGAAGGCTTCACCAAGACGGTGTTCGACGCGAAGACGGGCGAATTGCTGGGCGCGCACATGATCGGCGCGGAAGTGACCGAGATGATCCAGGGCTATACCATCGGCAAGACGCTGGAAACGACCGAGGCGGAACTGATGCACACCGTCTTCCCGCATCCGACCATCTCCGAATCGATGCATGAAAGCGTGCTCGCGGCTTATGGGCGCGCGCTCCATATCTGATCGGCGCATAGCCGTGGCGAAAGGCGCGGGTGCCCTTGTCCTCGCGCTTTTCTGCGTTTTGGGGATTGCGCTGGTCCAGCGGCAGGGATGGCTGGACGGGCTGAACGCCGGGCTGATGGGAATGGCCGGGCGGGCGCGGGACAGCGGGGCTGGAACCGCCGTCACCTGGATCATGCAACTGGCGTCGGCGGTCGGAGGGACGGCGGGCCGCTTCGCGCTGCTTGGGGCCTGCGTCATCGCGCTTTGGGGCATTGCGCGCAGGCGTGCCCTCTGGCTGCTGTGGGTGACGGTCGGCGGGACTTTGCTCAACCTCTCGCTCAAGCAGGTCTTTGCCGCGCCTCGCCCCGATCTGCTGCCGCATCTCGACCTTGTGCGCAGCTATGGGTTTCCGAGCGGTCATGCGGCGGGAAACATGATCTTCTTCGGGGCCTTGGCGATGCTGGCCGGGCGGCGCTCCGCCTATGTCGGCATGGGGCTGGCGATCGCGCTGATCGGGATCAGCCGGGTCTGGCTGGGCGTGCATTGGCCGAGCGATGTGCTGGCGGGATGGATCGAAGGGCTGGGATGGCTTGCGCTGTGCGGCATCTGGCTGCCGGCAGGAAGGGGTGGACGGGCGGATGGATTCAGGCGCGCCGGGCGATGAGCCGGCGCCCTTCCGTTGAAGGCGCATTGGGCGCGTTTTTGGAAAGTGGAGGTCGCCGGTCGATTTGGCGGCTCCGCCCGCTCGGCCCCGGGCCAAATCAGGATCAGCCCTCTTCCTCCATTTCCCGTTCCGCGGGCGGGTGCAGGCGCAGGCGGCTGACGCGGCGTCCGTCGCTGTCCAGGATTTCGAGTTTCCAGCCGCTTTGCGCATGCTCGACGATCTCGCCCGGTTCGGGAACGCGGCCCGCAATCACGAAGGCCAGGCCGCCCAGCGTGTCGACATCCTCCTCGACCTCCGCCAGCTTTTCGTCGATCTCCTTGGCGACATCCTCCAGTTCGGCGCGGGCGTCGGCCTCCCACAGGCCGCCATCCAGCGGAACCAGCATCGCCTCCGGCTCCTCGTCATGCTCGTCCTCGACCTCGCCGACGATCTCCTCGACCAGATCCTCGAAGGTGAGCAGCCCTTCGGTGCCCGAATATTCGTCGAGCACGATGGCGAGATGGGTGCGCTTGGCGCGCATTTCCGCGAGCAGGTCCAGCGCGCCCATGCTTTCGGGAACATAGAGCGGCTGGCGGATCAGCGGCTCCAGCCTGTCGGGAACCGGCGCCTTTCCCGCCAATATGGCGAAGGCGTCGCGGATGTGGATCATGCCCACGATGGTGTCTAGATTTTCGCGATAGACGGGGATGCGGCTATGCCCCGCCTCCGCGAACAAGGCGGCAAGATCGGCGAAACTGGCATTTTCCTCTATGGCGATGATGTCCGCGCGGGGAACGGCCACGTCATCGACCGTATGTTCGGAAAAATGCAGGAGGTTGCGGACCATCTGGCGTTCGATGGCGGACAGGTCGCCCTTGGCGGGAGGGCTGGCGCCTTCCTCCTGCTCCTCCTCATCATATTCGTCGAGCGCATCCTCCAGCTCTCGGCGGAGGCTGTGGCTCTCCTCGTCTCCAAAGAGCAGCGATTTGAGGCCGTTCCATAACCCGCCCTCGTGGCTGCTACTGTCCGATTCCTTCGAACCGTTGCCGTCCTTGGGACTGCCTTCCGCCATCGTACTTCCTGTTTCCCTGTTCAGGGCATCGCGTCGAGCAGCCTGTCCTGATGCCCTGGAAGGGCAGGCGCCGGCCTTCCGCTAAAAGCGATGCCACAATATGTCACCGATCCCCATAGGGATCGGAAATGCCGAGGCTGATCAGCGATTGCGTCTCCAGCGCTTCCATCGCTTCCGCCTCCGCGTCCTCCATATGATCATATCCCAGCAAATGAAAAGTCCCATGGACGATCAGGTGCGTGGCGTGATCGGCAACGGAGACGCCCTTTTCGGCGGCTTCCCTGGCGCAGACTCCCTCCGCCAGCACGATGTCGCCCAGCAGCACCTCTCCATCGTCGGTGTTGGCGGTGGTTTCCAGCAGGTCGGACTGCACCATGGGGAAGGACAGGACGTTGGTCGGCTTGTCCTTGTCCCGATAGGCGCGGTTGAGCTGGTGGACTTCCTCGTCGGTGGTGAGTTTGACCGCGACCTCGTACAACGCTTCATCCGCGGCGAACGCGGCATAGGGACTGTGCGTGATCGCGGCGACGACGGCCCGCTGGGCCAGCAATTCCCAGTCGGTATCTGGCCACCCCTGTTCGTGGAGGACGGCGACTTCGATCATTATAGCGGTTTCCGTTCGTATCGGACGTGCATTTCAGGCATCCGGGCCTTCATAGGCCTGGACGATGCGGCCCACGACCGGGTGACGCACCACATCGCCGATGCCGAAGGGCACGACGGAGATGCCTTCCACCCCCTCCAGCCGCGCGACGGCGTCCGCCAGGCCGGAAATGCCAGGCTGCGGCAGATCGACCTGCCGCGGGTCGCCGCAAATGACCATGCGGCTGCCCTCGCCGAAGCGGGTCAGAAACATCTTCATCTGGGCGACGGTGGTGTTCTGCGCCTCGTCCAGCACGATGAAGGCATTGGACAGGGTTCGGCCGCGCATGAAGGCGAGGGGAGCGATCTCTATCTCGCCCGATGCGATGCGGCGTTCGACCTGCTCGGCCGGCAGCGTGTCGTAGAGCGCGTCGTAGATCGGGCGGAGATAGGGGTCGACCTTCTCCTTCATGTCGCCCGGCAGGAAGCCGAGGCGTTCGCCCGCTTCCACGGCGGGGCGGGAGAGGATCAGGCGGTCGACGCTGCCGGTGATGAGCTGGCTCACCGCCTGCGCGACGGCCAGATAGGTCTTGCCGGTGCCCGCCGGGCCAAGCGCGAAGATGATGTCGTTGCGGGTCAGCGCTTCCATGTACGTCACCTGCGTCGCGGAACGCGGGACGATGGTTTTCTTGCGCGTGCGGATCATGACCTTGGGCGGTTCGGCCACGTCATGGCGGATGATGCCGTCCAGCGTGGGTTCGGCGGACATGGCGATCACCGCGTCCACTGCGCCGGCGTCGATTTCCTGGCCTGCGACGATGCGGTTGTAGAGGCCGGTCATGACGTCGCGGGCCCTGGCGGCGGCTTCGGCCTCGCCCTCGATCTGCAGCTTGTTGCCGCGCGCCGCGATATAGACGCCCAGGCGGTTTTCGATGGCCACCAGATTCTGGTCATATTGGCCGAAAAGCGCGCCCAGCAGGTGCGGGCGGTCAAAGGTTACTTCCAGCCGCGCGCGTTCGGCGACATCGGCGCGGTGGTTATGATGGGGTTTCTTCGACATTCAGCAGCCTCCCTTTCCATGCGTCCTACCCGTGTGATCGGGTATCCATCTCCTCTTCTTCCAGCCTGGCGGACAGGTTCGGAGATGGGTTCCCGTTGCCACGGGAACGACTGGGTTTGGGTTCAAGCGGCCTTCCTCCTGCTGGGTTGGCCGGCCAGACTGTTCGGACCGGCGCTGATGATATCGACTTCTACCATGTCCCCGATGGAAAGTTCCGGGGCGGTGACGTGGACGGACTGGAGCCAGGGCGTCTTGCCGATGAGCTGGCCGGGATGGCGGCCCTTGCGCTCCAGCAGGATGTCCGTGCGGCGGCCGACGGTGGCCGCGTTGAATTCCGCCTGGTGGCGGTTGATCAGCGACTGGAGCCGGGCAAGCCGTTCGTCCATGACCTCCGCCGGGATCTGCCCGTCCATGTCGGCGGCGGGCGTGCCGGGACGCGGGCTGTATTTGAAGCTGTAGCATTGCGCGTAGCGGACCTGCTCCATGATCTTCAGCGTATCCTCGAACTCGGCGTCGGTCTCGCCGGGGAAGCCGACGATGAAGTCGCCGGAGAGCGCGATGTCCGGCCGCGCCGCCCGCACGCGTTCGATGATGCGCAGATAGCTGTCGGCGCTGTGGCTGCGGTTCATTGCCTTCAGCACCCGGTCGTTGCCCGATTGCACCGGCAAATGGAGGAAGGGCATCAGCTTGGCCTCGTCGCCATGGGCGGCGATCAGCCCGTCGCTCATGTCGTTGGGATGGCTGGTGGTGTAGCGGATGCGTTTGAGCGCGTCGATCTTCGCCAGTTCGCGGACCAGGCCGTCCATGCCCTGCATCCGGCCCTTGTCGTCCTCGCCGGTCCAGGCGTTGACGTTCTGGCCCAGCAGCGTGATCTCCCCCACGCCGCCGTCGACCAGCGCCTTCGCTTCGTCCAGGATGGCGGAGCAGCTTCGGCTGATCTCCGCGCCGCGCGTATAGGGCACCACGCAATAGGTGCAGAATTTGTCGCAGCCCTCCATGATCGTCAGGAAGGCGCTGGGCCGCGCCTGCCGGGGTCGCGAGGGCAGGGCGCCGAACTTGGAAGCCAGCGGCATGTCGGTGTCGACGGCCTGCTCGCCCCGACCCGCCCGGTCGATCAGGTCGGGCAGGCGGTGATAGGCCTGCGGTCCGACGACGATGTCGACATTGCGGGCGCGGCGCTGGATTTCGCCGCCCTCCGCCTGCGCGACGCAGCCGGCGACCGCGATCATCGGGCGGCTGCCGTCCTCGCGGGTCATGCGGCCGATGTCGGAATAGACCTTGTCCACCGCCTTTTCGCGGATGTGGCAGGTGTTGAGGATGACCAGATCCGCCTCGGCCCCGTCGGCCGCGGCGGTCATGCCGCGCTCGCCCAGCATTTCGGCCATGCGCTCGCCATCATAGACGTTCATCTGGCAGCCGAAGGATTTGACGTGGAATGTCGCTGGAGTCTTTTGGGCGTCGTACCGATTCATGCGATCCAGCTATACAAGGCGCGCGCCTCAAGTAAAAGGCGGCAGGTGGGCGGCGATGCTGGCGGCTATTCTTTCCCGGCTCATCGCGGCCAAAGCCTTGCGATCAGGGCAGATTGCCGGATCGAACGGCTCCAGGAAGCGCAACCTTAGGTCCAGCCTGCCCTTGCGTTCCAGCAATCTTTTCACGTTCGCGCCCGCCGGTTCGTCGCTGTGCCAACTGATTTCGGCGGTCGCCGGGCCATAGTCGATATGGACGGGCTGGATTCGCACCGATCGCGGAGGGGGCAGGAGGACGGCGAGCAGGGACGGCTTGAACGGCAGGACGCCGGCGCCGTCGCTGGTGGTGCCTTCCGGAAAAAGCGCCACGGGTTGATGCCCGGCCAAGGCGGCCCGCAGGGCGTCGAGCTGCGAAGAGAGCGCTCCGCGGCGGTCGCGGGCGATGAAAAGCGTGTTGTTCTGCGCGGCCAGCCAGCCGATGACCGGCCAGCGCGCAATGCCGTCATGCGCGACGAAGGCTGCTCCGGTCGCGCCCCCAAGCGCCAATATGTCCACCCAACTGACGTGATTGGCGATGATGAAGCTGTCGCCTTCAAAAGGATGGCCGTCGATCCGCACTCGGGCGCCGACGGAACGTGCCGCCAGCGCCAGAAAGCGCGGCGGCCAGGGCGAACGGCGGCCGGCCGCGCGCCACAGCAGATGCGGGATCAGACAGAGCAGCAGGCTGGCGCCCAGGGCCGCCAGGCGCATGATGCGGCGAAGTGCGGCCAAGCTGTCTCAGCTCTTGCGGTCGAGCGCCACGCCGTACAATTCCATCCGGTGGTCGACCAGCCGGAAGCCGAGCTTTTCGGCGATCTGCTTCTGAAGCTGCTCCAGTTCTGGATCGACGAATTCGATGACATTGCCGGTTTCGACATCGATCAGATGGTCGTGATGGGATTCGGGCGCCGCCTCATAACGGGCGCGGCCGTCCCCGAAATCGTGCCGGTCCAATATGCCTGCTTCCTCGAACAGGCGGACGGTGCGGTACACGGTGGCGATCGAAATGCCCGGATCGATGGCCGCGGAGCGCCTGTGCAGTTCCTCCACGTCCGGGTGATCGGTGGAATCGCTCAGCACCTGGGCGATGACGCGGCGCTGTTCGGTGATGCGCAGGCCCTTTTCATGGCAAAGGGCTTCGACGTCGATCTTGCGGTTCATGCAGGCTCACTTGGCTGGAATTCATGTGGACCGGAAAGAACCTAGCGGCTTTCCTCCCACTATAAAAGGGGCGCGCAGCCGGCGCACCCCTTTCATGGACTTTTGATTGTATCTGGGGCGCTTATTTGGGCGCGCGGACGCGGCGGCGCTTGGTGCCCAGGCCGATCTTCTTGGCCAGGCTGCGGCGCTGTTCGGCATAGTTGGGCGCAACCATCGGATAGTCCGCCGGCAGGCCCCATTTGGCCCGATAATCTTCCGGCGTCATCTGATAATGAGTCATCAGGTGGCGCTTGAGCATCTTCAGCTTCTTGCCGTCTTCCAGGCAGATGATGTAGTCGGGCTTGATCGAAGAACGGACCGAAACGGCGGGTTCGGGCTTCACTTCCGGGGCGGCCGCCGGCGTCGCCAGGCCCGAAAGCGCTGCGTGGACATTCTGGATCAAGGTAGATACGTCGGAGACGGCGACGCTGTTGTTCGAGACATGGGCCGCGACAATATCCGACGTCAAAGTAATGAGCAGTTCGCTCTGCGCTGATTCGATTTCCATTTCTTTTCCCTGCGAAGGCTATTGGTTGCGCGACCCGCCCAAGGAAAATCATTTCAGGAGCGGTACAGGTCAGCTATACCGATGGTTTCTGTTTTGCAAGGGCGGATTTAAATCATCTGAGCATGTCGATACGAAAGCTGAGCGCATCATGAAGTTGTCCATCGTTGCCGCGATAGTAACCAGGGCGGCGATGTACATATTCGAACCCGGCTTTTTCATATAGCCTTATTGCCGTATTCGACGCGCGAACTTCCAGATTCATCGACGTAATGCCCCGCCTGCGCGCCGTCCTGAGGCTGTCGAACAGCAGGGCCTCCCCAATGCCCCGTCCGCGCCACAGCGGGCTGACGGCCAGCAGCAGCAATTCGCATTCGTCGAGCACCGACCGCACGAGCGCGAAACCCACGGGCGCGGCGTCGATCCTTGCGATGGTGAGCCAGGTTCCCGGCATCGTCATCACCCCGGCAAGCTGCGGCAGGGTCCATGCTTCGCCGAAGGCCAGGTCGAAGGCGCGCCCCATGATCTCCATGGCGTCGCTCATCGCGTTGCGCTCTCCCTCCTCATAGGTCTTGAGCGTCAGGCCCGGCGTCATGACGCGGACCGTTCCGTCATCGGCCGCGCATCGGCGCCGCGGCAATAAATGGGGGAGGGCGGGAGCGGGGGAATCCCGGCGACCAGCGGATAGTCGGCGGCATCGGGATAGAGGCTGATCGCCGCGCCATGCCCGCGCGCCGTCACCAGCGTTTCGGCGCCGGTGCCGTAGAGCGTAGGCTGCGCGAGTTGCTGCGCCAGTTCCGCAATCGGCGTGGAGGCGGGCGGGGTGAGCGGCGCGAGTTCCGCTGAGAAGACCTGCCAGAACAGTTCGCCGTGGCCGCCCGTGATGGTGACGGTCACCGGCCCGCCCTCATGATTCCCGGCCATGGCCCTGGCCGCGATCATGGCGAGCGCGCCATAGCCGTGCAGCGGAATGCCCCAGGCCAGCGCCAAGGCCCGCGCGGCCGCTATGCCGATGCGCACGCCCGTGAAGCTGCCGGGGCCGACATCCACCGCGATTGCATCCGCCCGGCCGCCGTCGGGCAAGGCGGCGATGGCGGGCAGCAGCGCTTCGGCATGGCCGCGCCCGACGATTTCATGAAAATGGCCTATGGGCGCGCCGTCATCGAGCAGCGCCACGGACAGCGCCTGTGTCGCGGTGTCGATGACCAATATGCGCAAAGAAAACCCCTGTAGACCGCTCGCCCGACGCGATGCCCGGCTCTGCGGTTAATCGATCGGCACGGCTTTGCCAATTCTTCCCGGCCAACTGTTCGCCGCTCAGACGGCGCGAACCTCCGTCACTTCGGGCACATAATGCTTGAGCAGTTGTTCGATCCCGTTCTTCAGCGTCGCCGTGGAGGACGGGCAGCCCGAACAGGCGCCCTGCATGCGCAGATAGACGGTGCCCTTGTCGAAGCCGCGATAGATGATGTCGCCGCCGTCATTGGCCACGGCCGGGCGGACGCGGGTGTCGATCAGCTCGCGGATCTGCGCGACGATCTCCTCATCCTCCGGGTCGTCGGCGAACTCCTCCTCCTGCGGGACGAAGATTTCACCGGCGGAACCGGGCCTGAACAGCGGCATGTTGGCGGAAAAATGTTCGAGCAGGATGGAAAGTATGTCGGGCTTCACATCGCTCCACTGCGCGCCGGGCGCGATGGTGACGGAAATGAAGTCTCCGCCGAAGAACACGCCGGTCACGTCGCCCAGGCCGAACAGGGCATCGGCCAGCGGCGAAGCCTCCGCCTCTTCGGGCGTGGCGAAATCGCGGGTGCCCATGCCCATGACCACGCGGCCGGGGATGAACTTGACGGTGGCCGGATTGGGCGTCGCTTCTGTCTCGATCAACATGCGCGCTATGTGGAGAGAAGACTGCGCAAGATCAAGCATTCGTGCTAAATTGACTCGCGCAAATCCCTTGGCGCCCTCGATTGAGTCCCGCCTGAGATCGAAGGGAGAGAGAAGATGAACAATGAAGCCGACATTCGCCACCGCTTCTGGACGGAATTGTCGCAAAGCCCGTTCCTGATGGTGGAGTTGAAAGGGTCGCCGGATCACGGCATGCCCATGACGGCGCAGCTCGACCCCGGCGCGAACCACTGTTTCTGGTTCTACACGACGCGGGAGAACCGGCTGGCAAGGGGCGGACCCGCAATGGCGCAGTTCGCGGGCAAGGGGCATTTCCTGTTCGCCTGCATCGACGGCACCCTGGTCGAGGAGACGGATCCGGCGGTGATCGACCGATATTGGACCCGTGACGTGGCGAGCTGGTACCCCGGCGGACGGCAGGACCCGCATCTGATGATGCTTCGCTTCGATCTTGGCCGCGCGGAAATCTGGCGCGCGGACATGTCGTTGCGGGGCATGTTCCGGCAGATGTTCGGCGGAGACGTGCGCGAGGAAATGCGAAGCAAGCATGTGGAGTTGACGCTGTAGCGAAGAGGCGAAAGGCGCCCCTTGCTTTTTCCCGGCATTGCGGCCATATGCGCTGCAACGCAGCAGCGGGCTTTACGCCCCTTCCAGCGATTGGCAGCGTGATCGCTTCGGCCCGAACGGGCATCGGGGCCGGCCAATGAAAGTCTGCGCCAAGCTTTGAGGCTTCCCTTTTCACGCGGGTCGTTTCGTAACCCGCCTTGCGTCCCGGCCATGCCGGAAGGCGCCGGGGCCTATTCGTGAGTTATCATCCATGCAATTTACCGACCTTGGCCTTGCCGAGCCGATCCTGAGGGCGCTCGCCGCCAAGAAATATGGTTCGCCAACGCCCATTCAGGCGCAAGCCATTCCCGTGCTGCTCAAGGGCAAGGATCTGTGCGGCATCGCGCAGACCGGCACCGGCAAGACCGCCGCCTTCGCGCTGCCGAGCCTTGACCATTTCGCCCGCAATCCCAAGCCGACGCCGCTTCAGGGTTGCCGCATGCTGGTGCTGTCGCCGACCCGCGAACTCGCCGCGCAGATCGCGCAGAGCTTCCGCGACTATGGCCGCTTCCTGAAGCTGTCAGTCGAGGTCGTGTTTGGCGGCGTGCCGATCAACCGGCAGATCAGGGCGCTGGGACGCGGGGTAGACATCGTCGTCGCGACGCCGGGTCGTCTGCTCGACCTGATCGATCAGCGCGCCTTCACCATCAAGGATACCGAAATCTTCGTCCTCGACGAGGCCGACCAGATGATGGACATGGGCTTCATCCATCCGTTGAAGCGCATCGCCAAGCTGCTGCCGAAGGAACGGCAAAACCTGTTCTTCTCCGCCACAATGCCGGGCGAGATCGAGGCGCTAGCCAGCCAGTTCCTGCACGATCCGGTGAAGGTCAGCGTCGCGCCGCAGTCGACCACGGCGGAGCGGGTGCGCCAGCAGGCGACCTTCGTCAACCAGATGGAGAAGCAGGCGCTGCTCAACCTGACGATCCAGAACGAGGATATCGACCGCGCGCTGATCTTCACCCGGACCAAGCATGGCGCCGACCGGGTCGTGCGATTCCTGGAAGGGGCGGGGATTCAGGCCGTCGCGATCCACGGCAACAAGAGCCAGGCGCAGCGGACCACGGCGCTCCAGGCTTTCCGCCACGGCCATGTGAAGCTGCTGGTGGCGACCGACATCGCGGCGCGGGGGATCGACGTTTCGGGCGTGTCCCACGTCATCAATTTCGAACTGCCCAATGTGCCGGAACAATATGTCCACCGCATCGGCCGCACGGCGAGGGCCGGGGCGGAGGGCGTCGCGATCAGCTTCGTGGCGGACGACGAGCGGCCTTATCTGAAGGCCATCGAGCGGACGACCAAGGTGAAGCTGGACGTCGTGCCGCTGCCGGAGAATTTCGTGGAGGCGGTGCGCAACCTTCCCAAGGCCGCGCCGCAGCGCAAGGGCCGGGAACAGACGCCGGAACAGAAGACGCGACGCGCCGAGGGCCAGCGCCGCTATCAGGACCAGCAGAAGCAGCCGCGCGGCAATGCCGAACGGGCGCATCGGCCGGATGGCGAGGCGGCGAACCCTGCCAGGAAGAATTTTCGCCGCCGCCGCGGCGGCAGCGCTGTCGGCGCGCACAAGGGCGCGGTCCAGAAGACCGGCGGACGGTGAGGTGAAAACCGGCGGGTTGGATGAAAGGACCGCTGGTTGAATGACATCCGATGTGTTCCTGCCTGCGCAGGAACACCGGCCTCTCTTCACAGGGCCTGTCCGCTCTTTGTCAGTGGCCATTCAGGAAAATCTCTTTAGGCTGCGCGGCCATGAGCTTTCCTTTCCGGCGTTCCGCCGCTTCGCTGTCCGTCCTTGCCCTGCTGCTTTCGGGAATGCCCGCGCCCCTCGGGGCGAGGACGGACCCGACTGCCGCGTCCCCGACGCCGGGTTCCAGCCAGGCGCAGGTCAGGCCATGGCTCTATGAGAACAGCGATGTGCCGATCGATCCGGCCTGGCGTTTCGGCACGCTCTCCAATGGCGTGCGCTATGCGGTGCGGCGCAACGGCGTGCCTCCCGGACAGGTGTCGGTCCGGCTGCGGATCGACGCCGGCTCGTTGATGGAGCAATCCGACGAGCTGGGATATGCCCATTTCATGGAGCATCTGACCTTCCGCGGCTCCCGCCACGTGCCGGACGGCGAGTCCAAGCGCATCTGGCAGCGGCTGGGCGTCACCTTCGGCAGCGACAGCAATGCGCAGACGACGCCGACCGGCACCACCTATGCGCTCGACCTGCCGCAGGCGACGCAGGCCAGCCTGGGCGAAAGCATGAAGATCCTGGCCGGCATGATGGCCGATCCCAATATCGTCGAAGGCGCCGTCAATGCCGAGAGGGCCGTGGTGCTGGCGGAAAAGCGGGAGAGCGACGGGCCGCAGATGCGGATTTCCGATGCGACCAGACAGCATTTCTTCGCCGGCCAGCCGCTGGCGGACCACAGCCCCATCGGCACGGTGGCGACGCTGAACGCGGTCACGGCGGCGAAGATGGAGGCGTTCCACCAGCGCTGGTATCGCCCGGAAAATGCGGTGATCTCCATCGCGGGCGACATCGATCCGGCTATGGCCGAACAGTTGATCAAGGATAATTTCGGTTCCTGGACAGTGCCCGGAAAGGGCGCGCCGCTGCCCGATTTCGGGGAGCCAGATCCCAGCGCGCCCGCCACCAGGGTGACGGTGGAGCCGGGCGCGCCGACAGGCCTCACCATGGCCTGGCTGCGCCCGTGGAGGCCGCGTGCCGACACCATCGTCTACAATCAGGACAAGCTGACCGACATGCTGGCGCTGCAGATCATCAGCCGCCGCCTGGAACAGGCGGCGCGCAGCGGCGGCAGTTTCCTTCAGGCCAGCGTGGATCAGCAGGACGTCAGCCGGTCCGCCGACGGCACCTTCGTCACCATCGTGCCCACGGGGGATAATTGGGAAAGGGCGCTGGGCGACGTCCGCGCGATCATAGAGGACGCCAAGGCCGCGCCGCCCAGCCAGGTCGAAATCGACCGCGAATATGCCCAGATGGACACCGCGCTCGCCATCCAGGTCGAAAATGCCGATACGGAGGCGGGCGCCAAGCAGGCGAGCGACCTGGTGAGCGCGGTCGACATTCGCGAAACCACGGTCAGCCCGCAGGCCGCGCTGGACATTTTCCGATCCGGCAAGCCGGGCATGACGCCGCAGAAGATATGGGATTCGACGCGGCGGCTCTTTTCCGCCGGCGTCTTCCGCGCCCACCTGATCAGCGGCAAGGTTCAGCCGGGCGTGGACGCGAAGCTGGCCGCCGCCGTCGCCGCGCCGGTGAAGGCGGCGACCAATGCCCGGTTGGTGGACAAGGCCGTGACCATGGCCGACCTGCCGAAGCTAGGCGCGCCGGGCAAGGTCGTGTCGCGCGCGCCCATCGGCCTGCCGGGGATGGAAAGCATCGCCTTTTCCAACGGCGTCAGGCTGACCCTGTTCGCCAATGACGCAGAGACAGAGAAGGTGCGGATCAACGTCCGCTTCGGCCATGGCCAGCAGGCCTTCTCCCCGACCCGGCCCGCGCCGGGCTGGGCGGCCGATTATGCGCTGGTGGCGAGCGGGATCGGAAAGCTCGGCCAGCGGGAACTGGACGACCTGACCAATGGGCGTCGCATGGGCATGGATTTCTCCATCGACGACGATGCCTTCGAAATGCAGGCCGTGACTCGGCCGGCGGACTATAAGGACCAGTTGCTGCTGTTCGCGACCAAGCTGTTCGCGCCCGGATGGGATCCGGCGCCGATCGCGCGGGTCAAGACGGGGGCGGGGGTCGCCTATGACGCCATGGAGCGGGCGCCGGATTCCGTGCTGGCGCGCGACCTCAACTGGTTGCTGCATGACAAGGACGTGCGGTTCCGCACCCCGTCGCGGGCAGAGATCGACGCGCTGACGCCGCAGGCCTTTCGCGCCACATGGGAACCGCTGCTGGCGTCCGGCCCCATCGAAATCCAGATTTTCGGCCAGGTAAAGGCGGACGACGCCATCGCGGCGGTGGCGGCGACCTTCGGCGCGCTGCCGCAGCGGAACGACCTGCCGGTGCCTGCCGCGAACAAGCTCATGCGCTTTCCCGCCCATGTGGAGAGGCCGGTGATCCTGCGGCACAAGGGCGACAAGGAACAGGCGGCGGCGGTCATGGCCTGGCCCACGGCGGGCGGTTTCGCGCTGACGAAGGAAGCGCGGCAACTGGAAATCCTGACGCAGATATTCAACGATCGGCTGTTCGACAAGCTGCGCTCGACCGAGGGCGCGGCCTATTCGCCCAGCGTCCAGAATAGCTGGCCGTTCTCCTATGAGAGCGGCGGCTACATCCTGGTGACGAGTCAGGTGCGTCCGGATCGGGTTAATTATTTCTACGGCGTGGTGAAGGACACGGCGGCGGACCTCGCCGCGAACTCGGTGAGCGAGGACGAATTGCAGCGGGCGGTCGCGCCGATGCGGCAGTTGCTGATGCGGGCCGGGACAGGCAACGCCTTCTGGATGAACCAGATGGAGGGCGCCACCCACGATCCGCGTTATGTGCAGGCGATGCAGACCATGGCGCAGGACATGCTGACCGTCACGCCGGCCGATATTCAGGCGCTTGCGGCCAAATATCTGGTGCCGGGCAGAAGCTGGTCGGCGGTCGTGCTGCCCGACGGCGTTCGCGCTGAATAAAGGCTCAGGCCGGGGCCTGGGCGCGTCCCGACTGTTCCAGCAGCTGGCTGTAGAGGCGCACATATTCCATGTGGATCGCGCGAATCTCCGGATTGCGGGAACGGGCCGCGAGCCTGCGATTGCGATCCAGCCGCGCCTCGAAATAGCTGCGGTTGAATGCCGTGTCGATGTTCATTTTCTGCCTCCCGAAGCGATTTGGAGGCGAGAATGTTCTTGGCTGCCGAAAGTTGCCGCGCTGCATCGGCATATCTGTTGCAACGCGGCAGAATGAGCCCAGGCCAAGCCGGACCGAAGGCCGCGCCTTCAATCCATGGCCCGAAGCGCTGCGACGATCATGACGGCCGTGCATTTGGCGGTGCGCTCGGCGCTGATGACCGGCCCGGACAGGCTGCGATGACCCAGGCCGAACAGGCAGGCGAGCATCATTTCCTCCGCGCTTTTCAGCGCTTCGCCCGACAGCCTGGGATTGGCGGCGCAGGCGAAATCGGCCAGGGAATCGCGAAAGCCCTGGCACATGTCCGTAATCATGTCCGCGACCCGCGCATTGCGGAATCCCTCCGCCATGATGTCGAAGGACAGGGCTTCGTGCGGATTGTCCATCACGTCCAGCAGCAGCAGTTCGAAGGTCCGCTCTATGCTGATCTCGCCCGCGTCGAGCCGCTTGCGCAAGCTCAATATCGTGGCTTCCCGTTCCCGCGCATCGCCTTTCACGATCGCCTCGATGATGTCTTCCTTGCCCTTGAACAGGCGATAGATCTGGCCGATCGACACATGGGCCGCGGCCGCCAGTTCGGCCACCGCGCTCTGATGGAAGCCCTTGGCGGCGAACAGCTCGCGGGCCGCATTCAATATGCGGTCCCTGGCGCCGCTTTCATGTTGCAATGCAACCAAAAATATTCACCTTGGCCCTTTTTTACCCTTGAACAAATTGTGGCATGTTCCTACCTGCGCCGCAACTGGAATGAACGTTCATTCCAAAAAGAATGCCATCATTGGAAACGGAGCGCCGACCGATGCAAAAGGGGATATTTGTCGGACTGCTCGTCTGCGCGTCTGTGCTGGGGCTGGGCGGCTGTGGTGAGCAGCAGCCGCCCGCGCCGCCGCCGCCTGCGGTTGGCGTGGTGAAACTTTCGGTGGAAAACGCGCCTCTCACGGCCGAGCTTCCCGGTCGCATCGCGGCGGTGGAAACGGCGGAGGTCCGGCCGCAGATCAATGGCGTCATCCGCCGTCGCCTGTTTACCGAGGGCGCCTTGGTGCGTGCCGGCCAATTGCTCTACGAGATCGAGGACGCACCCTATCGCGCGGCTGTGGCCCAGGCGCAGGGCGCCCTGGCGCGGGCGCAGGCATCGATCCGGGCGACCGCCCTTCAGGCGCAGCGCTATCAGGGCCTGGTGGGCATCAACGCCGTCAGCCGGCAGGAGGCCGACAATGCCGCCGCCGCCGCCCAGCAGGCCCGCGCCGATGTCGCGGCGCAACGGGCGGCGGTGCAGGCGGCGCAGGTGAACCAGGATTTCACCCGCATAAGGGCGCCGATCTCCGGACGGATCGGCCGTTCGCTGTTCACGCCGGGTGCGCTGGTGCAGGCGGGGCAGGCGGACCCGTTGGCGACGATCCAGCGGACCGACATCGTCCATGTCGACCTGACCCAGTCGGCCGCGCAGATCATCGACCTCAAGCAGGCGATGCAGGCGGGCGGCGTCAGTGCGGCCGATGGGGCGCGGGTGCAATTGCTGCTTCCCAACGGCAGCGTCTATCCGATCGAGGGGCGCCTGCAATTTTCCGAAGTGACGGTCGATCCCAGTTCCGGCGCGGTGACTTTGCGGGCGACCTTCGCCAATCCGGACGGGCTGTTGCTGCCGGGCATGTATGTGCGCGCCAGGCTGGTCGAGGGCCAGCGCAGGCAGGCGATCCTGGCGCCGCAGCAGGGCATTGCGCGCGACGCGCGGGGCCGGGCCACCGCCATGATCGTGGGCGCGGGCAACAAGGTGGAGCTTCGCCAGGTCGAAACCGACCGGGCCGTGGGCGACAGGTGGATCGTCACCAAGGGGCTGAAGGCGGGAGACAGGCTGATCGTCGAGGGCCTGGTGAACCTGCGGCCCGGAACGGTCGTGAAGCCGGGCGCGCCGCAGCAGGTGACGGCCGTCGGCAAGCAGGCGAATGCCGGCGGGGCGAACTGAGCGATGGCGCGCTATTTCATCGACAGGCCCATCTTCGCATGGGTCATCGCCATCGTCATCATGCTGGCCGGCGGCTTGGCGCTGCGGTCCTTGTCCGTGGCGCAATTCCCGGAGATCGCGCCGCCCGCGGTGACCGTGTCCACCAGCTATCCCGGCGCGAACGCCCAAACGCTGGAAAGCACGACGACGCAGGTGATCGAGCAGCAGCTCAAGGGGCTCGACCATCTCCGCTATTTCTCTTCCAGCAGCGATTCCGCCGGCAATCTGACCATCACCCTGACATTCGAGCAGGGCACGGACCCCAACATCGCGCAGGTCCAGGTGCAGAACAAGCTGGCCCAGGCCACCCCCCTGCTGCCGCAGGAAGTGCAGCAGCAGGGGCTGCGCGTCACCAAATCGACCGCCACATTCCTGATGGTGATGGCGGTCTATTCCGATGACGGCATTCACGACCAACTGGATGCGGGCGACTTCATCGCCTCCTCGCTCCAGGATCCGATCAGCCGCGTCGACGGCGTGGGCGACACCCAGCTATTCGGATCGCAATATGCGATGCGCATCTGGCTCGACCCCTATAAGATGGCCAATCTGGGCATCACCGCCGGCGACGTGAAATCGGCCATCCGCGCGCAGAATGCGCAGGTTTCGGCTGGGCAGATCGGCGGCGCGCCATCGCCCCGCGGCCAGGCGATGAACGCCACCGTGACGGCGCAGTCGCGGCTCAAGACGCCCGAAGAGTTCCGCCAGATCCGCTTGCGCAGCAACGGCAACGGGTCCGTCGTTTATCTGTCGGACGTCGCCAAGGTGGAACTGGGCGCGGAAAATTACAGCTTCCGATCCAGGTTCAACGGCCATCCCGCCGCCGGCTTCGCCATCAAGCTGGCTCCCGGCGCCAATGCGCTGGATACCGTCGAGGGCGTAAAGAGCCGGGTGAAGGAACTGTCCAAAACCTTTCCGGCCTGGGTCAGATATGATTTCCCGGTGGACAATTCGACCTTCGTGAAGCTGTCGGTGGAGCAGGTCATCCACACCCTGTTCGAGGCGATCCTGCTGGTCTTCGTGGTGATGTTCCTGTTCCTGCAGAACTGGCGCGCCACGCTGATCCCCACCATCGCGGTGCCGGTGGTGCTGCTGGGGTCGCTCGCGATCCTCTATGCGGCGGGCTTCACTATCAACACGCTGACGCTGTTCGGCATGGTGCTGGCCATCGGCCTGCTGGTCGACGACGCCATCGTCGTGGTCGAAAATGTGGAGCGCATCATCCAGGAGGAAGGGCTCAGTCCGCGGGAGGCGGCCAGGAAGTCGATGGACGAGATCAGCGGGGCGCTGGTCGGCATCGGCCTGGTGCTGTCGGCCGTGTTCCTGCCCATGGCGTTCTTCGGCGGGTCGACCGGCGTGATCTTCCGCCAATTCTCCATCACGATCGTGTCCGCGATGGTGCTGTCGGTGCTGATCGCGTTGATCCTGACTCCGGCGCTCTGCGCGACGATCCTTCGGCCCAAGGGGCAAAGCCATGTCTGGACCGGCCCTTTGGGGTCGCGCTTCGGCCGCTTCTTCGACTGGTTCAACCGGACCTTCGACCGCAATGTCGCGCGTTATGGCGCGACCGTGGAGAAGGTCGAACGCCACTGGGGGCGGACGATGCTGGTCTATGCGCTGATCGTCTTCGGCATGGGGCTGATCTTCCTGCGCCTGCCCGGCGGTTTCCTGCCCGATGAGGATCAGGGGGTCATCATCAACCAGGTTTCGCTTCCCACGGGATCGACGCTGGAGGAAACCGAACGCACGCTGGCCAAGGTCCGCGATCATTACATGATCGGGGAGAAGGGGAACGTCGCCGGCGTCTTCACCGTCCCTGGTTTCGGCTTCGTGGGACAGGGGCAGAATGTCGGCATCACCTTCGTCCGGCTGAAGCATTGGTCGAAGCGCGAGGGCGCCCGGAACAGGGCGTCGGCCATCGCCCTGCGCGCCAATGGCGCCTTCCGCAAGATTGCGGCGGGCATGGCGATCGCCTTCGTGCCGCCCGCCGTGCAGGAATTGGGCAATGCCACCGGCTTCGACTTCCAGCTTGTCGACGTGGGCGGCCTGGGCCATGACAGGATGCTGGAAGCGCGCAACCAGTTGCTGGGCATGGCCATGGCCGACAAGCGGCTGGCGCAGGTGCGCCCCAACGGCCTGGAGGATACGCCGCAGCTCAAGCTGAACGTCGATCAGGCGGCTGCGGGCGCGCTGGGCATCGCCCAGTCCGACGTCAACGATACGATCAGCACGGCGATGGGCAGCAGCTATATCAACGACTTCATCGACCGCGACAGGGTGAAGCGCGTCTATGTGCAGGCCGATGCGCCGTTCCGCACCACGCCGGATTCGATCGGCGTGCTGCATGTTCGGGGCAGCAGCGGCGCGATGGCGCCGATCTCCTCCTTCGCGACGACCGAATGGACGCGTGGTCCGGCCAAGCTGGAACGCTTCAACGGCGTGCCGTCGATGCAGATCATGGGCGCGCCCGCGCCAGGGGTTTCGACCGGCGAGGCGATGAAGGCGATGGAGGAAATCGCGGCCAAGCTGCCGGCGGGCGTCGGCTATGAATGGAACGGCATTTCCTATGAGGAGCAGACCTCCGGCGGGCAGGCGCCGGCGCTCTATGCGCTGTCCATGCTGATCGTGTTCCTTTGCCTGGCCGCGCTGTATGAAAGCTGGTCGGTGCCGATCGCGGTCATGCTGGTGGTGCCGCTGGGCGTGTTCGGCGCGGTGCTGGCGGCGATGCTGGTCGGGCTGAACAACGACATCTACCTTCAGGTCGGGCTGATCACGACCATCGGCGTGTCGGCCAAGAACGCCATCCTGATCGTCGAATTCGCCGAGGAGAAGATGCGCGAAGGCCTGCCGCCCGCGCGGGCGGCGCTGGAGGCGGGCAAGCTGCGCCTGCGGCCGATCCTGATGACCAGCTTCGCCTTCGTCTTCGGCGTTCTGCCGCTGGCGCTGGCGAAGGGTGCAGGGGCGGGTGGCCAGAACGCCATCGGCTGGGCTGTGGTCGGCGGCATGCTGTCCGCGACGGTGCTCGCCATCTTCTTCGTGCCGGTCTTCTTCACCGTCGTGAAGCGCCTGTTCCGCGAACATCATGGCAAGGGAAGCGGGCATCAGGGCAGCGCCTTGCCGGGTCCGCAGGAGGCATGAGGACGATGAACAAGATCAAGCCGTTCTCCGCCGCTGCCCTGGCGCTGACGCTCGCGGCCTGCGACATGGCGCCCCGATATGTGCGGCCCGCCCTGCCGGTGGCGGGGGCGAGCCCGCAGGGACCCGCCTATCCGGCTGGGCAGGGGCAGGCGATCGTCCCGGCGGACACGGGCTGGAGGGATTTCTTCGTCGATCCCCGGTTGGCGCGGGTGATCGAAACGTCGCTCGCGCATAATCGCGACCTGCGCGTGGCGCTGGCCAATGTGGAGCAGGCGCGGGCTCAATATCGGGTGCGGCGGGCGGATATTTTCCCGGCGCTGAGCGCCAACGGCAGCGCCACCTATCAGGATACGCCCTTCTCTCAGGTCGGGACGGGCCGGACGGACATCTATTCGGCGTCGGTCGGGGTGTCCGCCTGGGAAATCGACCTGTTCGGGCGGTTGCGCAACCTGAGCAGGGCGGCGCAGGAGCAATATTTCGCATCGGTCGAGAACCGCAACGCGGCGCAGACGGCGCTGATCGCGGAGGTCGCCAATGCCTGGCTGACGATGGCGGCGGATCAGGAGCGGTTGAGGATAGCGCGGGATCTGGAAAAGGCCTTCGGACAGACGCTTGACCTCACCAGGGCGCGCTTCGCCAAGGGGATCGCGTCGGAACTGGAAGTGCGGCAGGCGCAGACCAGCCATGACCAGGCGCGGTCGGACATTGCCGAGGCGACGACATTGGTGGCGCAGGACCAGAATGCGCTGAACCTGCTGGCCGGCGCGACCGTGGCGGCGGAGGACTTGCCGGCGGCGATGCCGGAAGGCGACGTCACGCTCTCCAGCCTTCCGGCCGACCTGCCTTCCACGGCCTTGCTGCGCCGTCCGGACATCATGGCGGCGGAGCATCAGTTGCTGGCCGCCAACGCCAATATCGGCGCTGCGCGGGCAGCTTTCCTCCCGAACATCTCGCTGACCGCCGCGTTCGGAACATTGAGCCTCGGGCTATCCAATCTGTTCAAGTCGGGCAGCGACACCTGGTCCGTGGCGCCTTCCGCCAGCCTGCCGATCTTCGACTTCGGCCGCAACAGGGGCAATCTGCGCTATGCGCGGGCGACCTATGACGCGATGGTCGCGACCTATGAGAAAAGCGTGCAGACGGGCTTTCGCGAAGTCGCCGACGCGCTTGCCCGGCGCGGCACGATGACGCAGCAACTAGAGGCGCAGGCATCGCTGCGGGATGCGGCGCGGGTGAGCTATCGCCTGTCCGAAGCGCGCTTCCGCGCCGGCGTCGACCCTTTCCTGACCACGCTGGACGCGCAGCGGACGCTCTACAATGCGGAGCGGAGCCTGCTGGCGACAAGGCTGAGCCGCGCCGCGAACATGGTTGAACTTTATCGCGCTATGGGTGGCGGCCTGAAATAACTTTTTGGCCGCAAGCGGCGGGAAGGCAGCCATGCCGGCATGGTCCATGGTGCCTTTCTGGAGCATCCGCTTAAAAGGATGCGACAACAAAATCCTGGAGCGCGGGACCTCAGCGCGGCCCGCCCAAGGGTGGGAAGGACAGGCATGACCTACGCATATCGGACGATGGATTCCCCTGTCGGCGAATTGACGCTGGTGGCGGGCGAGGCGGGGTTGGCGGCGGTGCTGTGGCAGGATGACGATCCCCGGCGGGTGCGCCTGGGGCCGCGGATCGAGCGGGGCGATCATCCGGTGCTGGAGGAAGCCGGGCGGCAACTCGGCGAATATTTCTCCGGACAGCGGGAAGCGTTCGACCTGCCGCTCCATTTCAGCGGCACGGATTTCCAGAAAAGCGTCTGGGCTGCCCTGCTGACCATCCCCTTCGGGGAGACCTGCAGCTATGCCGACATCGCCCGCCAGATCGGCAAGCCGTCCGCCTGCCGCGCCGTGGGAGCCGCCAATGGACGAAACCCGATTTCCATCATTGCGCCCTGCCACAGGGTGGTCGGCGCCGATGGCGCGCTGACCGGCTTTGCTGGCGGTCTGAAGGCCAAGCGCTATCTGCTTGGCCTGGAAAGAAGATTTCCGTGAGATCCATCGGGGAAATGGCGCACCCAAGAGGATTCGAACCTCTGGCCTTTGCCTTCGGAGGGCAACGCTCTATCCAGCTGAGCTATGGGTGCGTGTCGCTAGTGCGAAGGGCCGCTTAGCAAAGGCCAATCGCTCGCGCCAGCATCAAAATCGTCTCAGGCCAAAGTTATTTCGCCATTTTCTGCATCGGCTGGAATTTCCCCAGCCCGCAACTCGGCCCGCGCTGCAAGCCGCCAGTCTGATAGAGCACGGTGATGATGTCCACAGAACAGAGCTGGGACAGGCTGGTCCTGTAGAGGAAGCGCTTTTCGAAACCCAGGCTGGGGCAGCTCATGGGCAGCCTGTTCCGATACACCTTGTTGCCGTTCATGATGAAGTCGATGGTCCGGTCGTCGCGGACGTCGGTGGAGCGGATCGCGCTCAACTGAATGCAATCGACCGGCTTTCCGGCAGGGACCAGATTGTCCGGCGCTTTCTTGGCGACGGCAGGGGCGGCAGCGCAGGCGAGCGCGGCCGCCAGCGCGAGTTTGCGGATAAGGGGGGCAGACATGACGTCTCTCCTGTTGACTGTCTGGATGACGTCGCGGGAACGCATCATCCGTCCTGCCGCTCCTTTTACCGCACGGCGCCTGAACCGCACAATAATCAGGGCTTGGCGCCGGGCGCGGGCGTCTTGGGCTTGAAGCGGCAGAGGTCGGCGACGATGCAGCGCCAGCATTCGGGCTTGCGCGCCTTGCAGACATAGCGGCCGTGCAGGATCAGCCAGTGGTGCGCATCGCGGCGGAAGGGGCCGGGGACGCGCTTTTCCAGCTTCAGTTCGACCGCCAGCGGAGTCTTTCCGGGCGCCAGGCCGGTGCGGTTGCCGACGCGGAAGATATGGGTGTCGACCGCGAACGTCTCCTGCCCGAAGGCGGTGTTCATGACGACATTGGCGGTCTTGCGCCCGACGCCGGGCAGGGTGGTGAGGATGTCGCGGTCCTGCGGCACTTCTCCGCCGAAATCGCGGACCAATATTTCCGACAGGGCGATGACGTTCTTGGCCTTGGCGTTGAACAGGCCGATCGTCTTGATATGGGCTTTCAGGCCCTCTTCCCCCAGGTCGACCATCTGTTGCGGTGTGCGGACCTCCCGAAACAGGGCGCGGGTCGCCTTGTTGACGCCGACGTCCGTGGCCTGCGCCGACAGGACCACCGCCACCAGAAGCTGATAGTCATTGTCATATTCCAGTTCCGTGCGAGGGGCCGGATTGGCCTCCGCAAGGCGGCTGAAAAAGTCGAATATCCGGTCCTTGTTCACGGTCAGAGGCCCAGGACGCCCTTCATGTCATAGCGGCCGACGGGTTGGCCGATCAGCCATTGCGCGCCCTTCACCGCGCCGCGAGCGAAGATGATGCGGCTTTCGGCGCGATGGCCGATCTCTATCCGCTCGCCATCGGCGGCGAAGATGACCTGATGATCGCCCGCCACGGAACCGCCGCGCAGGGCGGCGAAACCGATGGCTCCCCTGGCGCGCGCGCCGGTGATGCCGTCCCGGCCGCGCTCGCTATGGTCGGCCAGGGCGATGCCGCGTCCCTGCGCGGCGGCTTCGCCCAGCAGCAGCGCGGTGCCGGACGGGGCGTCGACCTTGTGGCGGTGGTGCATTTCGACGATCTCTATGTCCCAGTCGTCGCCAAGGCGGGTTGCCGCCTGTTCCACCAGCGCCGCCAGCAGATTGACGCCGAGCGAGGTGTTGCCGGTCTGGAGCAGCGGAATGCGCTTCGCCGCTTCATCGATCAGCGCATGATGCGCGGGTTCCAGCCCGGTGGTGCCGATAAGGACCGGCTTCTTCGCGGCGATGCAGGCGTCCAGATGGGTCGACAGCGCGCCGGGCACGGAAAAGTCGATCAGCACGTCGCTCCGCTGCGCCAGCGCCAGGGGATCGGCGGTGATCGGGACACCGGGGGCGATTTCGCCTTCGCCGTCGCGGTCGGTGCCTCCGGCGATTTTCAGGCCCGCTTCCTGCACGATCTGCGCGATGGCGCGTCCCATGCGGCCGGCCGCTCCGAAAATCCCGATGCTGGTCATCACAGTCATTCCTTAAAAAGTCGCGTGGCGGATGCCAGAATGGATGGCTCTTGTCATCCTTTTGCTATCGGTTCTTGCAATGGGAAATGGGTGGCATAGGGACTTGGGCGGCCCTCTTATCGCGCAACGGGACGGGAAAGATAAATGGACGACATTCGCAATATCGTGATCCTGACCGGCGCCGGGATTTCCGCCGAAAGCGGGCTGGCGACCTTTCGCGGGCCGGACGGGCTGTGGGAAGGGCATCGGGTGGAGGATGTGTGCACGCCAGAGGCCTTGGTGCGCGACGCGGCGCTGGTGCACCGCTTCTATGACGAGCGGCGGGCGAAACTGGCGGAGGTGAGGCCGAACGCCGCGCATGAAGCGCTGGCGGCGCTGGACGCGCAATGGCCGGGGGAATTGCTGATCGTCACGCAGAATGTGGACGATCTCCACGAGCGGGCAGGGGCGAAACGGCTCATCCATATGCACGGGGAGTTGCGCTCGGCGCTCTGCGCGGGATGCGGGAAGGCGAAGCCCTGGACGGAGGCCCTGCCGCCCGGATCGGTCTGCGATGGCTGCGGAAGGGCGCTTTTGCGGCCCGACATCGTGTTCTTCGGCGAGATGCCCTATGAAATGGAGGCCATTGACCAGGCGTTACGGCGGGCCGACCTGTTCGTTTCGGTGGGGACGTCCGGGGCGGTCTATCCGGCGGCGGGTTTCGTGCAGACGGCGCGCCATGTCGGCGCCCGGACGCTGGAGTTGAACCTGGAACCGTCGGCCGGGAGCTTCTATTTCGAGGAAAGCCGGATGGGAGCCGCGAGCGTCCTGGTGCCCGAACTGGTCAGGGAATTGCTGGCATAAGTTCGGAACGGGCCGCGTAGCCCCCGATCTTATTCGCCCGCCGGTTCCTGCTCATCCTGATAGAGCAGCATGACCGAGCCGTCCTGTCCGTCGACCACGCGGATCGGCAGGCTCAATCGCAGCGCGGAAAGGAATTCCTTGCTGTCGGTGATGCGGAAGCGGCCGCCGATGCGGAGCGAGGAAACCCGCGTGTCCCCGATCAGAATCGGCGCGGCGCGGTAGCGGTTGAACTCGCTGGCGGCCTGTTCGATGGTTTCGCCGTCCAGTTCCACCATCTGCTCGCGCCAGGCGGTGCGCTGGCCGATCAGGCGCGAGTCGAGATGGGTGAGCGACACGCTGCGCGGCTGGATGACGGCGCCGCTGCCCGCGCTGATCTGTTGGGCCAGCTTGTTGCCGGAATGGACGGTAACGGTGCCTTGCGTAACCGTCAGTTCGACCAGCGAAGGGCGCAGTCGCACGTTGAAGGCGGTGCCCACGGCGCGGATGACGGCGGACCGGGCCTCCACGTCGAAGGGGCGGGAACGGTCATGAGCGACGTCGAAAGAGGCTTCGCCCTTCAGGATGCGGACCTTGCGGCCGTGATCGGTGAAGCGGACTTCCGCGGCGCTGTCGCTGTTGAGATGCAAAGTGGAGCCGTCGTCCAGCGCGATGTCGCTGATCTGCCCTATCTCCGTCTCATAATGGTCCACGCCGCTGAAGGTGCGGACGGTGACGATGGCGGCGACGATGAACAGCATCACCGCAACGGCGGCGGCGATCATGATGTTGCGCGACAGGCGGCGCTGCTGCTCCTCGCTGACGATGGTTTCCAGCGGGGGCAGGTTGACTTCGGCGGCGGCGCTTTTCAGTCGCTCGGCCGCTTCCCAGGCGGCTTCGGCCCGGGCGAACGCTACGGCATGGCGGGGGTCGGCTTCGACCCAATGGCAGATCTCGGCTTCGACCTCGGTGCGAGGGCCGCTGTTAAGCCTTGCCAGCAGGCGCGCGGCTTCCGCCTCGATCTTGCCCCTGCTTTCGTAGCCCGAATCTGGTCCCGACGCCTGCACGTTCGAAATCCGTTTCCTCACGTTCTGCCCAGGCCCGCATAACTATTGCGATCGCTTTGGCCAGATGTTTTTCAACTGTAGAAACGGACAGGGACATTTCCTCCGCTATTTCCAGCATCGATTTTTCGTGGATGCGGCGGAGAATGAAGACCCGGCGGCATTGTGTCGGAAGCGAATCGACGATCGTTTCCACCTGGCGCAGCGCCTCGCGGGCGTGGAGCTGCGCTTCCACGTTATTTTCGCCCTGCAACAGTTCCAGGTCGGCGATGGTTTCGAAACTCACCACCTTGTTCCGGCGGGCGGTGTCGATCACCAGATTGCGCGCTATCGTGAACAGATAGGCGCGGCCCGTCGTTACATTTTCCCAATTTTCAGTAGCATAGGCGCGGGCAAGTACCTCCGCGACCATGTCTTCCAGTTCCTGATTGGCAGGCAGGATTCTCCGCAGGCGCCCTCTTAGGGCAGCTTCCTGCGGCAGGATCACTGTCTTGAACCATTCCAGCTTAGCGCGAACCCCGTGCACGATGACCCCCTTGCTGTCAGCCGCGCCTCTCCCGATTTCATCTGTTTGTCATAGTTCAATCATGGATGCAGGGGCCTGTCCAGCGCTTGCGCGGGCATTATTGCGGGTTTCTGTGGAAAACCCGTCTTGCTGTGGCCAAAATGTCGATCAGGCGGGGGGAAGTTCGGGCGGGGCGCGGTCGGGCTGGTCGAAGTCGGGCGCATCCGGCACGATTTCGGGCGGCTGCCCGGCGGGAGCCTCATCGGGCGGGAGGGGGGCGGGGGTTTCGGGCGGCGATTGCGGGTCGATCCTGTCAGGGGGCGGCACGCCGTCTGGTGCGGGGTCGGGTTGGGTGGCCATCGCTGTCTCTCCTGGATAAGGTGGGGTGCATAAGGGGTAAGCGCGGGCAGGCGGATCGGTTCCGTCCGGACTTATCCACTGGTTATCCACAGGCCGGACCTCTGGCCCTTGCTTCATGGGCCGCTTTTCTCTATGCCGCGCCGACCGGCGACCGATGCGGGCGTGGCGAAATTGGTAGACGCGCCAGATTTAGGTTCTGGTATCGCAAGATGTGGGGGTTCGAGTCCCTTCGCCCGCACCAGTGCGCCAGACCGTGGAACTGCGCCAGGCGCCAACGAAATTCAGCTTTAAGAAAGCGTTTGAGAGAAGAGATGCAGACTGTCGAGACGTTGAACGAGGGCCTGAAGCGCGCCTATACCGTGACCATCACGTCGAAGGACATCGACGCCCGCGTGGAAAAGGAAGTCGCCGCCATCGCGCCGCAGGTGCGCATGCCCGGCTTCCGCCCCGGCAAGGTGCCGGCCAACCTCGTCAAGAAGATGCACGGCGAATCGTTGCAGCGCGATGCGCTCAACAACTCGATCCAGGACGGCATCCAGAAGCTGATCGCCGACAACAAGCTGCGTCCCGCCATGCAGCCCTCCGTCGAACTGGACGAGGGCTTCGAATTCGGCAAGGACGCCGAAGTGAAGGTCGAACTGGAAGTTCTGCCGGAGATCGCGGCGCCCAGCATCGAAGGGCTGAAGCTGGAGCGCCTGACCGTCGAGGTCGCCGACGCGCAGGTGGATGAAGCCGCGGGCCGCATCGCGACGCAGCAGGGCGCCCTTGAGGAGCATGCCGCAAGCCACAAGGCGAAGGACGGCGACACGCTGACCATCGATTTCGTGGGCAAGATCGACGGCGAGGCGTTCGAGGGCGGTTCGGCCGAGGACGTGAAGCTGAAGATCGGTTCGGGCCAGTTCATCCCCGGCTTCGAGGAGCAGTTGACCGGCGTCAAGAAGGGGGACGAGAAGACCATCACCGTCACCTTCCCGGAAGATTATAGCGCGGCGCACCTGGCGGGCAAGGAGGCGACCTTCGACATCACCGTCAAGGCGATCCTGGACGCCGACAAGCCCAAGCTGGACGATGATTTCGCCAAGTCGCTGGGCCTGGAAGGCCTGGACCAGCTCAAGGAACTGCTGAAGGGCCAGATCGAGCAGGAACATAATGGCCTGACCCGCACCTATATGAAGCGCAAGCTGCTCGACCAACTGGCGGCCGCGCATGATTTCGACGTGCCGCCGAGCATGGTGGAGGCCGAGTTCAACCAGATCTGGGCGCAGCTTCAGCATGAAGCCAGCCATGAGGAAGATCCCGAAGCGGCCCTCAAGGAGATGGAGGCGGAGAAGGAAGATTATCGCGCCATCGCCGTGCGCCGGGTCCGCCTGGGCCTGCTGCTTTCGGAAATCGGCCAGGCCCATGGCGTGGTCGTCAGCGACCAGGAAATGAACCGCCTGATCATGCAGGCGGCCCAGCAGTACAGCCCGCAGGATCGCGAGCGTTTCGTGCAATATGTGCGTCAGGATCCGATGGCCGCCGCGCAGCTTCGCGCCCCGCTTTATGAGGACAAGGTCGTCGACTTCCTGTTCGAAAAGGCGGAAATCACCGACCGCGCCGTCAGCCGCGAGGAACTGGAAGCGGCGATCGAGGCCGAGGATGGCGACCTGAAGCCGCATGTCCACGGTCCGGACTGCGATCATGACCATGATCATGATCATGGCGAGAAGCCCAAGGCGAAGAGGGCTGCTTCGAAGAAGAAGGCCGCCGACGCTGAGGAAGCGGCTGCTGCCGGCGAGGCCGAAGCCCCCGCCAAGAAGGCGCCGGCGAAGAAGGCCGCCAAGAAGGACGAGGCCGTGGCTGAGGAAGCGGTTGCCGAGGATAAGCCCAAGGCGAAGAAGGCTCCGGCCAAGAAGGCTGCCGCCAAGGCCGAATAAGGCCATCTCGGCCAGAATGGACAAGCGCCCGGCTTCGCGAGGAAGCCCGGGCGCTTTTCATTTCGGGCTCGGCGTGGCAGACAAAATGATGTCGTCTCGTCATTCCAGCGGCGATTGGGCAAGTCGCGAGGTGCTCCTGCGAAGGCGTGGGCCTGGTTCACCCGTCTGAGCTGCGCTCCTGCCTTCGATGGAGCGCGGCAGTTTTCCGGGACGACGCAAGGGGTGGAAAAGGTTTTGGGGTCGATGAAGGAATTTCCGGCGGTGGAAAGCGGGGAGGGGATTGCAAGCCCGCGGATCGCGGTCATCCTGCCTTGCTATAACGAGGCGGAAGCGATCGTGCGGACGGTGGAGGATTTCCGCCGCGCATTGCCGTCGGCCGAAATCTACGTGTTCGACAACAACAGCAGCGACGCCAGCCGCGAACTGGCGGCGGGCGCGGGGGCGATTGTCCGCCGGGTCGCGCAGCAGGGAAAAGGCCATGTCGTTCGCCGCATGTTCGCGGATGTGGATGCGGACATCTACATCATGGCCGATGGGGACGCGACCTATGAAGCCGCCGCCGCGCCGAAGATGGTCGCGGCGATGCTGGAGGACAATCTCGACATGGTCGTGGGCGCAAGGCGCAGCGAGATCGAGGAGGCCTATCGGCGCGGCCATCGCTTCGGCAACTGGGCGCTCACCGGCCTGTTGAAGCAGCTTTTCGGACGCAGCTTCACCGATATTCTGTCGGGTTACCGCGTCTTTTCCCGACGGTTCGTCAAGAGCTTCCCCGTCCTGTCCGCCGGTTTCGAGATCGAGACGGAGATCAGCGTCCACGCTCTGGAACTCGCCATGCCGGTGGCGGAGGTCGTCACCGCCTATGGTGCGCGGCCCGAAGGGTCGGTGAGCAAGCTCAGCACCTATCGCGACGGCTGGCGCATCCTGCGCACGATCCTCACGCTCTATCGCATCGAGCGGCCGATCCTGTTCTTCGGGATCATCGCGGCGCTGCTTGCGGCGACGGGGCTCGTGCTGGCGGCGCCGCTGATCGTCACCTATATGAAGACGGGGCTTGTGCCGCGCTTCCCGACCGCCATATTGGTGACCGGCCTCATGATCCTCGCCACGCTTTCGGGCATGTGCGGCCTTATACTGGATACCGTGGTGCGCGGGCGGCGGGAGGTTCGCCGGCTTGCCTATCTCGCCTTCAAGGCGCCTTCCGACTTCGCCCGGCGCGACTGATCGCGCTTCGTTCGGCCGGGCAAACCGACCGCGTTTCACGCGACCCCTTGAACAGTCCGCTTTTTGTGCCGATGTAGAGAACGGGCAAAAGCAACACACCCTGAAAGAGCAAAATGACCGATATCATGTCCGATCCCATGGCCGCTCTGGTCCCCATCGTCATCGAACAGTCGAACCGGGGCGAGCGCAGCTTTGACATCTATTCGCGCCTGCTGCGGGAGCGGATCATCTTCGTGACCGGCCAGGTGGAGGATCATATGGCCTCCCTGATCGTCGCCCAGCTGCTGTTCCTTGAATCGGAAAATCCGAAGAAGGACATCTGGATGTACATCAACTCGCCCGGCGGAGTGGTGACGTCGGGCATGGCGATCCACGACACGATGAAATATATCCGCCCGCAGGTCGGCACCGTCTGCATCGGCCAGGCCGCCTCCATGGGCAGCTTCCTGCTCGCGGCGGGCGAGCCGGGCAAGCGCATCGCGCTCAGCAACGCCCGCATCATGGTGCACCAGCCGTCGGGCGGCGCGCAGGGCATGGCGTCGGACATCGAGATCCAGGCCAAGGAAATCCTGCGCATCCGCAGCCGCCTCAACAACCTCTACGTCCAATATACCGGGCGCTCGCTGGAGGAAGTGGAGCGCGCCATGGACCGCGACACCTTCCTGGAGGCGGAGGAAGCCAAGGCGTTCGGCCTGGTCGACGAAGTGTTCGACCGTCGGCCGGCCATGGCGGAAACCCCTGAGGGCTAAAACCTATGTTTACCGCGCGCGCCCTTTTCTCCCCTTGTGAAACGGGCGCGTCGCGGTCTAGGATGATCCCAGGACCAGAATATCCCTCGGCATTGGCGGCTGTTCGCCTCTAAAGAGGGAAGAGAGATTGGCGAATGACTAAGCTTACGGGCTCCGATTCTAAAAGCACGCTTTACTGCTCCTTCTGCGGCAAGTCGCAGCATGAGGTGCGTAAGCTGATCGCGGGGCCGACCGTGTTCATCTGCGACGAATGCGTGGAACTGTGCAACGACATCATCCGGGAGGAGACCAAGGGCGGTCTCGTCGGCAAGAAGGATGGCGGCGTGCCGACCCCGCAGGAAATCTGCGATGTGCTGGACGATTATGTGATCGGCCAGAACCGGGCGAAGCGCGTCCTGTCGGTGGCGGTCCACAACCATTACAAGCGCCTCAACCACGGCACCAAGCCGGGCGAGGTGGAACTGGCCAAGTCGAATATCCTGCTGGTCGGCCCCACCGGCTGCGGCAAGACGCTGCTGGCGCAGACGCTGGCCAAGACGTTCGACGTGCCCTTCACCATGGCTGACGCGACCACGCTGACCGAGGCGGGGTATGTGGGCGAGGATGTGGAGAACATCATCCTCAAGCTGCTCCAGGCGTCCGACTATAATGTCGAGAAGGCGCAGCGCGGCATCGTCTATATCGACGAGATCGACAAGATCAGCCGCAAGGCCGAGAACCCCTCGATCACGCGCGACGTGTCGGGCGAGGGCGTTCAGCAGGCGCTGCTGAAGCTGATGGAAGGGACCACCGCCTCGGTTCCGCCGCAGGGCGGGCGCAAGCATCCGCAGCAGGAATTCCTCCAGGTCGACACGACCAACATCCTGTTCATCTGCGGCGGCGCCTTTGCGGGACTGGAAAAGATCATCGGCGACCGGCTGGAGGCGAAGTCCATCGGCTTCGGCGCCCATGTCGCCGCGCCCGAGGAGCGCAAGACGGGCGAATTGCTGCGTCAGAGCGAGCCGGAGGATCTGCTGAAATTCGGCCTGATCCCCGAGTTTGTCGGTCGCCTGCCGGTGATCGCGACGCTGGAGGATCTGGACGTGGCCGCGCTGGTGAAGATCCTGGTCGAGCCGAAAAATGCGCTGGTGAAGCAATATGCCAAGCTGTTCGACATGGAGAATGTCGAACTCAGCTTCACCGACGATGCGCTCACTGCGATTGCCAAGAAGGCGATCGAGCGCAAGACCGGCGCGCGCGGGCTGCGGTCGATCCTGGAGGCGATCCTGCTCGACACCATGTTCGACCTGCCTTCGATGGAGGGTGTGGGCGAAGTGGTGGTCGACAAGGATGTGGTCGCCGGCAGCAAGGAGCCGATTCGCGTGTTCAGTGAAAAGGACAAGAGAGCCGAAGACGCGGCCTGATGTAACGCGCCGCAACAGCATGAATCGGGAAAGGGCCAGCGAATTTCGCTGGCCTTTTTCGTGTCTTAAGAGCGCTTCGGTAAAAATTCTTGCTGCGTTGCAAAATTGCACCACTGTCTAACAGTGCGGGCAAGTCGACATAAAATACATATAAATCAATAGATTATAGGCTCTTGGCAGCGCCCCCTTTGCATCATCTCTATGCTGCATGAGCGGTCGTCACGTGAATGCTGTTATATTGTAGTAAAATTGCAATCAGAGCATCACAGGCCCGTCGCCATCGGCCGCCACAGGCGGCGTCAGCTCCACAGAGCAAAATAGAGCAGGCGCGACGCGCCAAACTTTCAAAGGGACCAAATCAATGAAACAGTTTCTGATGTGCAGCGCCGCGCTCATTGCCGTGGCCGCACCGGCCGCAGCTTTCGCCCAGTCGACCGGCTCGATTGACTTTGAAAATGAAATCATCGTGACCGGCGCAACCACGCCCAAAGGGCTGGCGGGCGTTGAATTGCCCGAAACCAGCAAGGCTCGCGGCGTTCTGAACCAGGAAATCATCGAACGGCAGATTCCGGGGCAATCCGTCAACGACATCATCAACCTGCTGCCGGGCGTCAGTTTCCAGAACAACGATCCCTTCGGCTCGGCTGGCGGCACCATGTATATTCGCGGCTTCGACAACACTCGAATTTCGCAGACCTTCGACGGCGTTCCGTTGAACGATTCCGGCGGCTATTCGATCTATTCCAGCCAGCAACTCGATTCCGAACTGATCGAGCAAGTTAACGTCAATCTCGGCACGACCGATGTCGACAGCCCCACTGCTGCGGCAACCGGCTCGACGGTCAATTACCGCACCCGCAATCCCACCGATGATTTCAGCGCGAAGATCGTGGGCTCCGCTGGCGATTTCTCCTTCTTCCGCATGTTCGGGTCGGTCGATACCGGCGTATTCACGCCCTGGGGCACCAAGGCTTTCTTCGCCGCCAGCAAGGCAACGAACGATACCATCTTCAATAATCGCGGTGAAATCAGCAAGCAGCAATATAATGCCAAAATCTATCAACCCATTGGCGATAATGGCGATTTCATCTCCATCGCGGCGCATTATAACGAAGCCTATAACAACCGTTTCGGTTCGGTGACATTCCGCAACGACGGCGCGGGGGCCGTGCCCAGCCGGTTCCCGAACAATCGCGACGAGCGCGATTATGTGATACCTTATTGCACGACGCAGATGCCCGCGATTACGGGTGTTGCCGATGCCGCGACCAGTTGCGGTTCGACCTTCGACGAGCGCGTCAATCCCTCGAAGACCGGAAATATCCGCATCAATTCGCGCTTCACGCTGGCCGATGATCTGATCCTGACCGTCGATCCCAGTTTCCAATATGTGCGTGCCAATGGCGGCGGCACGGCTACCGCGCGCGAGGGATTTCGCGACATAAATCCAGGCAGCGGCGTCACCAATGCAGTCGGCTATCTGGGGGGCAGCCCTTATTTCGGTTATGACGTCAACGGGGATGGCGATCTGCTGGACTCGATCCGCGTGCTCGCGCCCAGCGAAACCAATACGCGCCGCTACGGCCTGATCGCCTCCCTGCGCTATAATTTCTCAGAGGATCAGTCGATCCGTGTCGCCTACAGCCTTGATTATGCGCGGCATCGCCAGACCGGCGAGATTGAGTTCCTGCGCAATGATGGCCAACCGCTCCATGCCTTTCCTCAGGAGGGCAATCCGCTCAGGGATGCGACGGGTTCGGTCCTGCAGAAGCGTGATCGTTTCTCAAAGGCGATCCTGCATCAGATCGCCGGAGAATATCGCGGCAAGTTCGACGCGCTGACCGTAACGGCCGGCGTGCGCGCGCCTTTCTTCAAACGCGACCTCAATAATTACTGCGCGACGTCGAGCGCTACGGGCTTCGTGGAATGTTTCGGCACGAACAGCGCGGGCGCGGCGCAATATGCGGCGCTCAATCCGACCATCCAGGGACCGCAGCGGCGGGTGTTCAAATATGACAAGATCCTGCCCAACATCGGCCTGACCTATGACGTGACCGATGCAATTGGCCTTTTCGGCAATTATTCGAAGGGCTTGCAGGTTCCAGGCACCGACAATCTGTACAACAGCTTCTTCTTTGCGCCCGATACGGCATCGGCCAAGCCGTCGCCCGAAACCACGGACAATTTCGACCTGGGCGTGCGCTATCGCAGCAGCAAGGTTCAAGCGCAGCTATCGCTCTGGTACACCATCTATCAGAACCGGCTGGCGTCCGCCTATGATCCGGAAACGGATCGCACATTGTACCGTAATCTGGGCCGCGTCGACAAATATGGCATCGACGGCAGCCTGTCTTACCGTCCAATCCCGGAACTGGTCCTCTATGCTTTCGGCTCCTACCTGAAGTCGAAGATCAAGGATGACGTGCTGTATGGCGAATGCACGTCCGGCAATGTTTCGGGGGGCGTTGCGGGCTGCGCTGCAGTTGGCGACCCGATTTATGCACAGACCAGCGGTAAGCGGGAATCAGGCGCACCCGTCTATACTATCGGCGGTCGCGCGCAGGCGACCCTGGGGCCGGTGGAACTGGGCGTGCAGGTGAAGCGCACCGGGCCGCGTTATGTCAACGACCTCAACCGTCCGTTCACCTTGGGCGGCACCATCATCGGCGGCGTGGCGGTCAGCGGCGGCGCGCAGGTTATGGATGCCAAGGCGCCGGCCTATACGCTGGTCGATCTGGATGCGCGTCTTAGCCTTGCTCCACTGGGAATGGGCGACAAGACCTATCTGCAGTTGAATGTCAGCAATGTGTTCGACAAGCTCTATTATGGCGGCTTTGACGGACGCCTTGACGCCGGCTTCGCTGCGGCCAGCAACCTGCCTTTCGTGCAGATCGGCTCCCCGCGGACGTTCATCGGTTCGGTGGTGTTCGCTTTTTAAGCAGCCATTCTGGTAGCGGAGAAGGAAAGGGCGCGGAGAAATCCGTGCCCTTTCTCATTTCAGGCAGCTGTCCAGCCCGTCGCGCTGGACTATGCCGATGCGGGTGGCGATGCTGTTGCCGTAGCGGCGGGTGAAGCCGTGCGGATCGATCGCCGCGCGTTTCTTGGGCAGGGGCAGAACGGCGGCCAGACGGGCGGCTTCGGCGCGGGTCAGGCGCTGGGCGCCATGGCGGAAATAGCGGATCGCGCCGGCCTGCGCGCCATAGGTGCCGATGCCGGTTTCCGCGACGTTGAGATAAACCTCCATGATCCGCCGCTTGCCCCAGATCGCTTCGATCAGCAGCGTGAACCAGGCCTCCAGCCCCTTGCGGACAAAGCCGCCGCCCTGGAACAGGAAAACATTTTTCGCTGTTTGCTGGCTGATGGTCGATCCGCCCCGGATGCGGCCGCCGCTGGCATTGTGGCGCATCGCCTGGGCGATGGCGACCGCGTCGAAGCCGTGATGGCTGCAAAAGCGGCTATCCTCCGCCGCGATGGCGGCGCGCGCCATGTCCGGGTCCATCCTGTCCAGGCTCATCCAATCCTTGGTTATGCCGTTGGGGTCCAGCAGCATCGTCCACGTCACCGGCGGCGGCACGAAGCGATAGATCACCACCATCAGCAGCGACAGGGCGACGAAGCCGCCGACGATTTTGAGAAATATCCCGATCCATCGGGAGCGGCGGCGAGGGGCGGCGGACTTGGCGTTCATCATTCCGTGGTAGCGCGGTTGCGCGGCGGTTCAAGATGGGAGCCTATGCTTCGTCATTCGGGCCTCCGCTGGAATGACGAGTGGGAAAGGGCGAGCGGATACAAAAAAGCCCCGGATTTTACTCCGGGGCTCCTTTGCGTTCCGCAAATCCGATCAGACGGCGGCGAGGCGGGAAATCTTGCCCAGCCTGTCGCCCGCAATCCGCATCATCGCCTTTTGCAGCTTCTCGAAGGCGCGGACCTCGATCTGACGGACGCGTTCGCGGCTGACGCCATAGACCTGCGAGAGTTCCTCCAGCGTCTTGGGTTCTTCTGCCAGGCGGCGTTCCGCCAGGATATGCTTCTCGCGATCGTTGAGGTCGTCCATCGCCTCCACCAGCATGTCGTGGCGCAGTTCGCTTTCCTGCCGGTCGGCGACGCGTTCGTCCTGCAATGGATCGCTATCGGCCAGCCAATCCTGCCACTGGCCCTCGCCATCCTCGCGCATCGGCACGTTGAGCGACGTGTCGCCGCCCATCGCCATGCGGCGGTTCATGGAGATCACGTCCTCCTCCGTGACGCCCAGATCGGTGGCGATCTTCTTGACGTCGTCGGGGTGCAGGTCGCCATCCTCGAAGGCTTCGATATTGTTCTTCATCCGGCGCAGGTTGAAGAACAGCTTTTTCTGCGCGGCGGTGGTGCCCATCTTCACAAGGCTCCAGGACCGCAGGATGAATTCCTGGATAGAGGCGCGAATCCACCACATCGCATAGGTCGCCAGACGGAAGCCGCGATCCGGCTCGAACTTCTTGACGCCCTGCATCAGCCCGATATTGCCTTCGCTGATCAGCTCGCTGACCGGCAGGCCATAGCCGCGATAGCCCATGGCGATCTTCGCGACCAGTCGCAGGTGCGAGGTCACGAGCTGCGCCGCAGCTTCCGAATCCTGATGTTCGGCATAGCGCTTCGCGAGCATATATTCCTGCTCGGGCGTCAAAATCGGAAATTTGCGGATTTCCGACAGATAGCGGTTGAGGCTGGCTTCACCGCCCAGCGCCGGAACCGCGGGGACATTGCTCTTGTCAGCCATGTCGTCACCTTTCCCTTTCATGCGCGGCGGGACCCAGAAGAGGCGTCCAAGGCGCCGTCGCAAACTTGTCCAAAACTATACGTGAAGCTCGCTTAACAGTTCCTGCATATCGGCAGGGAGTTTGCTGTCGAAGCTGAGCGCCTCACCCGTTACCGGATGTATGAACCCCAGCCTCTTCGCATGCAATGCCTGCCTGTTGAAACCCAGCGTTTCCAGTATCGATTTGAAACCTTTTCTCTCTCTACCGTAAACCGGGTCTCCGATCAAGGGGTGTCCCAGATGCGCCATATGGACGCGGACCTGATGCGTCCGCCCGGTTTCCAGCCTGCATTCCACCATGGCCGCGCCGCGCAGCCTTTCCATTGTCCGGTAATGCGTCACGGCATGTTTGCCCCGCCCTTCCCGATGAACCGCCATCTTCTTTCGATCGGCGTCGGATCGGCCGATCCAACTGTCGACCGTGCCGGCCGCCGGTTGCGGCACGCCATAGACGATGGCGGCATAGAGCCGGTCGATCGAATGCGCCTTGAACTGCTGCGCCAGCCCTTCATGCGCGCGGTCGGACTTTGCGACGACCAGCAGGCCAGAAGTATCCTTGTCGATGCGATGAACGATGCCGGGGCGCGCCACGCCGCCGATTCCGGAGAGTCGGCCCTGGCAATGATGGAGCAGCGCATTGACCAGCGTCCCGTCCAGATTGCCCGCCGCCGGGTGGACGACCAGGCCCGCGGGCTTGTCGATGACGATCAGGTCCGCGTCCTCATGGACGATGGCCAGGGGGATGTCCTGCGCCACGGCCTCCGCCTCCATCGGCGGGGGCAGGACGATGGCGAAGGCCTGCCCTGCGGCGACCTTCATGGAGGGATTGGGGGATCGGCCGGCATGGGCGGGGCGGCCTGTCACCTGGCCTTCCGCGATCAGCGCCTTCAGCCGTTCGCGCGACAGGTCGGGAACCAGCTCGGCAAGCGCCTTGTCGAGGCGCATGCCGTCCTGCGCCTCGCCGATTGTCGCTTCAATGATGGAAACCCCCGAAACCATTGGGTAGGAAGGTAGGAATGAGGGTTTCGATTTCAAGGGGTCTGCTGGAACAAATCATGTCCGAAGCGGCGGCCGACCGGCATGAGGTCTGCGGCTTGCTTCTGGGGGAGGCGGGACGGATCGAAGCGGTTCGGCCCGCCGCCAATGTCGCGCCCGATCCGGCACGCCATTTCGAACTGGACCCCGCGGTGCTGATCGCGGCCCATCGCGATGCGCGGGCGGGCGGGGCGCGGATCGTCGGTCATTATCATTCGCACCCCGGTGGCCTGGCCGTGCCGTCCGAAACCGACGCGGCCTGGGCAGCGCCCGACGGCGGCCTATGGCTGATCGTCGGGGGAGAGGCGGCCCGCCTGTGGGTGGCCGAGCCGGGGCAGGACGGACGGGTGCAATTTGTCGAGGCTTTGCTCGACATCATGTGAGGGAGGGTTGCATCGCGCGGCGGGGCAGCGCATTAGCCGTTCATTCCTTCCTGTTCATTTTTGCGGCGGCAGCGAACCTTCATGACCAATCCGATCGACAGCATCGATTTTGCCAGCCTGCTCTGCTCGCGCCTGTGCCATGACCTTCTCAGTCCGGTCGGCGCGCTCAACAACGGGCTTGAGCTGATGGCGGACGAGACGGACCCGGAAATGCGGCAACGCTGCCTTGACCTGCTGGCGGACAGCGCCAAGACGTCCGCGAACAAGCTGAAATTCTTTCGCCTGGCCTTCGGTTCGGCGGGCGGCTTCGGCGATGCCGTGCCGACCCATGAGGCGCGGGTGGCGATAGAGGGCATGTTCGCGGCTTCGGGCCGGGTGAAGATTGGCTGGCTGGTCGAGGACGACATGCTGGAAAAACTGCCGGTCAAGGTGCTGCTGAACCTGGCGCTGATCGCGGGCGATGCGCTGGTGCGGGGCGGTCAGCTTGACATCGGGGCGGAGAAGCGGCCAGGCGTGACGGAGATCGTCGTGCGGGCGGAAGGGCCGAAGCTGGTGCTCGACCCTGACCTGCGGGCCGCGCTGGCGGGGACTTTGCCGCCGGAGGGGCTGGCTTCGCGAACGTCGGCGGCGTGGATGGTGCGCACCCTGGTGACGAGCGTCGGCGGCGAGATCGCGCTATCGCCTGCCGGCGAGCCGATATTGCTGTTCGGGGCGTCCATTCCGGAGGCGCGTTAAGCGCTTTCCCGCATTTCCCTCGCCAGAAGGCGGATAAGGTCGGCGGCGGGCATGGCGCGAGCCAGCGGCGCGCCCTGGCCGGCCCATTGCGCGCCGAAGCCGCCTTCGCCCTTGGCCTTCGCCGCGGCGTTGAGCGCTTTGCCGGCATCATAGGCGATCGGATAGGCGGGCGGCAGCAACGCGGCTTCGGCGTCCCAGGCGGTGAAGCGATTGGCAAGGCAGCGGGCCGGGCGGCCTGAAATGGCGCGCGTCATCACGGTATGATGGGCGCCGGGGCCCGCGAGGGCGGCGCGATAGGCTTCGTCGGCGCTGCTTTCCGTGCAGGCGATGAAGGCGGTGCCGAGCTGCGCTGCGACCGCGCCGAGCGCAAGAGCGGCGCGAACGCCTTGCCCATCCATGATGCCGCCCGCCGCGATCACAGGCAGTCCGCATTGGGCGACGAGCAGGCGGGTGAGGGCGAAGGTGCCGAGCTGGTCGTCAGGCGCCTCGGGATCGAAGGCGCCTCTATGGCCCCCTGCCTCATGGCCTTGCGCGACTATGGCGTCGACGCCTGCCTCCCGCGCGGCCCGCGCTTCGGCAGGATTGGTGGCGGTGGCGAGGAGAAGGCATCCGGCTTGCTTGAGTGCCGCGATGCGGGTTGGATCGGGCAGTCCGAAGTGGAAGCTGACGACCGGCGGCGCGAGTTCGACCAGGACGGCAAGCATCGCGTCGTCCTCGACGAAGCTGCGGTAGATTTCGTGAAGGGCGGCTGGGGGGCGGGCGTCATAGGCCTGGAACAGCGGCGTCAGCGTGGCCAGCCAGGCCGCTTCCCTGGCGGGGTCGCCACGGGCCGGCGCATGAGTGAAGAGATTGACGTTGAAGGGGCGGTCGGTCCGGGCGCGGACGGCTTCCATCATGGCGCGGGCGCCTGTCGCATCGGTCGCGCCTACGGCAATGGAGCCGAGCGCCCCGGCATTGGAGACGGCTGCCGCCATGGCGGGCGTGGAGACGCCGGCCATGGGCGCCTGGACGATGGGATGGGACAGGCCGAGCGACTCGATGATCGACATGGGACGATTGTCGGAGCTTTGCGGGAGGCGGGCAATGGGGAGGATTAGGACTGGATATCCGGCTTCCGCGTTCAGGTGGCGTTCCCGTCATCTCTATCGCCCGAAATGAAAAGAGCCCGGTCGCCAGTGCGACCGAGCCCCTTTCCCAACAGTCCCGAACGGATCAGGCGCTGTAGTACATGTCGAATTCGACCGGGGAGGGAGCCATTTCCCAGCGGTACACTTCGGGCCACTTGAGTTCGAGATAGGCCTCGATCTGGTCCTTCGTGAACACGTCGCCCTTCAGCAGGAAGTCGTGGTCGGCGGCCAGCGAGTTCAGCGCTTCACGCAGCGAACCGCAGACGGTCGGCACCTGGCTCAGTTCCTCCGGCGGCAGGTCATAGAGGTTCTTGTCCATCGCGGCGCCCGGATGGATCTTGTTCTCGATGCCGTCGAGGCCGGCCATCAGCAGCGCCGAATAGCACAGATAGGGGTTGGCCATCGCGTCGGGGAAGCGGAATTCCACGCGCTTCGCCTTGGCGCCCGCGCCATAGGGAATGCGGCAGGAGGCCGAGCGGTTGCGGGCCGAATAGGCCAGCAGGACCGGGGCTTCGAAGCCCGGCACCAGGCGCTTGTAGCTGTTGGTGGTCGGGTTGGTGAAGGCGTTGAGGGCCTTGGCGTGCTTGATGACGCCGCCGATGAAGTAGAGGCAGGTTTCGCTGAGACCCGCATAACCTTCGCCCGCGAACAGCGGCTTGCCGCCTTCCCAGATCGACATGTGGGTGTGCATGCCCGAACCATTGTCCTGCGCGATCGGCTTGGGCATGAAGGTCGCGGTCTTGCCATAGGCCTGGGCGACCATCTGCACGACATATTTGTAGATCTGCATGCGGTCGGCGGTCTGCACCAGCGTGCCGAAGGTCAGGCCCAGTTCGTGCTGCGCGGCGGCCACCTCATGGTGGTGCTTGTCGCAGGGCAGGCCCATTTCGAGCATGGTCGAAACCATCTCGGCGCGGATGTCGGTGCAGGGATCGACCGGCGCGACGGGGAAATAGCCGCCCTTGGCGCGAGGACGGTGGGCCAGGTTGCCGCCCTCATATTCCTTGCCGGTGTTGGTCGGCAGCTCGACATCGTCGATCTTGAAGAAGGACTCGTTATAGTCCGAATTGAAACGGACATCGTCGAACATGAAGAATTCGGCTTCCGGGCCGACATAGACGGTGTCGCCGAAACCGGCCGACTTGACGAAGGCCTCCGCGCGCTTCGCGGTCGAACGCGGGTCGCGGCTGTAGAGTTCGCCCGTGTCGGGTTCGACGATGTCGCAGAAGATGATCAGCATGGGCGTGGCGCTGAACGGATCGACATAGACGGCATCGAGGTCCGGCTTCAGGATCATGTCCGATTCGTTGATCGCCTTCCAACCTTCGATGGACGAACCGTCGAACATCAGGCCCTGGGTCAGTTCATCCTCGCCCAGCACCGAAGACACCATGGTCAGGTGCTGCCACTTGCCCTTGGGATCGGTGAAGCGGACATCGACCCATTCGATCTCCTTTTCCTCGATCATCTTCAGGATGTCTTTAGGCGTGTTAGCCATGTGAACCTTGCCCTTCTTTCATGATACCCCCCCGAAGGGGTAGGTTGATGTGGTCAGCCGCCAAGACTTTTGGAAATGATCCCCTGCAAGCCGGCGAGAAGTCGGTGGAAAATCAGATGGCGTCGCTGTCGCGCTCGCCCGTGCGGATGCGCACCGCGCCTTCGATGTTGGAAATGAAGATCTTGCCGTCGCCGATGCGGCCGGTCTGCGCGGCGGCAGAGATCGCCTCCACCACCCGTTCCGCGAGCGAATCGTCGACCACGACCTCCAGCTTCACCTTGGGCAGGAAGTCGACCACATATTCGGCGCCGCGATAAAGTTCGGTATGGCCCTTCTGGCGGCCGAAACCCTTGGCCTCCGTGACGGTGATGCCCGACACGCCGACTTCGTGAAGCGCTTCCTTCACTTCGTCGAGCTTGAACGGCTTGATGATCGCTTCGATCTTCTTCATCTCTAATTATCCCAACTCAAACGCGCGCCAGATGGCGGGTATGATCCCGCCTTTCGTCCTTCTCGAGTGACGATCACCATGCCCCCCGAAGGCACGCGTCGCCCCTCTTCCTAATCAATTACCGTGCCAAATAGCGAATCGCCAGGAACTGCTTTCCGCGATGCAGCAACTTTTGTCCATATTGCCCGGATTCCGGGCAGTATTATGAGGCGATGCCCATTTTTTAGGCATGGCCGCGATGATCAGCGCTGATAGGGCGGCGCGTCAAGGCCAGCGGGGCTTTTGGTGAAGATTTCGCAGCCTGTTTCGGTAATGCCGATGCTGTGTTCGAACTGCGCGGACAAGGTGCGGTCGCGGGTGACCGCCGTCCAGCCGTCCTCCAGCATCTTCACGCCGGGCTTGCCGATATTGATCATCGGTTCGATGGTGAAGAACATGCCTGGCTTGAGTTCCGGTCCCGTGCCGGGGCGGCCGACATGGACCACTTCCGGGCTGTCGTGGAACACGCGGCCCAGGCCATGGCCGCAGAAATCGCGCACGACGCCATAGCGGTGCTTTTCCGCGTGCCGCTGAATGGCATGGCCGATGTCGCCCAGCGTGTTGCCGGGCTTCGCCTGCTCTATGCCCAGCATCAGGCATTCATAGGTGACCTCGACCAGGCGGCGCGCCTTGATCGGGGCTTCGCCGCAAATATACATGCGGCTGCTGTCGCCGTGCCAGCCGTCGACCAGCGGCGTCACGTCGATATTCAATATGTCGCCTTCCTTGAGCTTCTGATCGCCGGGAATGCCGTGGCAGATGACATTGTTGAGCGAGATGCAGCAGCTATGCGTATAGCCGCGATAGCCCAGGGTCGCGGGCACGCCGCCGCCGTCCAGCGTCATGCGGCGGACGATGTCGTCCAACTCGCCGGTGGTGACGCCCGGAACCACATGGGGAACCAGGGCGTCCAGTATCTCCGCCGCCAGCCGCCCGGCCTTGCGCATGCCTTCGAAACCGGCCGCGTCATAGAGCTTGATCGCGGTCGAGCGGGAAATCGGCGCGTCCGCCGTCATCGTCATATATTCGGTCATGGACGTGATTATAGGCGGGGATGCCGCATAATGCGAGGGGGCGGCTAGGCAGGGGGCGCGGCAGAGGCTATGGCCAGCCCATGGCCGACCCGACCCGCATATGGACCGCAGCGCTGATCGTGATCGGCGACGAGATTCTTTCGGGCAGGACGCAGGACAGGAATGTGTCGCAGATTGCGACATGGCTGAACGTGCAGGGCATCCGCCTGCGCGAAGTCCGGGTGGTCGCGGACGACAGCGACGCCATCGCAGAAGCGGTGAACGCCCTTCGGGCGCGGAACGACTATCTGTTCACCACCGGCGGCATCGGGCCGACGCATGACGACATCACCGTGGACGCCATTGCCGCGGCGCTGGGCGTTGCCGTGGAAATCCACCCAGAAGCGCGGGCCATGCTCCTCGCCTATTACGAGACGCGGGGCGGCTTGACCGAGGCGCGGCTGCGCATGGCCCGCGCGCCTGCGGGATCGAGCCTGATCGAAAACCGCATGTCGGGCGCTCCTGGCCTGCGGCACGGCAATGTCTTCATCATGGCCGGCGTGCCGCATATCACCGCGGGAATGCTGGACAGCCTGACGGGAAAGCTGGAAGGCGGCCTCCCGGTGCTGTCAGCCACCATCGGTTGCTGGGTGGCGGAAAGCGAGATTGCGGACCTGCTCGGCGCGACGGAGCGGGCGCATGACGGGTGCCAGATCGGCAGCTATCCCTTCTTTCGCGAGGGGAAGACCGGCGCGAATTTCGTGATCCGCTCGGTCGATGCGGAGGCGCTGGATCGCTGCGTTGCGGATCTGAGCGCCGGACTGGAACGGGGCGGCTGGCCGGTGATGGCTGGAGGGATCTGAGACGGTCCCATCGATTGCGTCGGTGGGAACGGACATCGGTCCCCTGGTCGGACGGCCCGGTGAAGTGCCGGAGCTTTCGCAAAACTTCAGCCGCACGATGCTCTAAGCGCCTGATCCGCGCCCATATGTGTCCGTAGAGCGGCGGGCTGCGTTGCATCCATGCCGCGCAGGGCGGTATGCTGCGCTGCGTCAATCGCCGGCTGGTTCCGGCCAAGGGGCATCGGGCTCGCTCGCCCGGCGCCCAACCCATGATGAGGGATGAGGGTCCGTGCATCCGGGGTTTCCCGGAATGGATTCGCGCGTCCTTTCATGATCGGTTGGCTGTCGGTCGAAAGCCGTTTGAAGAAGGAGAATAGTGATGCGGATCGTTATGACCGGCTCTGGCTATGTCGGCCTGGTATCCGGCGCGTGTCTCGCGGATTTCGGCCATGATGTCATCTGCGTGGACAAGGATGCGCGCAAGATCGAGTTGTTGCAGGGCGGCGGCGTGCCGATCTACGAGCCCGGCCTTGCCGACCTGATCGCCCGCAACGTGAAGGCGGGGCGCCTGACATTCACCACCGACCTGGCCGGATCGGTCAGCCAGGCCGATGTGGTGTTCATCGCCGTCGGCACGCCCGCGCGGCGGGGCGACGGTCATGCCGACCTTAGCTATGTCTATGCCGCCGCGCAGGAGATCGCGTCCAACCTCAGCGGCTTCACCGTCATCGTCACCAAGTCCACCGTCCCGGTCGGCACGGGAGACGAGGTCGACCGCATCATCCGCGAAACCAATCCCGACGCGCAGTTCGCCGTCGCCTCCAACCCCGAATTCCTGCGCGAAGGCGCGGCCATCCAGGATTTCAAGCGGCCCGACCGCATCGTGGTCGGCATAGAGGACGAACGCGCCCGCCCGGTGATGGAGGAGGTTTATCGTCCCCTCTATCTCAACCAGGCGCCGATCCAGTTCACGGGCCGCCGGACCAGCGAACTGATCAAATATGCCGCCAACGCCTTCCTGGCGATGAAGATCACCTATATCAACGAGATGGCCGACCTGTGCGAGAATGTCGGCGCCGACGTCCAGCAGGTGGCGCGCGGCATCGGCCTGGATAATCGCATCGGTTCGAAATTCCTTCATGCCGGGCCGGGCTATGGCGGCTCCTGCTTCCCGAAGGACACGCTGGCGCTGGTCAAGACGGCGGAGGATGCTGGCGCGCCGATCCGCCTCATCGAAACCACCGTGGCCATCAACGAAAGCCGCAAGCGGGCCATGGCGCGAAAGGTGGTCGCGGTCTGCAACGGGTCGGTGCGCGGCAAGACGATCGCCGTGCTGGGCCTGACCTTCAAGCCCAATACCGACGACATGCGCGACGCGCCGTCGATCGCCATCATCCAGGCCCTGCAGGACGGCGGCGCGCAGGTGCGGGCCTATGATCCGGAGGGGATGGACGCCGCCCGCGCCATGATGAGCGGCGTGGAATTCTGCGACAATCCCTATGTCGCGGCGCAAGGAGCCGCCGCGGTCGTCATCGTCACGGAATGGGACGCGCTGCGGGCGCTCGATCTGCCGCGCCTCAAGGGGATCATGAGCGGCGATGGCCTGGTCGACCTGCGCAACATCTATCGCCCGGCCGATGCGGAGGTTGCCGGCTTCGTCTATGTCAGCGTGGGCCGCGGCGCCGCGCCGGAGATCGAGGAACTGGTGCAGGCGGCGGAGTAGGCCGCGACACAAATCCCATCTCGCGTGCGGGATGGGATTGAGCAGGGCGCTCCCGGCCTTGGTCGGGGGCGCCCTTTCATTTCCGGCGCGGTCCCCTTCGCGATCATATCGATTCTGAAAACATGGCCGGGTCGAGCCAGTTCCGGCGCGCCTTGCCACAACTCGTCGCAAATTCCCAAAGGATACGACGAGTCGTCGTTGACCCCAGCCTTTTGTTAACCTTCTTGGAAGACCCTACAGGGGATAACTTCGGGGGTCGCAAACCATGTCTGTCAAAATGACTGGCTCCATTTTTGGAGCCGGAATGCTTTGTATTTTCGCGGCGGGAGCCGCAACGATCATGACCAGCCTGTCGACATCGAGCACGATGTCGACCGCAACGACGACCGGGTCGCAGCTTGTTTCCGCCACGACTTCGACCACGATAACGTCGTCGACGACCAGCGGTTCCGCGACGACGAGCACAGTATCCGATTTTTCCGACTTCGACTTCGCCAATGGGACGAAGCTGCCGGCAAAGGCGACTCTGTCGCTGGGCAATGCCAGCTTTCGTCCGGGCAGCAGCGTGGCCCATGTGCCCGTGACGCTGGACCGGCCGACGCCCAATACGGTGATCGCGCGGATCATCACGGTCAACGGATCGGGCATCTATCGCGCGCTGTCGGGCTATAATTACCAGACGGTCGACACGGTGGTGATCTTCCGCCCCGGCGATCCGCTGGTGCAGACTGTCGCGGTGCCGATCATCGGCGCCACGGAAGGGCAGCAGTTCCAGGTCAAGCTGCGGGAGGCGCCCTGGGGTGGCCTCCAGGGGCAATCGACCGCGACGATCACGGCCAGCAGCACGGCCATGGCGACGGCCAGGGCGACGGGCACGTTCCGCGCCCCGCGCAGCTTCGCGGCGACCGGCACGCTTCAGTTCGAACTGCGCAAGGACACCCATAGGCGGTCACCCGACGGCGGTTGGGACCGCTGGGCGACTTCGCTGGCCCATGGGCGGACGCAGGTCGCCAATGGGGAAACCGGGCTCTACCTCGATTCCAGCATTTTCCCCGGCATCGAAGGGCCGGTCTATTGGGGCGCGAACGGGCTAGTCCTGCATACGCAGAAGCTGAAGACGCCGATCAGCTATGACGGCCAGAGCTGGTATTACGGTTCGTCGGTGCTGGACGGCCGCAATTTCCTGGCGACGCAGATCGGTTATGGCCAATATGAATGGGAAGCGAAAATGCCCAGCCGCCGCGGGTCATGGCCCGCCTTCTGGCTGGTGTCGACCAGCGGCTGGCCGCCCGAAATCGATATTTACGAGGGGTTCGGCTATCAGAGCTATTGGGATTTCGACCGTCATGTCGCCCATACCCTGCATATCGGCGCCAACAGCACCCGCTACGATCAGCGGGGAGTCACGATCCAGACGCAGCAGGCCTATGGCCTCAGCGGCTATTCCCAGGGCTTTCACCGCTTCGCCGTCGACATCCAGCGGGATTACATCACCTGGTTCGTGGATGGCGTGGAAACCTATCAGTCGGTCAACCCCTTCCGGGGCTTCCGCTTCTATCCGATCATGGACGTCGCGGTGAAGACCAACGGCGCCTATGACGACGGGTCGGGCGACATGGTCATCAAGAGCTTCAAAATCTACAGCGCGCCATAATGATCCTGGGCGCCCCCCGCCAGGGCATAGAGGCGCCCCCAGCTCTTGACCCACTGCCCGGCGATGTCCACCCGACGCGCGCCGGGCAGCAGCAGGGCCGCCAGGCCGGCCGTCCGCAATCCCAATATGGCGACAGACCGGACCAGCAGCTTCGCGGCGCCGATGCGGCCGGGCAGGGCCTTGCGCCGCGCCATGGTCTCGGTGCAGCCGATGCGCCACATGCGTTTCAGCACCCATGAAAGGCGCGCTCGCTCAGCCGAAACCCATTCGCCGACCCGCGCATCGGGCGACCAGCCGAAGCGGGCACCCGCATCATGCAGCCGGGCCAGGAAGTCCAGATCCTCCCCGCCGCTGCGGTTGAAGCGCGGATCGAAGAAGGGCTCTCCGATCATGGCAAAGGCGCGTCGGCTGACCAGCAGATTGTTGCTCGCCCACAGCATGCCGGTCGCGCCCCATGGCCGTTCCTCGGCGCGGAAGACCAGCGTTTCGCGCGCCCATCGCGGCGGCTGCCCCACGAAGCGGCTATCCACCGGGCCGGCGACCACGTCCGCGCCCACCTGCGCCTGGCAGATCAGCAGCGCGTCGAGCCAGCCGGGCTGGGGCCATTCGTCATCGTCGATCATCGCCACGAAACGCATCGCCGGATCGTCCAGCGCTGCGGCGGCGATGGCATTGCGGACCGCGCAAAGCCCCGGCTGGGCCACCGGCAGCAGCGTCACGGGCAGGCCATAACCCTCCGCCAGCATGGCGCGGACCACGGCTGCCCCCTCCTGCCTGACGGGATCGTTGTCGGCCACCAGCACCATCACGTCATGGCGGCCGGTCACGCTCGGCAGCGTCTCCAGCAGGTGACGGAGCTGATCGGGCCGGCGGAAGGTGGGAATGGCGATCCAGACCGCGGGCATCAGACGGCGGCCTCCACCACCGGCTTGCGGCTGCGTCCGCCGCGCTGGAGCCATTTTATGAGTCGATGCCCGCGCACCTCCACCAGCGCATAGCTTGCCCAGCAGAGCAGCCAGGTCGCCGCCAGCATGGCGAGGACGATCAACCCGTCGAAGCCGTTGACGCCATGCCTGTGCGCCACGCCCATGCCGCGGGCGAACACGTCCCGCACCAGCGGATGCCAGAGATAGATGGAATAGCTGATGAGGCCCAGATGGAAGCTGACCGGATTGGCCATCACCGCCCGCGCCGCCGCGCCGTTATAATAGCAGCTCAGCACCAGCGCCGGCATCAGGCAGACCACCAGCAGGTCGACCTTTCCCGGTAGCAGCAGCGCGAGCGCGATGAGCCCGCAGATCATTACGAATGCGCCCGTCCGGTCGATCAGCCGGCGGCACCACGCCTTTTCTGCGCAGCGATAGCTGAGAACGCCCAGCGAGAAACCGGCGAGGCAGCGCAGCAGCGTCAGCACGCTGTCGCTGTCATTGACGTCCAGCGGTCCGCTGGAACCCCGGCCGGACAGCGCCACCAGGCCCAAAATGCCGACGCACAGCAAGGCCTGCGCCCATGCCCATCGCGAAAAGGCGATGATGGCGATCAAGGGATAGATGAGATAGGCCGCGACCTCCGTGCTGACGGACCAGCTATTGCCCGCGATCGGCTCCGTTCCCCAACCCCAGCTCTGCACCATCAGCAGGTTGGTGAGGATGTTCGGCGCGTCGAGCGCAATCGCCTGGCTGCCGGAGATGTTGAGGACGATGCGCGCCATGAACACCAGCGTCACGATCAGGTGCAGCGGCCATACCCGCGCCATGCGGTTGACGAGGAAGTCGACATAGCTCGCCTGCCCCAGATGGTTCACCACCCGGTCGTGATAGCCGAAGGAGATGACGAAGCCGCTCAGGATGAAGAACAGGTCGACCGCCAGATAGGCGCGGGAGAAAAGCGGCAGGCGAAACGCCTCGAACGCCGGGTTGTGCGGGATGTGGTACAGCAGCACCGACACCGCCGCCACGCCGCGAAGGCCGGTCAGCGAGGAAATTCTCATGCGCCTGCGCTCCTCATGGCGGGGGCCGCGTCGAAGGCGGCGGCTATGGCGTCCCACAACGGCTTGCGGCGCATCCCGCCGTCAAGCGGCAGGCCGCGCGACAACTGGCCGTCGGGCCACTTGTAATCCTTGAAATTGGAGAGCCAGCTATAGCGGTCCGACAGCCCCCAGCAGAGCACCGACCGCATGGCCGGATTGTCCAGCGCCACGTCCAGAAAGGCCTTGGCGACGGAGGCGATCTCCTTGTCCCGCTTTTCCGGATTGGGCGGCCCGCCCCGGTCCGCGACGTCGAATTCCGTGATGGAAAGGGCCAACCCATAGCCGCTGAGCTGATCCAGAAAGCGCGCGAACCGGGCCTGGTTGAAGCCCTCCCTATAGGGCTTCAAATGCCCCTGTATGCCGATGGCGTCCACCGGCACGTTGCGCGCCATCAGCCGGTCGAGCAGCTTCAGCATGGCGGTGCGGCGACGCTCGCAGCGGGGGGAGTCGTGCTCTATCCCGAAATCGGTCAGGAACCGCATGGGGCTGGGGTCGACCTCCCGCGCGCGGTGGAAGGCGATGTCGACATAATCCTCTCCCAGCGCGTCCATCCACATGCTCTTGGCGCGCATGCCGTCGGCGCGGCCGTCATTCGGCTCGATGGCTTCGTTGACGACGTCCCATTCGCGGATTTTGCCCGCGTAACGGCGGATGGCGGTGTCGATATAGCTGGTCATCAGCGTTTCGCGTTCGGCACGGCCGGCGGCCTTCAGCGCCGGCTCCAGCCAGGGCGGCTGCGCGGCATACCATACCAGCGCATGGCCCCTTGCGCGCATGCCGTGCCGCTGAGCGAAGGCGATGATCTGGTCCGCGCCGCTGAAATCATATCGACCGGGCTTCGGCTCCGTCGTGCCGCGCTTCAGTTCATATTCCTGGACGACCATGTCGCATTCGCGGGCGACGGCGGCCGTGAAATCGGGGTCTTCGCGCAACTGGCGCGACTTGATCGCGGCGCCGAAATAGCGGCCCGACTTGCGGGCATGGGCCGCAAGGCCCGCCGTGCCGCCGACCTGCGCGGCGCTCGGCTGGATGGGGGAGCATGCGGAAAGCGCCGCCGCGCCCGCCAGGAATTCGCGCCGTCTCACAGCCTCTGCCCCTTGCCGGCGAACATGTGGGACAGGTCGATCCAGCGGTCGGAAATGCGGCGATAGACCGGATCGGGCATCACGATCTGCAACAGCACCGTCGCCGCCAGCCGCGGCCCGAACGCCCCCCGGCAGACCGCGCCCAGATAATAGCGCATCGCCCGCCGCCTGCTGGTCGGCCAGATGCTTTTCGCGGCGTGCCAGCCCATATAGGCGGAAAAGGCGCGCGGGCTGATATGGGGGCGCAGGTCCCGCAACCAGGTCAGGCTGCCGATGCTGCCGCGCACCTGGGAAAGCCGGTCGTCGGCATCCCGGTCCGCCCATATGGTGCCGGGCCGCTCCGTCATCAGGAAGCGCGCGCCGGCCAGCGACAGGCGCAGGGCGAAATCGGTATCGTCGCCGAACCTCACATCCTCGCGGTAGCGGACCTTCCCCGCCAGCGTACGGCTGAGCGCCATGCTGCTGGTCTGGATGAAGCCGCGGTCGCACATCAGATAGCGGTCCATGGTCTCGCCATGAGCGATGGCGCGCGGCGGCTTCAGGAAATTGCGTCCCGCGCCCCGGTCGGCCAGCACCTGGCCATAGGCGACGACGTCCTCGCTCTCCTGCAACAGCGGCAGCAGGTCGGCGAGGTGATGGGGCAGGAAACGGTCGTCGCAGTCGAGAAAGGCGATATAGCGTCCGCGGGCATGGTCTATGCCCTTGTTGCGCGCCGCCGCCGCGCCGCGATTTTCCTGCACGATGACCTTGAGGCGCGGATCGTTGATCGCGCCCAGGGCAACCTCCGTCCCGTCGGTCGACCCGTCCACCACCACGATCACCTCGATGATCGCGACGGTCTGTTCCAGGGCGGACATGACGGCGGCGACCGCCGCGTCGCGCCGCTGATAGGTCGGGATCACCACGGAAAACAGCGGCGCGGCGACCGCCGCCTTCAGGCTGGATGGAGGTTGCCAGGCGGTCATCACGAACCGGCTCCACTTGTCGCGGGCTCGGCCTTACCGAAGCGCAGGACGAAGCCGTTGACCAGCGAACGGTAGAGCGGCTTGGGCAGGTAGGACCGCAGAACCTGCCGGGCGATCACGCGGGGAGGAACGCCGCCCGCCACCATGCCGACCGCCAGATCCTTGATCGCCGCCACCGGCCTGATCGGCGCCATGTGATAGGCGAGCACGGTCGCGCGATAGCCCCGCCGCGCCCGGTTGGTGAGCATGTGGCCGCAGCGGTCCAGCCAGTCGAGCGAGGTCTCATACCCCTTAACATAGGAAGTCCGCCCGGCCTCGGTCGCGTCGAGCCATATGGTCAGCGGCTGGTCGATCATCCGGAACCGCGCGCCTGCGCCCTGGAGCCGGACGCAGAAGTCCAGATCCTGCCCCTTCTTCAGCGCCGGGTCGAACAGCACATGCTGCGCCATGCCGGTCGGCACGACCATGGTGCTGGTCTGCATGAACTGGTTGGCGCAGAACAGATATTCCCCGACATCCTCGCCCTCGCGAATGCCCCGGTCGGGCCTGATCCAGTAGCGGTCGACGCCCCGGTCCACCTTCATCCGGGAATAGAGCACCGTTCGCCCGTCGTCTCCCGCCAGCGCCTTCGCCATGATGGAAAGCTTGCCGGGCAGGAACAGGTCGTCGGAGTCCAGAAAGGCGATATAGCGCCCGTCCGACGCCATGATCCCGGCATTGCGCGCCGCGCCGCCGCCGGCATTGTCCTGTCGGATATAACGGACGCGAGGATCGCCTATCGCGTCGATGACCGGGCCGGGATTGTCCCGCGACCCGTCGTCGATCACGACGATCTCGAAATCCCGCCAGTCCTGCGCCAGCACGGACCGGATGGTGTCCCCGACGATTTCCGCCCGGTTGTAGAGCGGGATGACGACGGAGAAAAAGGGTTGCTTGCCCAGCGCGGCATCGCTCATGCGCCATGCACCTTTCGATATTCTTCATAGTGGAATCCGGCGAGGCCGGCGATCTTGCCGGCCGCGCGATACAGCTTGCCCAGCCGCTCGACCCGTTTCCCCCGGTCGAGCGTGGCGACCGCGCCCAGCGATCCGACGAGGAAGCCCGCGGCGATGCGCGGCGCCTCCCCCAGGGAGGCGCGCAGCCTGCCCTTGTGGAACCGCTCCACCATCATGTCGGTCATGCCGACGCGATAGCCGCGCATCAGCAGCCATCTGGCGGTGACGCGGCTGGCGGGGATGAGTTCGGTCACGACCGCCTCCTCCGACCAGGCGAAGCGGAAACCGGCACGCTGCATGCGGGTGAAAAGCTGCTTGTCCGACCCGCCGGTCAGCGCCATGCGCTCGTCGAAGGGGCGCTCCCCCATGGCGCGCAGGGCCGTGGCGGCGATCAGCACATTGGCTGTGCTGTCCACCAGCGCGACCGGGCCGGACTGCCCGCGCCGCTTGGGGGCGAGCAGGGGATGGCGGGCAGCCCAGGGGGCGACGGCGCTGTCCATTTCCCGCAGCACGGCGCCGCCGACCACATCCGCGTCCCAGCGTTGCGCCGTATCGGCCATGGCGTCGATCCAGCCGGGGGAGGCGGCCTCGTCATCGTCCAGCATGGCGACATGGGTCGCGCCGGGCCGCGCCAGCGCGGCGGCGACGAGCGCGTTGCGCACCAGCGGAATGCCGCGCTCCGCCACCAGCACGGCTTCGATCGGCCAGCGATAGCCCTTGGAGGCAAGCTGCTCGACCACGGCCAGCCCTTCCTGCCGGGCGGCGTCATTGTCGGCCACCAGCACTTCCAGATTGTGCCGCGTTTGCTGCGCAGCAAGGGATTCCAGGGTCCGCCGCAATCCCTGCGGACGGTTGCAGGTGGCGATGCAGACGATGATATTAGCCATGGACGCTCTCCTGCCGGAGGTGATAGCGCCGGGTCCATTGCGGGCGCGGCTTGGCCTTGAAGGTGGCGTGCGCGGCCGCGATGGCCGCGAGGAAGATCACCCAGACCTGGCGATCCTTGTCGAAGAAGCTGGTTTCCAGCAGATTCTGGTACATGACGAAGACCCAGATCGCGAAGGCCGGCACCATCAGCGCCTGGTTCTCCCTGGTCGAGCCGGTCAGGAACCAGTAGGCGGGCAAGGCAAGAAAGCTGACCAGCAGCATGGCGAGGCCCAGCGGCCCGGTCGTCACCAGGATTTCCAGATAGCCGTCATGCGAATGGGCGGTCAGCATCTGGAATTGCTGGTTGAGATAGTCATGCGCCGGGCTGTTCACGCCGACCTGCCAGAAGCCGCCGAAGCCCGCGCCCAGATAGGGATGATCGGCCAGATAGTCGAACACCACCTGCCAGATCGACACGCGGCCGGTGAAGCTGGTCGGATCGGCGAACAGCCGCTCGATGGTGGGCTGGTAAGCGATGTAGAGCGCCAGGAAGCCGACCATGCCGAACCCCAGCATCAGCAGCAATATCGCGCGTTTCTGCGTGTTGTCGCTCAGCGCCCGATAGATGTTGCTGATCGCCAGCATGCCGACGCACAGCGCGAGTGAGGTCTTGCTCTTGGTTCCGATCACGAAGACGAAGGCCATGACCGCGAACAGCGCATAATACCATTTGCGCCGGTCGATCCATGCATTGCCGCAGACGATGAAGGTCAGCGCCATGACGGCCCCGGCGATATTCTTGTGGAAGAAGAAACCGCGCCATGCGCCGATCAGCGCCTTGTCGCTTTCGGTCGGCGGATGGACGGCGGCGGGTGTCAGCGGCAGCGACACCCAGCAGATGATCAGCGAGACGATCAGCGCCGCGCGCAGCGCGTCGAACAGCCGCTGCGGCCCCATCAGGGAGAGCGCGCAGAAGGTGATGTAGATCACGATGAGCTGCTGCATCGCCCGCTTGAAGGACACGAACGGGTCCACGCCCCAGGTGCAGGAAATGAAGAACCAGACCAGCATGATCGCCAGCGGCCAGAAGGTGAATCTATATTGCAGCGGATGCTTGCGGATGATCTGCACGCCGGTCAGCAGCAGGGCGAAGCCGATGAACAGCATCTGCTTGAACAGGTCCGACCCGTCATTTTCCTGCGCCATCGCCACCAGCTCGTCCTGCGTGCGGGAGGCGAAGGGTTGCTGGCCGATGAAGACCATCATCAGGAAGACGAAATAGAAGATCTGGGTGATCCAGATCATGCGCATGCTCTGGCCGCCGCCCGTCTGTGCGGGGATGACGGCGACACCGCCGCGATGCCAGCTTGTCGCCATGGTCAGGCGGCTCCCCGCCGGTCGCGCCGCCATTTGCGGTCGAGTTGCCAGATGCCGAGCATCATGACGAGCTGCGACAGCACGACCCCGCCGATGGAGAAGACGGGCGCGGTGCCCAGCACCAGCAGCGTCACGGCGACCAGCCCGACGCCGCAGCTGCGCATGCTCTGCGCGGCGAGCGGGCGGAAGGCCTTGCGCGCCTGGGTCATCACGCTCATCGGCGTCTGCACGCACTGGACGAGGGAGAGGAGGGCGCACAGGCCCACCGCGATCATCACCAGCCGGTGGTCCAGCGTGGGCTTCAGGATCAGGCCTGGAAAGGCATAGAGGGCAATCGCCGCCACGGCGCAGGTCGCCAGCCACAGCATGACCAGCGCGGCCATGAAGACCCGTTCCGACCTGATCGCCGCGTCATGATCGCCGCGCGCCACGGCCCGGGTCATGCGGGGCCGCTCCAACTGTGTGAGGGCGGTGATGCAGACATTGACCGGGCGGAAGAACAGCATCCCCACGGCGATCGGCGCGAAGGCGGTCGGCCCGGCGAGCAGCGTCACGATATAGCTGTGCGAATTGGAGGTCGCCTCCGTCGACAGCACGCCGACCAGCGTCCAGGCCGACTGCTCCTTCCACACCGGGCGATAGGCGCCCAGCGCGCAAGCGGGCGCCATGGCGAGATGCCGCCGCAGATAGGCGAGGCCGAAGGGGAGCAGTCCGACGAGGCTGGCCGCCACCAGCATGCCGCCGATGGCGGGCATGTCCGCGCCGGTCCGCATCGCGATTAGCAGTCCGGCGAGGATCGTCCCTGCATAGGCGAGGTCCGATCGTGCAGCCCTTACCGGAGCATGATGCGCATAGGCATTGGAGCGCCCGAACCAGCGGATCAGCGACAGCATGCCCGCCATACCGAACAGCAGGGCGGCGGCGGGAGAGGCGGTTGCCCAGGCGATGGCGGCGCAGATCAGTCCCTGGCTGGCCGCCAGCATCAGGTTGACCGGGAAGAAGAAGTCGAAGCTCCGGGCATCGGCATCGTCTCCCTGGTTCACCGCGATGGTATAGGGCGTCGACACCAGCGCATTGGACAGGCCATAGCCGAACTGGATGATCACCAGCAGGAATGCCAGCGTGCCGATGGCCGCCGTTTCCAGATGATGGATGGAAAAGAGCTGGACCAGCAGATGACTGACCGAGACGATCGCCGACGACAGGCTCGCCAGCCCAAAGCGGCCGAACAGGCTGCCAAGGCGCCGGACGCGGCCCGTCGGAAGATTTTCAGCCACCTGGGCCTCAGCCATGGCGATGTTTCCAGATCAGCCAAAGCGCGTGCGGATTGGTGGTGATGTAGCGCCAGGCCAGTTCCTTGGGCCGCGTCGCCATGCGGTGCAGCCATTCGAAACCGGACTTCTGCATCCAGAGCGGGGCGCGCGGATAGTCGCCGGTGATATAGTTGAACAGGCCCCCGCAGGTAACGATCCAGCCCGCCTTGATCCGGTCGCGATTGCGCACGCAAAAGGCCTGTTCGCGGGGCTTGCCGGTGCCGACCCAAAGGACGTCGGGCGCTGCCGCGTTGATCGCGTCGATCACCGCATCCTCCTCCTCCGGCTTCCAGAAGCCGTTGCGCCGTCCGGCGAGCTGAAGACCCGGCGCCAGCGCGAGGATCTCCTTCGCGCAGGCGGCGTTCACCTTCTCCTCTCCGCCGAGCAGATAATAGCTGACCTGGGCATCCGCCGCCGGTTTCAGGCTGTCGATGAACATGTCCGTCGTGCTGGAACGGTCCGCGATCTGCGGTCCGCCGAACCAGCGGGAGGCCGCGACGATGATCTGTCCGTCGGCATGGATCAGGTCCGCCTGCGCCAGATTGGCGCGGAAGTCCGGATCGGTGGCGTTCATCGACAGGCCCTGGCCGTTGGCGTCGAACACCAGCGACGGCTGCTGCTCCAGGCTACGGCGCAGGGGCGCTTCCACCAGCATCTTCGCGATCAGCGCATCCAGCGACAGGGTGGATACGGGCAGGCCGCCGACATGCGCGACCGGGGCTTCATTCCCTATGCCCGGACCGATGCCGGGGGAAGGAAGGGGCTGGGGACGCGCCAGCGCTTGTTCGGCGCTCATGCAATCACCGTCCCGGCGATCGGTACGCCATGCCGGTCCAGATCGTCGATGACCCGGCGCATGTCGGCAATGGCGGTATCGCCGCGCCGCGCGACGATCACGACGGCGTCGAAGCCCGCCAATATGCTGCCATAGGGCGTCTGGTCGCCCTTCCGCTCCGCAAGGTAGAACAGCATCGACGTGTCGCGCAGGCCCCAGCCATTGGCCGTTTCCGCCAGCGGGCCGCGCGTCACGAGGCTCGCCGCGCTGCCGGATGCGCGACCGGCGGTCATCAGCCACAGGCCCTCCACCGCCGTCCTGGCCGCGGGCAGCAGCGCGGCGCTGCCCATTAATTGCTCTGCCAGTCCTGCCTTGTTCGCGATGCGGAACAGCCGGTCGAGCGAAGGCCGGCCCATGTCGACGTCGATCAACATCGTCTGCCCGTCCATCTGGGCCAGCACGACGGCAAGGTTCGCCGCCATGATCGCAGCCTCGTCGCCTGCCTCTATGGCCAGCACCGCCAGCCGCAGGGCGGCGGGATCGCCCTCCTTGGCCGCGGCGCGCATCTTGGCGCGGATCGTCCGCACCTTGGCGGCATAGGCATTGGCGGGGTCGAAGGCCGCGACCACCAGCGGATCGACCCGCTGGTCGCCCTCCGGCAGCAGGGCGAAGCCGCCCTGCAAGGCCGCGAGCATGCCCGCATCCTCCGGGTTCAGCAGCCCTAGGTCAACCGCCGCGTCATGCAGCGCCAGCCCTTGGGATCGGGCATGCGCCTCGACCTTGTGCACATCGGCTTCGGCCAGGAAACCGTGCTCCACCGCCAGTCGGGCGAAATTATGGCTGTCGCGGGCGCGGGGACGCAGCGCGGCGCCGCCGCCTGCCCTGCCGCCCGAGGCCAGTTGATGCGGGGCGCCCGCCGTGGAACGCAGTCTCATGCGGCCTCCTGTTGCTTGAAGAACTTGGCCTGGCGCGCAGGGACCGGCACCAGTTCGGTGATGACATCGACCTCGGTGGCGCGGGCGACGCCGGCCGCGGAACGAACGCGGGGATGGACGATCTCCATCAGGATGACGGCAGCCACGCCGCCGACCAGGCCAAGCGCGATCCCGCCGATCAGCCACAGCATGATATTGGGCTTGGCAGGCAGCAGGGGCACGGTGGCCTCATCCAGCGGACTGGCATTGGGTTGGGATATCTGGCTCTTCAGCACCGCCTCGTTGAAGCGCTGCCGCACCGTGTCATAGGTCTGCCGCGCGGCATCCACGTCGCGCTGGAGGACCATGAGCTGATCCTGAACGTCCGACATGCGGATCATGCGATCCTCCTGCCCCGCCATGTTGGACTTGAGGTCGCCCTCCCGCCGGCTGGCCGCCACGCTGTTGGCGCTGACCGCGCCGGCCTGGCTGGCGCGCGCCGCCGCCAGCTTGGACTGGAGTTCGGACAGTTGGGCGGCCGCCGCCGCCATGGTCGGATGATTGGGGCCCAGGGTCTTTTGCAGTTCGGATACCCTGGCGGACTGCGCCGCCACCTGTTCCTGCAAATTCTGGACGATCAGCGATCCTTCGATGTCGGAAACGCTGCCCGCACCGGCCTTGGACCGTGCGGCCGCCGCTTCCGCCTGCGCCTGGGTAAGCTGATAGGACAGGTTCTTCAGCTTCTCCGCCTCAAGGTCCATGCGGTTGATGCCGATGATGTCGTGCGCCCGCTGGAAGTCCGACAGCTTCTTTTGCGCGATCTCATAGCGACGGCGCACTTCCTCCGTCTGCTCGTCGAACCATTTGGCCGATCCGCGCGCCGGGGAGGCGCGCAGTTCCACCTGTTCGCGCATGTAGATCCGGGCGATCAGGTTGGCGACCTTTGCGGCGACCTGCGGATCGGCGTCCAGATACTGGATCTGGAGCACGTTGCTCTGCCGGCCGGTGGTGATGGTCATGTTCTTCGCGACCGTGGCGGCTGCCGCCTGCACCCGTGCATCGGCGGGCATGTCCGTCGGCATCGCATTGACGAAGCCCGCTTCCCTTGCCACGGCGTTCATCACCTTGCCGCTGCGGATGATGTCCGTCTGCGTGCCCAGGATGGAATCCGTGTCGGGCTTGGGCCCCTGCGCCGTATTGGTGTCGGTCGGATCGGTCTGCGAAAGGTCGAGCAGCAGCGACGCCGTGCCCATATATTGCCGCGGCTGCAGAAAAGCGGTGATCGCGACGAGCAGGAACAATATGCCCCCGATCATCGCCGCCGTGCGCCAGCGCGCCTGAAGCGCGGCCAGCAAATCCATCGGGTTCATGGTCATAGCCCGTCCACTCCCTTGAGCAGCGCGCGCATCTCCTCCGCGGGCGATTGCACAGGCGGTGCGCTCTGCACCGGCTGCTTCGCCATCAGCAGCAGAAATTGCGGCGCCAGCGTATCCTCGAACATCCACAGTTCGCCATTGGGCGTCGCCACCAGGGCGGGTTGCAGCCGCACCATGGCGTCGCGCGCCTGGCTTTCGTTGATGGACCCGCCGCCCAGCACCTCATGGCCGAGCTTCACCAGCCGCTCATAGCTGATGGCGGACATTTGGGAGGCCACCACGGCGGCAAGAGCGATCATCCGGCGCGACGAACCGGCTTCCCAGAGGATGCGGCGGAACAGCGCATGGGTCTGGCCGCTCATCTCCTCCCAGTCCTCCAGCGCGGAAATCAGTCCCTGCTCGACATCGGAAAGCAGCATCCGGTCGCGCGCGGCCGCTTCCGTCACCAGGGCGGCCGACATGCCGAACAGCCGGGCATGATAGGGCGAACCCATGGCCGCGCTCGCCAGCGCGTCCAGCGCATCCTCGTCGATGGAAAGCCGCGCATTGCCCGCGCAGGACAGCAGCAGCCGCTCCAGTTCCGGCTTGGGGATCGGCGCGACCCGCTGCGGCACCAGATGGCGGCGCAGCGAGGGGTGGGCGGCGATCAGCCCGTCTATGTCGCTGGCAATGCCAACCAGCACGACCTGGACCGGCGAGTGGATGTCGGTCAGCAGCTTCAGCAGCGTCGCGACATCCTGCTTGGCCGTTTCGGACTGCACCCGGTCATATTCGTCGATGATCAGGATGGACCGTTCCCGCACCTCCTCCACCAGCAGGGCGGAGAGGCGCGACACGTCCAGCGGCTCGCCCATCATCTTGCGCGCCCGTTCCTGTCCGGCGCTGCTCATCGGCAGTTCCGTCAGGAAGGGGCGGAAGAGGGAGTCGAAATCCGCCTCCCCATTGGCGGAGGCATAGAGCGCGACGCATCCCGCCTCGTCCGCCAGGTCGCCGAACACGCGGGCGAGCGATGTCTTGCCCGATCCCCGCGTGCCGAAGATCACGGCATGCTTGCGCTGCACGACGATCGCCTCGACCAGCTTTTCCAGTTCGCTGTTGCGCCCGGCCAGGCCGTGGCGGTCCGTCACCGGCATGGCGGTGTTGAACGCCGCATAGATGCTGTCGCGGCGCAGGCTGATCGGCTTGATCGGCGCGGCCATTGCGCTCATCGATAGCGGGCGGTGCGACGGTTCCTCCGGCTGCGCTTCGGGCGCCTCATGGCGGAAGCCGGGCAAGGCCGGCACGTCGAGGTGCAGCGGCACGTCGTCGGGAATGGTGCGCTCATTGCGCCTCTCCCCGTTTCGGGCGAGGGACAGGAAGCGATCGAAAATACCGGATTTCTGGCCGGATCGTGGTTGCGCGAAGCCTTGATCGAGGGTCGTCAAAACAGCTTCTCCCGGATGATGAGGACGTCTTCAGGCTTCACTGGATCGTCCAGCTTCGCCTGTATTTCCTTCCCCTCCCGCCGGACTTTTATCCTTTTCGTGGAACCCGCCAGGGTCGGCCCGCCCGCCAACGCCAATGCCTGCCGGAAGCTTTGCCCCGGCACATAGGAAAAGGCGCCGGGCTGCTGGACCTGGCCGTAGACATAGACTTTCTCCGCCGGCGGCACGAACAGCGTGTCGCCTGCCTTCAACGGCCGCATCGCGCCTGCGCCCATGTCGGCCAGCGAAATGCGCACCGGCCCGCTGCCGTCGGCGGGCGTCAGGATGACGGCATTGGCGCCGTCCTTGGTCGAACCGCCCGCCTTGGCGAGCATCGACGCGACCGTATAATCCCGGTCGAGCGGATAATTGCCCGCTTCCGGCACATTGCCGAGCACGGTGACGAACCGGCTGACATAGTTGCTGACCTCCACGCTGACGGACGGCTTGGTGAGATAACCGCCGCTGGCGTATCCCGCGGCGATGTCCTGCGCGAGTTGAGTGGTCGTCTTGCCCTTGGCGGAAACCGGGCCGACCAGCGCGAGCAGGACGGTACCGTCCTCCTTGATGCGCGTCGTGGTCGACAGGTCCGGCTGACCGAAGACGGAGATTTTCAGCTCGTCATTGGGACCGAGCTGATAGCCCGCGCTCGCCGTCTGCGCGACGGGAGCGGCGGTTGCGGTCGCCGCCGCGTTTCCGGCGGCGGTCTGGGCAGTCGCAGTCATCGGACCTGCAATGATGAGCAGGGTCGAGATGGATTTCAGGAGAGTATCGGCTTTCACAGCTCATGCTCCCAATATATTGAGGATCTAGAAATGTAGGGCAGCGCCCAGCGTTACTTGCGTGCCGCTATAGTTCGATATGCTGGTATCTGTTCTGCGGGTGTAATGCTGGGCATCCAGCGTAAGATCGAAACGATCCGAAAGTTTCCTTTTGAGCAGGCCGCCGAACCGACGATTGCGGTCGGCCGTGATCGAATAGGGACGAAGCGCCGCATCCTGCCGGAACTTTCTGCGGTCCCATTCCGCATAAAGGCCCGCGGAGGTGAGTTCCGAGATCGAAAATTCACCCTGTATGCGGTAGCTGGTGTCGATGGCGAAGCCGCTCGCGATCAGGCTGTCGTTGATGATGGCGCGCTCCGTCGTCGCGGTCAGCTTCAGGCGCGGAATGGCCTGCGTCGACAGGCTGACCTTCCAGCCCAGCCCGTCATAGCCGCCGACCGCCGCGCTGTCGCTGCTGACGTCCAGCCAGCGGACATCCGCGTCGATCTGCGTGATCGGCGTCACCGCGCGCTGGAACCGCAGGCCATAGCTGTTGATGCGGTTCTCTATGCCCAGCGTGTCGCGCTTGCTGTTCACCCGCTCATAATAAGCGGTCAGCGTGCCCAGGCTGGGCATGGCATAGCCGATCCCGCCCATGAACAAGTCGCTGGTCTGGTCGGCATAGTCGAACTGGTCGGCGTTGCGCGTGGTGTCATGCTCGTAGCTCGCCACCGGGAACAGCCCCGGCCGTTCGCAGGTGAAATCCGCGCCGATGGTGGCGAATTTCTGGAGATTTTCGGTCGCCGAATTGATGTCGCCATAATCGGCGCGCTGCTGGCGATAGGCGGCGCGCGGGGTGATCAGGCAGGTCGCGCCGAAGCGGACATTGGCCTTCGCTTCCGTGTCGAGGCGCAGCTTGCTTCGCTGCCCTTCGGAAACGAAACGGTCATAGCCGATCTTGCCGCGCAGCAATATGTCGTGCCGGCCCACCGGCATGCCGTAGGTCGCCTCCAGGGATGGCGTGACGATCAGGTCATCGGTCGGGTTTTCGACGCGGTCGTCCACACGATAGACATTGTCGTCATAAAGTAGATCGAGACCGGCCGTCAGGTGAAGGCCGTAATCGCTGATGCGCCTCTGTTCCGTTGCATTATTGACGCGCTTCGGATCAGTCGATCCGTCATTATCCTGCGCGCGCAAGACTGTGGGCATGGCCACCAGCATTACGGCACCACTCAGCGCCGCAGCGAAGCAGGTGCGGGACCGGGAAGTCTGTCGATCGAAAGGCGCAAAAATACAGCCCCGCAATCGCGGATTATTATATTCGTTCAAAATCAATCGACCCTTATTGCATTGCAGCAATCAGGGCATGCTAGAAGTATTTCTACGTAAAACCACTGCCCGGAAAGCAGCTTGTCGCGTCAAAACAACGGCTCGGTTCATCGCAAGGAGGGCGCGGCGGGACCAGTCCCGGCGCACCCTGTCGCTGTTAATCTGAGAGAAAGATTGGGCTTTGCGAGTCCGGTCAGAAGATCAGCCAGGCAATGGCGGCCACAGTGCCGACAAAGGCCAGGATGCCGGCCCAACGCGACAGAACCTGCACGCCGCTTTCGGCGCGATCGGCAAAGGTCTTGCCCTCTACGCGTACAGGAAAATCACGGCGCACCTCCGCCGTTTCGATCAATGAGGGTGCCGTCGCAACTGCTGCAAATTCTTCCGCCACGTCGATATTCCCGCCGCCCGATTGGTGATGACGTTAATATCCGATTTTGCGGTTAACAAATAGTTGGGAAGGGCGACGTACTGACATCCATTCGTCGCATATGACGATGTTTCAGCGCCACATTTCTAATCTGGATCAGATTTTTTTGCGATGAAGCGTTTTGAGCAACGGTTCGTCGCAAATTTTATTTTTCTCCCGGAACCTTTTTCGTCCTTTTGCGTGTTGGGCGCTCGCCCGATTCGCCATCCCAATTCAGTCCTCTCCCCAGCAGGAAGATGGACGCTGAACCCTAATAAGCGTTCTTGTGGACCAGCACGTTGAGCGTGCCCAACAGGATCGCTATGTCGCGCATCAGGCTCCAGCCATGCAGATATTCCAGGTCCGCCTCCACCCGGTTCAATATGTCGCGGCGCGTTTCCGTCGCGCCCCGAAAGCCGCGGATCTGCGCCAGGCCGGTGATCCCCGGCTTCAGCGCATGGCGGTGCCAATATTGCCGGTCGACCTGCCAGAATAGCTGTTCCTCAGCCGTCGATCCCAGGGCGTGGGGGCGCGGCCCCACCAGGCTCATCTCGCCCAACAGCACGTTGATGAGCTGCGGCAGTTCATCGATGCTGGTCTTGCGGATGAAGGCCCCGACCCGCGTGATGCGATTGTCGTCCCGCTGCGTCGAAGTCGCGCCCGCGCTGTCGCACTGCTCCACCTTCATGCTGCGGAATTTCAGGATGTGAAACAGCATGTTGCCGCGCCCTATCCGTTCCTGCTTGAAGAAGACGGGGCCGGGCGAGTCCAGCTTGATCAGGATCGCCACCACCGCCATCAGTGGGGCGAGAAGGATCAGCACCGGCACCGTCAGAGCGATGTCCAGCAGCCGCTTCTTCGCCCGGTTGGCGAGGTTCAACGGCCCGCGCGACACCACCAGAGTGGGCGTGCCGCGGTAGGACTGCACCGCCAGCGGCGCCATCGGGTCCAGTTCCGGCACGATGATCTCGCCCAATATGTTGCCGCCCTTCAGCATCTGGGCCCAATCGGCCTTGCGTTCGGCCGGGCAGGAGATGACCGCGCGATCATAGTCGCGGAGCAAGGTGCCCAGACGATGCAGCATATAGGGATCGTCCAGGTCGGCCTTCAATCCAATCGCCGCCGCATCGACGATCACCATGCCGCCGACATCGTCGGGAATGGCGCCGTCGTCGATGATCAGGAGCTGCGCAAACAGCCCGTCTGCAAAGTTGCGGCGAACCATGCGCACGATCATCAGCCGTTGCAGAACGAGCAAGGTGCCGCTGCACAATATTCCGGCCGAAATGCCTAGCCGCGACAATTGTCCGGTTGCCTTGAGCGAGAAGACGACCAGCAGGAAGATCAGCAATGTGCCCGCGAAAGCCATGGTCGCGCTGCGGCAGGACTGGGTCATGTGCATCAGGCAATGGGGATTATAGGCCTGATTATGGAAAGCCAGGACCGCGTACACGATCATGCCGCCCGCCAGCGGCTGCCACTGCCCGTCCGCCAGCCATTGCAGGCCGGCGGCGCGCAGCCCGAAGGCAAAGCCCGTCGCAAGCGCCGCCATGTCGGCCACGAGCAGGAGCATGCACAGCCAAAGCCGCGCATTCCGCTGCCCTGCGGCTGTAGAGGGCTGGCGACTGGGAACACCTTTGATCGCCAGATCAATTTTCGACATCTGCAACCCTTTTTATGTCTTGACGTCAAGCCGGCCACCGCCGCGCGGCAGTGTGTTAACCATCAGACATCCGCAGCGTTTTGATTTATGTTGCGCAGCAGCAGGGCATAAATGTTTTGGGCTGACAATCGGGCTTGGGGTGCGCGGACCCGCTTTTCCGATGACCTGTTCGTCCTGGAAGATGCTCCGCCCCAGATTTGCGACGACCTGAAACAGCGCCGCTTTGCCATGTTGGACGTCCGGCCCGGTAAAGGCCGGTCCGATCCGAATCATTATCGGGATCAGCCGATGATCCACCACCCCAGCAGAAGCAGTGTCGTCAGCAAGGCAAAGGGGCCTGCCCAGCGCGACAGGCGCTGTATGGCGGCCTCTATTTGCTCTTGCGGAAAATGCCACCGGGAATGCGGGCCTTCGCCATCCATGCTCTCCCGATGCACAGGATCGTGCCGAGGCGCGGAGGGAGCCGTGTTGGCGCCGCTGCCCTTGTCCTGCGGTTGGGGAGAAAGGTCGATCATTTTCCGGTCCTGGTCATCCCGATGCGACCTGCCGACAGGATAGCTCGCTTCGTCGAAAAGGAAAGCGAATTCCGGGCCAGGGCTGAGCGAATGCGTCCGCCCTGGATCATTCCACTGAACGCTTGGATGAAATGCAGGTCTCGACTATCCTGTCTTCATGAAACAGGACCGACAGATCGATGCCGTCGACCGAAAGATCATCGCGGCGTTGCAGGAGGATGCGACGCTCAGCCATGCCGAACTGGCTGAAAGGGTGGGGGCCTCCAGCGCTTCCTGCTGGCGCCGGATCAAGGCGCTGGAGGCTGCGGGCATACTCGCGGCCACGGTCAGGCTGGTCGATCCGGAAAAGGTCGGGCGCGGCGTCAACGTCCTCTGCAACATCCGCATGCGCAGCCACGCGCAGGAAGCCCGCCGCGCATTCGAGCAGTTCGTGGAAAGCCGGCCGGAAATCGTCGAATGCTTTTCGATGTCGGGGGAATGGGACTATCTGATACGCGTCGTGGTGGCGGATGTCGCGGATTATAACCGCTTCCTGATGATGACCTTGCTGGGCCATCCCTCGGTGGCGGGGGCCGCCTCCCACTTCGCCCTGTCCATGACGAAGTTCACCACCGCCCTCCCGGTCTAACCTGTTCCTCCCCATCATCGATGGGGAGCGCCCAAAGGCGCAGCAACGCCCGCGACCAAAACAGCGCAATCCGTTATGTTGAAGATTATTCGGTGGACGCGCTTTTTTGGTGGACGCACTAGGGCTCGAACCTAGGACCCGCTGATTAAGAGTCAGCTGCTCTACCAACTGAGCTATGCGTCCATGCCCGCTTTCGGCTTGTGCCTTCATGCCGGGAATTTGGTGGACGCACTAGGGCTCGAACCTAGGACCCGCTGATTAAGAGTCAGCTGCTCTACCAACTGAGCTATGCGTCCACATCCGCTTTCGGCTTGTTCCCAATGGGCCGTCGCCTTGGCGTGGGCGGGCTGTTAGCAGTCGCATCGGACTTTGCAAACAGGAAATCGCGCCCGCCGGCAAATTTTTGCGGGCAGGCGCCCTTTCATCCCCAGCTTCCCGGACGGCTGCGCCGCCGGCCCGATCGTTCGATGGCCATGATGATGCCGACGCACAGCATCACCGTCAGCATCGACGATCCGCCATAGGACATGAAGGGCAGGGGAATGCCCACCACGGGCGCCAGGCCCATCACCATCATCAGGTTGATCGCGACATAGAAGAAGATCGTCGTGGTCAGCCCCGCCGCCACCAGCCGCGCATATTTGTCCTGCGCGCGGAGCGATACGCCGATCCCCCAGCGGAACAGCAGCATGAAGGCGCCGATCAGCAGCACGCCGCCCATCAGACCCCATTCCTCCGCCATGGTGGCGAAGACGAAGTCGGTATGCCCCTCCGGCAGATAATCCAGATGGCTCTGCGTGCCCTTGAGGAAGCCCTTGCCGAAAATTCCTCCGGATCCGATGGCGATCTTCGACTGGCTGATGTGATAGCCAGCGCCCAGCGGATCGCTTTCAGGGTCGAGGAAGATGAGGACGCGGTTCTTCTGGTAATCGTGCAGGAAGCTGAAGGCGATGGGGACGATGGCGGCCAGCGTCAGACCCGACCCCACGAACAGCCGCAGCGGCAGGCCGGCGAGGAACATCACCGTCACCCCGCCCGCCGCGATCATGGTCGCGGTGCCGAGGTCGGGTTGCACCAGCACCAGCGCCCAGGGCACGCCGATCAGCACCAGCGCGGGCCAGATGGCGTTCCAGCGCCTGATCTCGCCCACGGGCAGCAGCGCGTAGAAGCGCGCCACGGCGAGCACGATTACCGGCTTCATGAATTCGGAGGGCTGCAATTGCATGAAGCCCAGGTTGATCCATCGCTGGCTGCCTCCCGCCACCCCGCCGATCAGTTCGACCAGGAACAGGGCTGTCAGCACGACGCCATAGGCCGGGAAGGCGAAGCGGGCGAAGGTTTCCAGCGGTATCCTGCTCAGCACCAGGGCCATGCCCGAAAATATGGCGAAGCGAACGGCCTGGTTGATCGCCCAGGGCGTGATGCTGCCACCCGCCGCGCTGTAGAGCACCAATGTCCCGAAGCCGGCGATGGCGAGCAATATGCCCAACACGCGCCAGGGGAATTGGGTCAGGGGCTCTGGGACGATGCTCATGGCGCGCTGTCCGCCGGAGGAGGGGCGTCATCCGCTTCCGGAGCCGGCGTCGTGGCGGCGGCGGTCGCCGCGGTCGCGCTATTGCCCTCGGCCGCGTTCATCGCATTGGCGGCTTCGGGCGGCGGGACTTCGCCCTTCTCTATGGCCTTTGCCAGCCTGTAGGCCGCCATCTGCCGCGCCATCCGTTCGGCGGGCGGGCCGCCCCAGTCCTTTTCGATGGTCTCCAGCTTCTCCATCGCCTTGGCCTGGTCGAACAGATAGGTCATGGTGTCCGCCGCGATCATCGGCGCGTCCTCGATCCGGTTGACGTGGCCGCCATGCTCGATGATGCAGGCAATGGCATAGCGCGGATTGTCGAACGGCGCGAAACCCTGGAACAGCGCGTGGTCGCGCAGCTTGAAGGGCAGGGATGCGTTGCTGCGCACGCCGCCGCCGCGTTCCGCCATGGTGATGCGGCGAACCTGCGCCGTGCCGGTCTTGCCCGCCATCATCACGCCGGGCAGCGGGATGCGCGCCGCGCCGCCCGTGCCGCCGCCGTTCACCACCGCGCTCATGGCGTCGCGGATGGTCACCAGATGCTCCTCATTCACGCCCACGGATGCAGGCGCGGGTCGCTGCGCGCCGAAGATGAAGTTGGGCATCAACTGCCGGCCAGTCGCCAGCCGCGCCGCCATCACCGCCATCTGCAACGGGTTGATGAGCATATAGCCCTGACCAATGGTCGCGTTGACCGTGTCGTACACCTGCCATTTCTGGTTGTATTTCTTCAGCTTCCACGCCGGGTCCGGCACCGTGCCGAAACTCTGGCTGGGGAAGGGCAGGGCGAATTTCTGTCCCATGCCCACGCGCCTGGCCATGCTGGCGATGCGATCCATGCCGATCCGCTGCGCCATCTGGTAGAAATAGATGTCGCAACTCTGCGCGATGGCGCCGCGCATGTTGAGCGAGCCATGGCCGCGCCGCTTGTGGCAGTGGAACAGCGTGTTCCCGACCCGGATCGCGCCCGCGCAGCTCACCGTCTCCATCGGCGAGACGCCCGCCTCCAGCAGCGCCAGCGCCACCATCGGCTTCACCGTCGATCCGGGCGGATAAAGCCCCTGCAACGTCTTGTTGCGCAGCGGCACATGGTCGTCCTTCGACAGCATGTCCCATTCCAGATGGCTGATGCCGTCGGAAAAGCTGTTGGGATCGAAACTGGGCATCGACGCCATGGTCAGCACATCGCCATTATGACAGTCGATCACCACCACCGACCCGCTCTGCGTCGCCAGCCGCCGCCCGGCATATTCCTGAAGGCCCGCGTCGATGGTCAGCTTGATCGCATTGCCCGGCGTGTCGGGCCGGGTGGTGAGTTCCCGCACGATCTTGCCCCGCGCCGTCACCTCCACGCGCTTCGCGCCCGGCTTGCCGGTCAGTTCCTTGTCGAAGGACCGCTCCAGCCCGTCCTTGCCGACCTTGAAGCCCGGCGTGATCAGCAGCGGGTCCTTCCGCTCCTCATAATCCTTGGCCGACGCCGCGCCGACATAGCCCAGCAGATGCCCGACTGTCGCCCCGGCGGGATAGTTGCGCGAAAAGCCCTGGCTGGGCGCCACGCCCGGCAGGTCGGGCAGCCGCACGCTCACCGCCGCAAATTGGTCGTAGGTCAGCTTCTCCGCCACCTGCACCGGGCGAAATCCCGCCGACTTGTCCAGCTCCTCCCTGATCCGCTCCACCTCGTCATCGCCCAGCGCCAGCAGATGGGCCAGGCTGCGGATGGTATTTTCCGCATCCGTCACCCGCTCCGGGATCAGGTCGACGCGGAAATCGGTGCGGTTGTTCGCCAGCGGCCGCCCGTTGCGGTCGATGATCCACCCCCGCCGCGGCGGAATCAGCGTCAGATTGACCCGATTGCTTTCCGACAGGAGGTTGTATTTCTCATTCTCCGCCACGCTGATCCAGCCCATCCGCCCGACCAGCAGCGCCCCGATCGCCCCCTGCAACCCGCCCACCACCATTGCCCGGCGCGTGAAGGTGAAGGACAGGGATGCTTCGGTGACGGTCTTCTTCTTGAGCAGGGGCAGCTTCATGCCATCACGCGCCAGCGGTCGATCCGGGCGCATTGCCGGACGACGAAGGGAAAGAGCAGGACCGTCCAGACCATTTGCGGCGCGACCAACAGCAGCTTGATGTCTCCTCCGCCGGTGATCCGCGCGAAGAAGACGCCGCCGGCAATGCAGAAGATAATCGCGAAGGTCGCGATTAACCAGTCCTGCCGATAGCTGCGCCAGACCATGCGATGTTCGACGGCGTCGATGCCGATCAGCGTGACGGTCCACAGGCACATGGCCGAACCGATGGGCTGGCCGCTGGCGATGTCGTCGAACAGGCCGAGCGGCACACCGATCCAGGTGCGCCACAATTCCGGGCGCAGCAGCCGCCAGGACAGCAGCAGCAGCAGGCCGAAGGGCGGCATCACCGGCGATTGCGCGATCACCGGCAGCGTCGTCGCCAGCGATCCCAGCATCACCGTGATGACCGGCGTTCCCGCCAGCCGAAATCGCGAAGGATGACGGCCAAGGCGCGGCACATGCTGCAAATGGGGATCGATCATGGCGTGGCCGAATTCTGCGCGGCATCCGGCTCGACCGGAGCGGGTTGGCCATTGCCCTCCGGCCGGGTCACGGCCTCCTCGAAGGAGCGTTCCACCACCACCGCATCGACCCTCGACGGGTTGGCCAGCGGCACGCCATAGGCGATTTCGCCCGCGATGCGCACGATCACCGCCACGGGAATATTGGGCTGATAGACCCCGCCGACGCCGGAGGTGACGAGCAGGTCGCCAGGCTTGAACGGATTGCGCCCCGCCGCCAGAGCGCGGATCTCCAGCGTGCCGTCGCCAAGGCCCGTCGAAATGGCGGGCACGCTGTCATTGGCCCGCCGCACCGGCACGATATTGCTGGTGTCGGTCAGCAGCAGCACCTCCGCGGTATTGGGCGTGGTCGTATGGATGCGCCCGATCAGCCCTTCCGGAGCGCGCACCGGCATGCCCGGCCGCACCCCCTGCCAGCGTCCCGCGTTCAGCCGCGCCAGCCGTCGCGTGCTGGTGGAGGAGGAGGCGATCAGCCGCGCCGTCAGCAATTCGCTGCCGTCATCCTCGACCAGCTTGAGCAGCTTCTTCAGGCGCAGATTTTCCTGCGCCACTGCCTTCGCCTCTATGATGCGGTTGCGGTCCGCCTCGACCTGCCGCCGCAGCGCCACATTCTGCGACCCGGCGCGCCAATAGCTGGCCAGCACCTCGTCGATGGAGGCGACCCCGCTCACCATATTCTTCATCGTGACGGAGGCCGGGCGCGTGATTTCCGCCGTCGCGATGCGGATCGCGGCGAATCCGGTCGGATCGAAAATGGCGACAACCACCAGAAGCAGGCCGACGGCGGCGCCCGTCATCGCCACCACATAGCTGGCGAAGAGGCTATATTGCGCCTTCCGGTTGTGTCCGGGACGTCGGCTGGGTGGCCGCGCCATCCACTTGCCCCCTTAAGCGGTCTGGAGAACGCCCCGGAATATCGGGTCTTCCATCGCCCGGCCGGTGCCGATGGCGACGCAGGTCAGCGGATCTTCGGCGATGGTGACGGGCAGGCCGGTCTCGTCGCGCAGCTCGTCGTCCAACCCCTTCAGCAGCGCGCCGCCGCCGGTCAGGACGATGCCCTGGTCGACAATGTCCGCCGCCAGTTCCGGCGCGGTATTTTCCAGCGCGATGCGAACGCCCTCCACGATGGTGCTGATCGGCTCCGCCAGCGCGTCGGCGATCTGGCCCTGGTTGATGGAGATTTCCTTGGGCACGCCGTTCACCAGGTCGCGGCCCTTGATATGGATCGTCTCGCCCACGCCGTCTTCGGGCGGCTGGGCGACGCCGAACTGCTTCTTGATCCGCTCGGCGGTCGCTTCGCCGATGAGCAGATTATGATGACGGCGCACGAAGGAGACGATGGCCTCGTCCATCTTGTCGCCGCCGACGCGCACCGAAGTGGTATAGGCCAGCCCGCGCAGCGAAAGCACCGCGACCTCGGTCGTGCCGCCGCCGATATCGACCACCATCGACCCGATCGGTTCCGTCACCGGCATGTCGGCGCCAATCGCGGCGGCCATGGGTTCCTCGATCAGAAAGACCTGCGAAGCGCCCGCATTGCTGGCCGCATCGCGAATCGCGCGGCGCTCCACGCTGGTCGACCCCGAAGGCACGCAGATCACGATTTCCGGGAAGCGCCAGGGCCGCGACTTGCCGCCATGCACCTTGGTGATGAAATGCTTGATCATCTGCTCCGCGACGTCGATGTCCGCGATCACGCCGTCGCGCAGCGGCCGGATGGCTTCAATCGAATCGGGCGTCTTGCCCATCATCAGCTTGGCGTCGTCGCCGACCGCCTTCACCCGCTTCACGCCGTTCAGCGTCTCGACCGCCACCACCGAAGGTTCGTTGAGCACGATGCCGCGCCCCCGCACATAGACCACGGTGTTCGCCGTGCCGAGGTCGATGGCCATGTCCTGGGAGGAGAGTTTGAAAAGTCGCGAGAAGATCGACATGCCTGTTCCTGTTCAGCCCACCCCCCGGCGAAGCGAACCGGGACAGTCGGAAAGTTCGCCCCACGTTCCACCCGCCCCCTGGGTCAACCGAAAATTTTCTTGAGGCTTGTGTCTCGCGGAAAGCGCTCGCTTGGGCTAGTCACTAATCAATGTCAATACGCCGTCTGCCCGAACATCTGGTCAATCGCATCGCCGCGGGCGAAGTGGTCGAAAGGCCCGCCAGCGCGCTCAAGGAAATCGTTGAAAATGCGGTGGATGCCGGATCGCGCCGGATCGCCATCCGCATTTCCAACGGGGGCCTCGACCGGATCGAAGTCAGCGACGACGGCTGCGGCATGGATTCATCGGAAATCGCGCTGGCGCTGGAACGCCACGCCACGTCCAAACTGCCCGACGACGCCATCGAAAATGTCGCCACCCTGGGCTTCCGGGGCGAAGCCTTGCCCTCCATCGCCAGCGTGGCGCGCCTCTCCATCGACAGCCGCCCGGCGGGCAGCGACGGCTGGAACCGCACCGTCGACAATGGCGTGACGGTCAGCGAAGGCCCCGCCGCCCTGCCGCCCGGCACGCGGGTGATAGTGGAGCAACTGTTCGGGAAAGTCCCCGCCCGCCGCAAATTCCTGCGCTCGGCCAAGGCGGAATATGCCGCCTGCCTCGACGTCGTCCGCCGCCTTGCCATGGCGCATCCCGCCATCGCCTTCAGCATGGAACATGACGGCCGCCGGGTGCTGGGCGTGCAGGCGGGCGAAGCGCGGGAGGACCGCGTCGCCGCGCTGACCGACCGGGCGCTGGCGGACAATCACGTCATCGTCGCGCTGGAGCGGGAAGGGGTGCGCCTGTCCGGCGTGGCCTCGCTCCCCACCTATCATCGCGGCGTGGGCGACCACCAGTTTCTGTTCGTGAACGGCCGCCCGGTGCGCGACCGGCTGCTGGTCGGCGCGGTGCGCGGCGCCTATGCCGACATGCTGGCGCGGGACCGGCATCCGGTCGTCGCCCTCTTCCTGGACGTCCCGCCGCTGGAGGTCGACGTCAATGTCCACCCCGCCAAGACCGAAGTGCGCTTCCGCGATCCCGCGCTGATCCGGGGCATGATCGTGTCCGGCCTGCGCCGCGCCCTGGATGCGGAGGGTTTTCGCGCCGTCCAGCATGCCGACCCCGCCGGTCTCTCGGCTTGGCGGTCCGAACCCGTCTCCCCCACGCCCATCGGCGCCATGCCGATCTTCGAAGCCGCGGGCGCGCCCGTTCCCACCTATTCGATGGCGGACCGCCGCTCGACCTTCCTCACCCCTCCGCCCCAGGCCCGCGCCGAACCCGCCGCCGCGCCAGCCCCGGAAGGAACCAGCTTCCCGCTGGGCGTCGCCAGGGGCCAGGTCGCCCGCACCTATATCGTCGCGGAGGCGGAGGACGGCCTCGTCATCGTCGACCAGCACGCCGCCCATGAACGGCTGACGCTGGAGAGGATGCGCCGCGCCATGGAAGGGCAGGGGGTCGCGGCGCAGGCGCTGCTCCTTCCCGAAGTGGTCGAACTGGACGAACCCGCCTGCGACCGCCTCGAAGCGCGGATCGCGGAACTCAAGGATTTCGGGCTGGAACTGGAACGCTTCGGCCCCGCCGCCATGCTGGTCCGCGCAACCCCGGCGATGCTGGGGCAGGGCGACGTGCAGGGATTGGTGTCCGATCTGGCCGACGACCTCGCCGCCTATGACAGCGCGCTTTCCCTGAAGGAGCGCCTGGACCTGGTGGCCGCGACCATGGCCTGCCACGGTTCCGTCCGCGCCGGCCGCATACTGAGCGTCGCGGAAATGAACGCCCTGCTCCGCGAAATGGAGATCACCCCCCGCAGCGGCCAATGCAATCACGGCCGCCCCACCTGGGTGAAGCTGGGCCATGGCGACATAGAAAAGCTGTTCGGAAGGAAATAGGATGACGCGCTTGGCCGTTCGGAGCATCGCGCCGAAAAGCGGGGGCCGGCTTTCCGCTCACCCTTGCTCAAGGAGGGCATCGATGAAGCGGCTCCTTTTCCTGCTCGCCTTCCTTCCCTCAGGCGCTCTGGCCGCTCCCGACCCGTGCGCCAGCGCGCCACCCCTGGCCGAACCCTGGACAAGCTGGACCCAAAGCGGCTCCGTCATGGCGGGCGCCACCCTTTCCTCCGCGCCCCGCATCATCCTTGGCAAGCCCGTCACCGCAACGCTGCGCCCGGCTCCGCAGGTCCAGTTCGTCGTTCCGCCCGGCAGATCCGTCCCCAAAAGCCATGCCGGCCTCTTCACCCTGGCTGTCAAGGATGCGGCGCGCATCGGCATAGCGCTGTCCGCCGCCGCCTGGGTGGACGCCGCCACGGGCGCCACCGCCCTGGCCTCCGCAGCCCATGAACATGGCCCGCGCTGCTCCGGCATCCGGAAGATCGTCTGGTTCGACCTGCCGCCCGGCCTTCATGCCATACAAGTTGCCGGAGCGATCAATCCCTCGATCCGGATCATGGCGGCCGACGCCCGCGCCAACCAGCCGCTGCCGCGCTGAATTCAGGCCGGTCGCGTCCGGAACATCACGATGGGGACCATCGACAGCACCTTTTCGTCGTGCTGGTTCCACATGATGACCTGCGACTTGACGATGCCCATTTCGGGCCTGCTGCGGGATGCCTTCTTCTCGATCACCTTCGACGTCCCACGCAGCGTATCCCCGGCATGCACCGGATTGAGCCAGCGCAGTTCATCCACGCCAATGGCCCCCAGGGCCGCCGGACGAGGGCCAGGCCTTGTCTCCCAAGCCGCGAGCATCATCTTCATCGACAGGGCCGTGGTATGCCAGCCGCTGGAGGAAAGCGTGCCGAAATGAGTGGCCGCCGCTCCCTCGTCCGAAAGGTGGAAGGGCTGGGGGTCGAATTCGCGGGCGAAGGCGATGATTTCCTCCCGGCCGATGGTGAGCGGGCCGAACTCGATCCCGTTTCCCACCGCCATGTCTTCGAAATAGATGACCTCGCTCATAGCCGTTCCTTCTTCCAATGAGCAGGAACCTAGTTTCCGTTTACGAAAACGTCAACGCTTGACCAACCCCGCCAGCATGGCCGGATCGCCGTCACCGGGCAAAGGAGAGACACCCAGCAGCCGCGCCAGCAGCGGATATACGTCGACATTGGCCAAGTCCGCTGGAGGCAGAAATCCCGTGTCGAAGGCTGGGCCGTTCGCTATGAACAGCGCCTGCATCTCCGCAGCCCGGTCGTCCCAGCCATGATCGCCGCCGAAGAACGGCCTGGCGGGGGCGCTAGGCTGGATGAGCCAGCCGGTTTCGGCAAGGCAGAAATAGGGCGGGATGCGCCTGTGCGCGCCATAATGGAAGCGGGTCGGAATGGCGCCCTTCCGCCAGCATTGCATATGGGGGTGGGGTTTGAGCAGCGCGGATTCCAGCGCCGCCTCACGCCCCGGCTGCGCGGCCAGGCTGGCATAGGGGCCGCTCTCTGCAATGCGGTAATCGGCCGGGCTTGCCACCTGGTCCAGCGCTATCACCCGCTCGCTCGATTTCTCCGCCATGCCGTGGTCGGACAGGATGATGAGGTTCGCCGGCTGCTTCATCGCCCTCAGCCCCTCGACCAGCAGGCCGATCTCGCCATCGACCTGCGCCACCGCCTGCGTCGTTTCCGCCGCGTCCGGCCCGGCGGCATGGCCCGCCATGTCCACCGCGTCGAAATAGAGCGTCAGGAAGCGCGGGCGGATCGCCGCCGGCCGCCGCAGCAGGTCCAGCACGCCATTCACCCGCTGCGTTCCGGAAATGGCCTGGTTGAACTGCGCCCAGTCGCTGGGCCGCGTGCCGCCGCTGATCCTGTGCGGCCACTCCGCCGCTTCCCTCCCGCCCCAGGCGACATTCGATCCCGGCCAGAACAATGTGCCGGTCCGCACGCCCGCTTTTTCCGCCGTCACCCAGATCGGCTCGGCCTCGTTCCACCAGAAGGGGTCGTCGGTCGCCATGGTGAAGGTTTCGCCGGGTCTGGCTCCATCCTCCATCCTGTTCGCGACGATGCCGCTGCGGTCGGGACGGGCTCCGGTCACGATGGCCCAATGATTGGGGAAGGTCTTGGTCGGGAAGGAAGGGCGCATCGACGCTTCGACCCCGGCGGCGGCCAGCCCGGACAGATGGGGCGTCACGCCCCGTTTCAGATAGTCCGGGCGAAAACCGTCGATGGATACCAATATCGTGACCGGCTCCCGATGCTCGGCCAGTGCGGAAGTGAACGCCGGCCGCTCGTCCGATCGTGCGCAGCCGCCAAGCACCAGAAGGAGAAGGGCCACGAAGGAAAAGCGACGGAAAAACATGCGCCTGCCTTAGCAGACCGACCATGACGGTAAAGTGACGAGCGGCCTATGCCCCGCCGACATAGGGCGCCATCGCCATCCAGGCGCTCCGTTTCGCCTCTCGCGACATGGTGGCGAAAGCGCCGCTGGAGGAGGGAAGGTCGATCAGCGTCAGGCCCGGTCGCATTCCGATCTGCCTTCGCCCGTGCAAAGCCGCCGTCTTGCCGTTGAATGCCACCGCCTCCAGCGCGGGAAGCCGATCCACAAAGGCCGACAGGTCGCGCAACTCCGCGCCGCGGATCGCGCTGTCCAGGCTGCCTTCCCGATCCGCGCTCTCGATCACGTCCCACAGGCCCACGGCCCTCGCCTTCAGCCGCTTCAACCGCATCGCATAGGGCCGGCCGCGCAGATCCTCGCCCAGGACATCGCCCATCAGCGCCCAGAAGGCGTTGCCGCGATGCGCATAATATTCGCCCTGCCTGATCGACGCGTCGCCCGGCAGGCTGCCCAGAATCAGCAGCCGCGTCCCTTCATCAACGCTGGGAGGAAAGGCGGCCTTGCGCCGCGCGGGCATCTGTCCCGGCCGCAGCATCAGCCCTCAGACGTTGAACCGGAACAGCATGATGTCGCCATCCTGCGTCACATATTCCTTGCCTTCGGAACGCCACTTGCCTGCTTCCTTGGCCCCGGCCTCTCCATTATATTGGACATAATCGGCATAGGCCATGGTTTCCGCCCGGATGAAACCCTTTTCGAAATCGGTATGGATCGCGCCCGCCGCCTGGGGCGCCTTCGAACCCTTGGCCACGGTCCAGGCGCGCGCCTCCTTCGGTCCCACGGTGAAGAAGGTGATGAGGCCCAGCAACTCGTATCCGGCGCGGATGATGCGGGCGAGGCCCGCTTCCTCCAGCCCCAGAGCCTCCAGATATTCCGCCCGCTCCTCGACCGGCATGGTGATGAGTTCGGCTTCGATGGCGGCCGAAACGATCACCGCCTTCGCGCCCTCCGCCGCCGCCTTTTCGAACACGCGGGCCGAATGGGCGTTGCCCTCCGCCGCGCTTTCCTCCTCGACATTGCAGACATAGAGGACGGGCTTTGCCGTCAGCAATTGCGCCTGGCGGAAGATGCGCTCTTCCTCGTCGTCACCCGGTCGCGTCAGCCGCGCCGGCTTGCCCTCGCGCAGCAGGTCCAGCGCCTTGCCCAGCACGGACGCGGCGGCCTTCGCCTCCTTGTCGCCCTGCGCCGCCTTCTTGGCGAAGTTCGGCACGCGCTTTTCCAGGGATTCGAGGTCCGCCAGCATCAGCTCAGTCTCGACTGTCTCGGCGTCGGCAATGGGATCGACCTTGCCCTCGACATGGGTGATGTCGTCATCCTCGAAGCAGCGCAGCACATGGACGATGGCGTCCACTTCGCGGATGTTCGCCAGGAACTGGTTGCCCAGGCCCTCGCCCTTCGACGCGCCGCGCACCAGACCGGCAATGTCGACGAAGGCAAGCTGCGTTTCGATGATCTTGGCCGAACCGCCGATCCTGGCGATGGTCTGAAGGCGCTGGTCGGGCACGGCGACCTGCCCGACATTGGGTTCGATGGTGCAGAAGGGATAGTTCGCCGCCTGCGCCGCCTGCGTTTCCGTCAGCGCATTGAAGAGGGTGGACTTGCCCACATTGGGAAGCCCGACGATACCGCAACGAAAACCCATGATACTGCCTTCACGTCAAATCCGATTGGCCGCGCCGATAGCGCTTTCCCGGCGGCTTGGCCAGAGTCCGTGCGGTCTCAATGACGGAAGAAGAGCGTGATGGAGGCGACATGGTTGACGCGCGCATTGCCGCCGCGCTGGTCGATCCACTGGTTGAGATAGCCGATTTCCGCCGCCGACGCGCCGCCCAGCCCGATCTCCGCCCCGATGAAGCTGCGCAACTGGTCGAACCCGCTCTTCGCGCCCCAATCGGTGCTGTTGAGCGCCACGAAGCCCTCGCCATAGACGAGAGCGCTCATCGCCTTGCCGCCCAACGGCTTTTCGTAGCGCAGCATCTCCCGCAGGCGCCAGCCCATGTCGTCGCCGTCGGAACGCCAGCGCTGCTCCAGCCGCGTGCGCGAGGAAAGCTCGCCGCCCCACGGCTTGCCGATGGCCCAATTGGCTTGCTGGAAGCTGCGCTCCTCATTCACGTCGCGCCCATCCTTGACCGGCAGCGCGACATGGGCATAGCCTTGGTAGACGGTGACGCTGGAGGACAGCTTCCAGCCCAGGCCGCCGCGCAGGATGGTCTGATCGGCCCGCGACACCCCGTCCCCGATGCGCGGCTGGATCTCCGCGAAATAGACGAGATCGCCGGACACCGGCCCCATGGCGGTGAGGTTCAGCCAGAACTGCTCATCCTCCGTGGTCCGGGCGTGGGCGGGGGCGGCGATGGCGATCAGCGCACAGAAGAGAATAGCGAACAGGCGACGCATCACGTCCTCTTAAAAAAAGCGCGCCGCTCTTGATGATGGTGCTCCTGCAAGGCAGGGGCCCAGTTCAGACGGTTATTCGTCTTCCAAATGGCCGGACTGGGCTCCTGCCTTCGCAGGAGCGCGAAGGGCGTCGGTCAATCGCCCGCCCTTTAGCGCGCCCTCATTTCCGGTCCATTTCCGCATGGTAAGCTTTGGCAACCAGCCTCAAGTAATCACGCTCGGCCGATCCATCCCGGTAAAGCCGGTAATATCCGCCATTTCCTGCGCAGCCTTGACCAGCGGCGCGAGCGCTTCGCCCGTCTCCAGCCCCAGATCGCCGTCCTTGGCCACATAGCGCTCGATATAGACGCGCAGGGTCGCCCCCTCCGTGCCCGTCCCTGAAAGGCGGAACACCACCCGCGACCCGTCCTCGAACAGCACGCGCACGCCCTGGTTGCGGCTGACGGACTGGTCTGTTGGATCGCTATAGGCGAAATCGTCGGCGGCCTTCACCGCGCCGCCGCTGTTCGTGGTGCCCGGCAGCGCCTCCAGCCCGCCTCGCAGCGCCGCCATCAGCGCATCGGCCCTGTCCTTGGCAATCCCCTCATAATCATGCCGCGCATAATAGTTGCGGCCATAGGTGGCCCAATGTTCGGCCATGACCTGCGCGACGCTCTGCCGCCGGACGGCCAGGATGTTGAGCCACAGCAGCACCGCCCAGATGCCGTCCTTCTCCCGCACATGGTCGGAACCCGTGCCCGCGCTTTCCTCGCCGCAGATGGTGGCCATGCCGGCGTCCAGCAGATTGCCAAAGAATTTCCATCCCGTCGGCGTCTCATGCAGCGGAATGCCCAGCTTCTCCGCCACGCGATCGGCCGCGCCGCTGGTCGGCATCGACCGCGCAATGCCCCTGAGGCCCGTCGCATAGCCCGGCGCCAGATGCGCATTGGCCGCCAGCACCGCCAGCGAATCCGAAGGCGTGACGTAACAATGCCGACCGATGATCAGGTTGCGGTCGCCATCGCCATCCGAAGCCGCGCCGAAATCCGGCGCGTCCGGCGCCATCATCCGGTCGTACAGTTCCCTGGCGTGAACCAGATTGGGATCGGGGTGATGATGGCCGAAGTCGGGCAGGGGGGTGGCGTTGCGCACGGTGCCCGCAGGCGCGCCGAGCCGCTTCTCGAAAATCTCGACCGCATAGGGGCCTGTCACCGCGCTCATCGAATCGAAGGAGAGGGTGAAGCCGTCCGCGATCATCGCCCGGATCGCGGCGAAGTCGAACAGCGTCTCCATCAGTTCGGCATAGCCCGCGACGGGATCGACCACCTCTACGGTCATGCCGCCCAGGGTTGTGCTGCCCAGCGCGTCGATGTCGACATCGCCTGCTTCCAATATGCGATAGCTGTCGATGGAGAGGGTCCGCGCATGAATGGCGTCCGTCACCTTTTCCGGCGCCGGGCCGCCGTTCGAGACATTATATTTGATCCCGAAATCCTCGTCCGGCCCGCCCGGATTGTGGCTGGCCGACAGCACCAGTCCGCCAAAGGCGCCCGACGAACGGATCAGGTGCGATGCGGCGGGGGTGGAGAGGATGCCCCCGCGCCCCACCAGCACCCGGCCGAAGCCGTTGGCCGCCGCCATCTTCAAGACGATCTGGATGACATCCCGGTTGAGATAGCGACCATCGCCGCCGACCACCAGCGTCTCGCCCTCGAACCCTTCCAGGCTGTCGAACACCGACTGGACGAAATTTTCCGCATAATGGGGCTGCTGGAAGACCCGCACCTTCTTGCGGAGGCCGGACGTGCCCGGCTTCTGGTCGTTGAAAGGCTTTGTCGCGACGGTCTGTATCACCCGGATCCCCTTGGAAAGTGGAAAGTCAGGCCTGCTTTATGGCGTGCGACTGCGACGGTCCGCAATCCACCCTGGCCATTTCACCGCGAGCGCAGGGCGGACGGACGCGCATTCCCGCCTTGCCGGCAGGCGCGCGCCTGGAAACGCTGACGACCCTGGAACGCGTGGAATGGAAACGGGAGGAATATGCCGTGCTCCCGCGAAGGCGCATGAGAACCTGGTTCAGGCGACACGATGACATGCAGATGGGGGACTGGGCTCCTGCCTGCGCAGCAGCATGGTGCGCTTAATGTCCCCCTGGTCAATTCCAACATGCCCTGAACCGCTGCGTCGGCCCTAATCCGCCAGCCGCAGGGCCACCTCGTTCATGAACCGCGCGTCGTCTCCCCTGGCGAGCCATTCCGCCTCCGCCCCGATCGCGCCCAGCATGTCGGCCAGCGCGTCCATCTCGCTCTTGTGATAATTGCCCAGCACATAGCCGTGCACCCGGTCCTTGTGCCCCGGATGGCCGATGCCGATCCTCACCCGGCGAAACTCCGCCCCGATATGCGCATCGGTCGAACGAAGGCCGTTATGCCCCGCATTGCCGCCGCCGCGCTTCACCTTGACCTTCATCGGCGCAAGGTCGAGCTCGTCGTGGAAGACCGTCACGTCCTGCGGCGCCAGCTTGTAGAAGCGCATCGCTTCCCCCACCGAGCGGCCGCTTTCGTTCATGAAGGTCGCGGGCTTCAGCAGGACGATCTTCTCCGTCCCGATCCGCCCTTCCTGCACCCAGCCCTGAAACTGCTTCTTCGGCGGAGAGAAGCGATGCATGTCCGCGATCAGGTCGACCGCCATGAAGCCGACATTATGCCGGTTCATCGCATATTGGGTTCCGGGATTGCCCAGGCCCACCCAGATCTGCATCGCGTCAAACTCCCGATAAGCAAACCCCCGTTCGCCCTGAGCCTGTCGAACGACCCCGCTTCTTCGAAAAGAGCGGGGCTTCGACAAGCTCAGCCCGAACGGGGGTTGAGCGAACCGATAAAAGGGCCAGCCAGACTACGGGCTTATTCGCCCTGAGCCGGGGTCTCGTTGTCGCCTTCGGCACTCTTCAGGGCCGAAGGGGCGACGATGGTCGCGACGGTGAAGTCGGTCTCGTCATGGGCGGCCTTGGCGCCCTTGGGCAGCTTCACGGCGCCGATGTGGATCGAATCGCCGACGTCCAGCCCGGCCAGGTCGATGACGACATCGTCCGGAATCTCGGCCGCATCGACGATCAGTTCGATCTCATGCGCGACGATGTTGAGCACGCCGCCCTTCTTCAGGCCCGGCGAGGCGTCTTCATTCTTGAAGATCACAGGCACGTTGACATGGACGGTGGCATGTTCCGAAACGCGCAGGAAGTCGGCGTGCAGCGGACGGTCGGTCACGGGGTGGAAAGCCACATCCTTGGCGAGGGTGCGGACCTTCTTTCCGCCCACTTCGACGAAGACGACCGAATTGAAGAAATGGCCGGTGCCGAGCAGCTTGTTGAGGAGCTTTTCCTCGACATGGATCGACTGCGGTTCTTCATTGTTACCATAGATGACGGCGGGTACGCGGCCCTCGCGGCGGAGAGCGCGGGAGGCTCCCTTGCCTGCCCGATCGCGTGCCTCTGCCGACAGCGTAAGCTGCTCGCTCATTGCGTGTCTCCAAAAGCAAATTGATGTAAGCGCCCGTCACGCCTCCAGGGATGACCATGCCGGGACCGCGGCCCAATAGCAGAAAGGGTTGGGAAAGCAAGGGGCGGGAAGCGGGATGGGCGCTATTGCACCCGCGTCACCCTGTACCCGCCGGCCCGCAGCAGGTCGATCAGATTGTCCTTGCCCGCCAGATGCCCCGCGCCCACGGCGATGAGGGGGCGTCCCTTGAGCGCCCCCACCGACTTCACCCAGTCGCGGTTCCGCTCCACCAGCACCGCCTGCTCCACCACCGGATCGGGCGCCTCGCCCAGCCTGTCTTCCTGCGCCAGGGTGGCGACATCGCCCCTGATCCAGGCGGCGAGGATGCGGTCGTAAAGCCACCGCATCTCCTTCGCCTCCCGCACCGTATCGACCAGCAGCCGCCGCTGCGCATCCGCGGGCAGCGTGTCGAAGGCGCGGAACTGCCGCTCCACCGTTTCCAGCCCGCTTATGGGCTTTCCCGCCTTTTCGAATGCGGCGATCAGCGCCGGTTCGACGCCATGATCCTGGCTGACGTGCAGGGCCTGCTGCGCCGCCGCCGACAGAAGCATCGCCGCCGCCCAATCCTCATAGGCGGAGAGGGTTTGCGTATTGGCGCCGCCATTCTCGACGATCTCCTCCAGCGCGGCCTTGTCCCCTGCCGGAACGCGCGTTTCCAGCGAAGCCAGCCCCGCACTGCGCCCCATCCTCTCGAACTGCGCCAAAGTCCCGGCCTGGTCCTGTATCTCGGCCGATTCCAGCACCAGCCGGTCCGCCCGCCCGATGGCGTCCCCGATCGGCCCGGTCCGCCACGCCACGCCGTCCGGCAGCACATGGATGGTGCCGAACAGCCATCCGTCCATGCCTTTTCCCTCCACCCGCCAGAGCGCGGGTCCTCCACCGGGCGGCGGGGCAGGGGGCTTCTCTCCGCAAGCGACAATCAGGCATAGGGCGGCCAGCCCCAGCCAGCGCGCCAGGATGCGGATCATCCTATTGCTTCACCCGTGTCGAAGCGACGCCCATCGCCTTCAACTGGTCCTGCACGCTGCCCTTGCCCGCCAGATGCCCGGCGCCCACGGCGATGAACAGCGTGCCCGGCCTTTCGAGCCGCTGCCTGATCCACTTTGCCCAATTGGCGTTGCGCTGGATCAGCAGCACCTGGGCCAGTTCGGGCGTCGCCTCCAGCGACTCGTTCATCTCCGCCGCCAGCTTGTCCGGTTCCCCGCCCTGCCAGTGCGCGACCAGGCTGGCGAACTCCCGGTCCATGTCCGGCAGGCCCTCGATGGTGGCGGTCAGGAACTTCACCTGCTGCTCCATCGGCAGGCCCGCGAAATAGCCTAGCTGCTGCTCCACCGTCTCCAGCGCGCCGACCTTCTTGCCCGAAGCCCTGGCCGCCGCGGTCAGCACCTTCTCCGCGCCCAGATCCGATTTGTATCCCAGCGCCTCCAGGGGCTTCACCGACAGCGCCATGCCGGCCATCCAGGGATTGAACATCTCGAACGCCTGCCACGGAAGCCCGTTCGCGCTCATCGCATCCTGATATTTGGCGCGATCGTCCGCGCCCAGCCGGTCCGACAGCTTCACGCCGTCCCGCGCTAGCGCCGCGCCCGTCATGGTGGACGCCAGCCCATTGGGATCTTCCGGCTCGACGATCTCCAGCACCAGTTCGTCCGACTGCTCGAAGGCCGCCCTGACCCCGCCCTTGAACCAGTCGACCCCCGGCTTCATCACATGGACGGTGCCGAACAGATAGATGGTGGTGTCCGCATCCTTCACTTCCCACAAGGCGGGGGTCACATAGGCGGAACGCGCCGCCGCATCGCGGGCGGAGGCGGGCTGCTCCAGCGCGCAGCCGCCAAGCAGCATCATGGCGGGGGCCAGCCAGCGGAAAGAGGGCCATCTCATCTGAATTGCGGTCCGTTTCCTTAAGGTTTTCTCTTCCATGCGGGCCACCGACCGCCAGGGCAAGCGGATTTACGGTCAAATGCGCCCTCTTTTCCTTGACCATGCGCCCTCGCTGCGCCAAGGCGCGCCGCAATCGACCGTCATTTTTAAAGCCGTGATTTCTGGGGACCATCGGTGGCGACAAGCAAAGCGCTTTCCTTCCAGGATCTGATCCTGACCCTGCATGCCTATTGGGGACGGCAGGGCTGCGTGATCCTGCAACCCTATGACATGGAAGTGGGCGCTGGCACCTTCCACCCGGCGACCACGCTGCGCAGTCTTGGCCCCGACGCCTGGAACGCCGCCTATGTCCAGCCCAGCCGCCGCCCGACCGACGGCCGCTATGGCGAAAACCCCAATCGCCTCCAGCATTATTACCAATATCAGGTCATCATGAAGCCGTCCCCGGCGAACCTCCAGGAACTCTATCTGGGTTCGCTGGCGGAGATCGGCATCGACCCGCTGGTCCATGACATCCGCTTCGTCGAGGATGACTGGGAAAGCCCGACGCTCGGCGCCTGGGGCCTCGGCTGGGAAGTCTGGTGCGACGGCATGGAAGTCACCCAGTTCACCTATTTCCAGCAGATGGGCGGCTTCGACTGCAAGCCGGTCGCGGGCGAACTGACCTATGGCCTGGAACGCCTCGCCATGTATATCCAGGGCGTCGACAGCGTCTATGACCTGAAATTCAACGATGGCGTAGATGGGAGGGGGGGCGTCACCTATGGCGACGTCTTCCTGGAAAATGAGCGGCAGATGTCGAAATGGAATTTCGAGATTGCCGACACCGAAAAGCTGTTCCGCTGGTTCAAGGATGCCGAAGCCGAGTGCAAGGCTTCGCTGGAGGCGGGCGTCCCGCTCGCCGCCTATGACCAGGCGATCAAGGCCAGCCATGTCTTCAACCTGCTCCAGGCGCGCGGCGTCATCTCGGTGCAGGAACGCGCCAGCTATATCGGCCGCGTCCGCGACCTCGCCAAGGGCGCCTGCGAAAAGTGGATGGAAGTGAACGGGTGGGCCGCGTGATGGCGATAGTTTCAATGCCGTTCGCCCTGAGCTTGTCGAAGGGCTCCGCTGAGCCGCAGGCGAAGCGCCTTCACTTCGTTCAGGTCTGGGCTTCGACAGGCTCAGCCCGAACGGACGGGGATGTGATGTGATGACCGATTTCCTCCTCGAACTCCGCTGCGAAGAAATCCCGGCACGGATGCAATTGAAGGCCTCCGAAGACCTCGCCCGCCTCTTCACCGAGGAACTGGCGAAGTCCGGCCTGAAACCCGAAAGCATCGACAGCTTCGTCACGCCCCGCCGCCTGGCGCTGATCGCCCGCAACCTGCCGCTGGAAACCGCCGCCGTCAGCGAGGAGCATAAAGGCCCGCGCACCTCGGCGCCCGCGCAGGCGCTGGAAGGCTTCCTCCGCAAGACCGGCCTGACGCAAGACCAACTGGAAGACCGCGACGGCGTCTGGTTCGCCGTGATCAACAAGCCGGGCCGCGCCACTGCGCAGGTTCTGGCCGAAGCCGTCCCCACCGTCATCCGCGCCTTCCCCTGGCCTAAGTCGATGCGCTGGGGCAAGGCATCCCAGACCACGGAAAGCCTCCGCTGGGTCCGCCCGCTGCAAGGGATCGTCGCGATCCTGGGCGAAGAACTGGTCGACATCGAGATCGAAGGCATCAAGTCGGGCTACGCCACGCTCGGCCACCGTTTCCACCATCCGGGCGAAATCACCATCGGCGGCGCGCACGACTATGCCGAAAAGCTGCGCGCCTGCCATGTGATCGCCAGCCACCGGGAACGCCAGTCGATTATCGAGGCAAAGGCCGCCGAAGCCGCCGCCGCCCATGGCTACACGGTGATAGAGGACAAGGGCCTCGTCGCTGAAAATGCGGGCCTCACTGAATGGCCGGTCCCGCTGCTCGGCGATTTCGACCCGGCCTTCCTTGAGGTTCCGCCTGAAGTCATCCAGCTAACCCTCCGTATCAACCAGAAATATTTCGTCCTGCGCGATGCGTCTGGCAAGCTCGCCCCCGCCTTCATCTGCACCGCCAATATAGAGGCGAAGGACGGCGGCGCGGCCATCGTCGCGGGCAATCGCAAGGTGCTCGCCGCCCGCCTGTCCGACGCCCGCTTCTTCTGGGAACAGGACCGCAAGACGAAGCTGGAAGACCACGCGAAGAAGCTGGAACGCATCACCTTCCACGAAAAGCTCGGCACCGTCGCCGACAAGGTGGAACGCGTCGCCAAACTGGCCCGCTGGCTGGTGGAGGAAGGGATTGTGGGCACCAGTGCTCCTGCGAAGGCAGGAGCCCAGGATGGCGGCACGCAACCTGACCCTGGGCTCCTGCCTTCGCAGGAGCACAAAGCAGAGCTTGCGAAACTCGCCGAACAGGCCGCCCGTCTGGCCAAGGCGGACCTCGTCACCGAAATGGTCGGAGAATTCCCGGAACTTCAAGGCATCATGGGCGGCTATTACGCCCGCGCCGAAGAATTGCCTGATGCTGTGGCAGATGCAATCCGCGATCACTATAAGCCGGTTGGGCAGGGTGATGACGTGCCGACTGCCCCGGTGACGGTGGCAGTGTCATTGGCTGATAAGCTGGACACCATCGTTAGCTTCTTTGCTATCGATGAAAAGCCTACCGGATCAAAAGATCCTTTTGCTCTTCGGCGTGCAGCGCTGGGCGTAATTTCTTTGCTTCTCGATAATCGCCTTCGGACCAAGCTGGCGATGCCGCTAAGTAAGGCTATCGAGGCGGTTGAGACTATTGAGTTTGTAGAGGCGCTATCTGCTACCACTGAGCAATTTAAGGGTGCGCCGTTTGCTTTTTCAAACATGCTTCAGCCGGTCGTGCTCGACTTCTTCGCCGACCGCCTCAAGGTCCAGCAAAAGGAAGCAGGCGTCCGCCACGACCTGATCGACGCGGTGTTCGCGCTCGGCGGCGAGGATGATCTCGTCCGCCTGCTCGCCCGCGTGAAGGCGCTGCAATCCTTCGTCGCCACCGAGGACGGCACGAACCTGCTCGCAGGCTATAAGCGCGCCGCCAACATCCTGAAAAAGGAAGGCGTAGAATCTCCCAGCGCTCCTGCGAAGGCAGGAGCCCAGGGTGAAGCAGCGCAACCGAGCGCGGAACTCCTGCCGTCGCAGGAGCACGAACCGCTCACCTACACCCCCGAACCCGCCGAAGCCGCCCTCATCGCCGCCCTGGACGCGGCCGAACCCCGCGCCGCCGCCGCCGTCGCGGCGGAGGATTTTGAAGGGGCCATGGCCGCACTTGCAACATTGCGGGCGCCCATCGACGCCTTTTTCGAGACCGTCACCGTCAACGACGCCGATCAGGACAAGCGCTCCGCCCGGCTCGCGCTGTTGTCGCGGGTTCGGGACGCGGTTCACACGGTTGCCGATTTCTCGAAAATTACGGGCTAATACCGAAAGATAGGCCCGGAAAAGGGAAAATCAGTGAAATAGGACATCAATCATCGTAAAAGCGGGTGCGTTTGTCGCCCGCCTGTTGTTAAAGTTTTGTTGCATCGCACAATACACGGCAATCAGCAGGAGAGCCGCGATTATGTTGACAATGGAAGAGGCCAGCATGAGCACGACCGCGACCCGTTATGTCTATCGTTTCGGCGGCGGCGTCGATGATGGCGGCAAGGGCGACAAGAATCTCCTGGGCGGCAAGGGCGCCAATCTGGACGGCATGGCCGCCATCGGCCTGCCCGTGCCCCCCGGTTTCACCATCACGACGGAGATGTGCACCCGCTATTATACCGATGGCGGCGTCTATCCCGAAAGCCTGAAGGCGGAAGTCGCGAACGGCATCGCCCATATCGAGGGCGTCACCGGCAAGAAGTTCGGCGACAAGGCCGATCCGCTGCTGGTCTCCGTCCGTTCCGGCGCGCGCATTTCCATGCCCGGCATGATGGACACGGTCCTGAACCTCGGTCTGAACGACGAAACCGTGATCGGCCTCGCCGCCGCTTCGGGCGACGAGCGTTTCGCCTGGGACAGCTATCGCCGCTTCATCCAGATGTATTCGGACGTGGTGCTGGAACTCGACCATGGCGCGTTCGAGGAAGCGCTGGAAATCGCCAAGGAAGACCAGGGCTACACGCTCGACACGGAAATGACCGCCGACGACTGGAAGGCGCTCGTCACCGAATATAAAGGGCTAGTTTCAAAGCTTTGGAACAAGCCCTTCCCGCAGGATGTGAACGACCAGCTTTGGGGCGCGATCAGCGCCGTCTTCGGTAGCTGGCAGGCCGACCGCGCCAAGGTCTATCGCCGCCTGAACTCGATCCCGCACGATTGGGGCACTGCCGTCAACGTGCAGGCGATGGTGTTCGGCAATATGGGCGACACTTCGGCCACCGGCGTCGCCTTCACCCGCGACCCCGCGACCGGCGAGAATGCCTATTATGGCGAATATCTGATCAATGCCCAGGGCGAGGATGTGGTGGCGGGCATCCGCACGCCGCAATATCTGACCAAGGCCGCGCGCGAGCGGGCAGGGGCCAAGCCGCTGTCGATGGAAGAGGCGATGCCGGAAACCTATGCCGAACTGGCGCGGGTGTTCCAGATCCTCGAAACCCATTATCGCGACATGCAGGACATCGAATTCACGGTGCAGCAGGGCAAGCTCTGGATGCTCCAGACCCGTTCCGGCAAGCGCACCGCCAAGGCCGCTCTCAAGATCGCGGTCGACATGGCCCATGAAGGCCTGATCACGGAGGAAGAAGCCGTCGCCCGCGTCGATCCCGCTGCGCTCGACCAGCTTCTGCACCCCACGCTCGATCCCAAGGCGCCCCGCGACGTGCTGACCAAGGGCCTGCCCGCCTCGCCGGGCGCGGCTTCGGGCGCCATCGTGTTCGACGCCGACACCGCCGAACGCCGCAACGAACTGGGCGATTCCGTCATCCTCGTCCGCGTCGAGACCAGCCCCGAAGACATCCACGGCATGCACGCGGCCAAGGGCATCCTGACCGCGCGCGGCGGCATGACCAGCCACGCCGCCGTGGTGGCCCGCGGCATGGGCCGTCCCTGCGTCTCCGGCGCGGGCAGCCTGTCCATCGACAATAATGCCAGGACGCTGCGCATCGAAGGCCGCACGTTGAAGGAAGGCGACATCCTCACCATCGACGGTTCCACCGGCGAAGTGATGGCGGGTGAAGTCCCGACCGTGCAGCCCGAACTGGCGGGCGATTTCGGCACGCTGATGGCCTGGGCCGACAAGGTCCGCCGCCTCAAGGTCCGCGCCAACGCCGAAACCCCGCTCGACTGCCAGACCGCCCGCGATTTTGGCGCGGAAGGCGTGGGTCTCTGCCGCACCGAACATATGTTCTTCGACGCGGCCCGCATCACCGCCGTGCGGGAGATGATCCTGGCCGACAGCGAGAAGGGCCGCCGCGTCGCGCTCGAAAAGCTGCTGCCGGAACAGCGGGACGATTTCGCGCAGATCTTCATGGTGATGGCGGGCCTGCCCGTCACCATCCGCCTGCTCGATCCGCCGCTGCACGAATTCCTGCCCCATGGCGAAGCGGAGTTCGAGGAAGTGGCCAGGGCCGCGGGCGTCGGCGTGGAGGCGTTGAAGCGCCGCGCCGCCGAACTGCATGAATTCAACCCGATGCTGGGCCATCGCGGTTGCCGCCTAGGCGTCACCTACCCCGAAATCTACGAAATGCAGGCCCGCGCCATCTTCGAAGCCGCGCTGATCATCAAGCAGCGTTCGGGCGAAGCGCCGATCCCCGAAATCATGATCCCGCTCGTCGCCACGAAGAAGGAGCTGGAACTGATGAAGGCCATCGTCGACAGCGTGGCCAAGCAGGTGTTCGAGGAGCAGGGCGCGTCGGTCGACTATCTGGTCGGCACCATGATCGAACTGCCCCGCGCCGCATTGAAGGCAGGCGAAATCGCCGAAGTCGGCGAATTCTTCTCCTTCGGCACCAACGACCTGACGCAGACGACCATCGGCATCAGCCGGGACGACGCGGGCCGTTTCCTGACGCAATATGTGGACAAGGGCATCTTCGCCCGCGATCCCTTCGTCAGCATCGATGTGGAGGGCGTCGGCGAACTGATCGAACTCGCCGCCGAACGCGGCCGCGCCACCCGCCGCGGCATCAAGCTCGGCATTTGCGGCGAGCATGGCGGCGACCCGGCGTCCATCGCCTTTTGCGAGAAGACGGGCCTCGATTATGTATCGGCATCGCCCTATCGGGTGCCGATCGCTCGCCTTGCCGCGGCTCAGGCGGCGCTGGCGAACCGGAAATGACAGGGCAGGGGCGGGAGATCATCCCGCCCCTTTCTTTTCAGGCTTGCGTGGTGCGATGCTCGTAGAGCCGTGCATGCTCCTGGTCCTGGCGGGCATCCAGCAGGCGAGCCTGCTCCCGCCATTCCTCCCGCGAAATCACGCCGCGACGCAGGCCAAGTTGCGTTTCCAGCGCTGCCTCCTGCTCGGCGCCGATCGCCGTGATCTGGTCGTAGCGATGATAGCCCGCCTGGTTGAGCGCGATCTCATCCTGCGGAGTGATGCCCCGGATGCGGCTGAAATCGTCCCGCTCATGCGTGCTTCCGGCAGGGCCGTGCATGGCGGCGGGCCGTGGCGGAACCGAGTGACGCTCCAGTTCGGCGATCCGCTCCCGCGCGTCGGCCAGGCGCGCGTCCCGATCCTTGACCGCATGGGCGTGGGCAAGCTGCTCGTCACGCCAATAGCGCTTATATTTGCCGCGCCCGCTCAAAATGAGGCCCAGAAGTAGCCCGATCAGCAGCGCGATCACCAACAGCGCGATTTCATTTGGGGTGAAGGTCATCTCAGCATCCTTTCCTGCCCATCGAACGACCGGGACGAAACAAGGTTGCGGTTCGGCGCCTTCCAAGGGGCTGGCCGGCAAAAAAGTACAAAAAGGGCTTGCTCAAAAGCCTGGGCGCTTCTATCTGCGCCACTCCAACGCACCCGTAGCTCAGCTGGATAGAGCATCAGACTACGAATCTGAGGGTCGGACGTTCGAATCGTTCCGGGTGCGCCATTTCCCACAGTCCCGTTTTCATGTCCTCGCATAGGCGCGAAGTCGCTTGTCCGAGGGATGCGACCGGCGGCGGTTTTTAAATCAGGATAGTCCAGTTTAGGGGTTGCCAGACTGCCCGCCCCCTTCTATCTGCCCCTCCACCACGCACCCGTAGCTCAGCTGGATAGAGCATCAGACTACGAATCTGAGGGTCGGACGTTCGAATCGTTCCGGGTGCGCCATTTCCCTTAAATCGCTGCAAAACCAGCCTTAAGGAACGCATCGGTCCGGGGCGGGCCTGTCCAGATCCACGACGGTGATGATCGTGGAGACGGCAGCGTTGGCGGATATGCTGCACGTCCTTGCCCGGTCGAAGGTTCCGGCTGGCCATTCCTCCGGATATTCGGCGTTGAACGCGGGCTTGCCCGCCGCGACATAGGGCGCGCTGTCGGCGCAGAAATCGCCCAGCACGCATCCTTCGAACAATATGGCGTCGAACAGCGGCACGAGCTTCGCGGACGAACCGCCGGCGTTCTTCTGCACCGGCTTCAGCCCATAGCCGCGCGCCCGGGTGGAGAGGGCGGTCACATAGGCGATCATGTCCTGTTCCGTCAGGTCGAACCCTGTCGTCGCGGCGCCATCCTCGAACGCGTCCATCACGTCGAATTCGACATGGTCGAAACCCTTGTCCCGGCACATGCGTAGCCGGTCGTCCATAACCTGGATGAATTCGGGATAGCGGCGAATGTCGATGTAACGCTCGCCCGCGAAGCCGGGATAGCTGTTGCCCAATAGTCCCGATATGGCCGAGAGGCTGGCATAGTCGGGCCGGTTGCTTTCCGCCGATCCGACATCGAGATAGCAGATCGTCCTGGTTCCGCGGGATTTGGCCAGCGCCACATAAGCGGCAGCCGTGTCGAACCCGTCGACATCGAGATAGGCGACGGCGGGCGGCGTCGCGGGCAGGCCCTGGTTCTGCAATATCCAGTCCCAACTGAAAAGCGTTGCAGGGGCCGGGGCGGGCGTGGGGGAGGGGCTGGGCGAGGGCGTCGGAGCCGGCGTCGGGGCGGGGGTCGGCGTGCCGTCATCTCCACCGCCTCCGCACCCGGCCAGCATGAGCGTGGCGGCGGCGATAAGGCCGATCGAGGATAGCTTTTCGCGTGCCCGAAACACAATCACGGTCCCTTCTTGCGGAACGTCGATCCTGAATCAGTAAACCGCCACCCGGCGGGACGGGCGGTCGAGGCGGGAGGTCTTATAAAGTAAAATGAGAAATGCCGGGATATAGCGGTGGGTATAATCCATCCGCTATACTTAACTAGTATACATCCTTAATTGATAGACTATTTGACCATAACGGAAATTTTTTATGCCGATATTTGTTCATTGAAGTTGACATTGGAACATGCCTGACCGCAAATTAACCATGGGTAAAACTTCAAAAAACCGAGTCGCCCCAGATAGATGCGTGGTGTGACTGTAGCCCTGAGCGGATCGCCGGCCTTGGGAGCCGCAGCGGGCATATCAGAAGATGATTTTTATACCCTGACGCAGCCTCATCGACGCGGATAATGGCTGGGAAACCCAGAACGGCATATTTTGTCTTCAATGCCGGGCATGAGCGCTGCGCTCTATTGTCCGTTTCGCATACGCGTCCGGTTTTTATTGACGAAAACCAAAAGATATTGGGTCGCAAACCTGTGAAATGATTTCGACATTCATAAGTTTAGGGGTTTGCCATGACCTATGGCCACAGCGTCACCATCGACGGCTCTTTGGATGACTGGTTCGCGACCGACCGGATCGACGACAACAGCGCCCCCGGCTACCAGGTCTATGCGACCCTGGACAATGACGCCTTCGTCTTCGCCCTGACCGCGCCCGTTGCCATAGGCGCGGACACCACCGTCTGGCTGAACACGGACGGCAAGACGTCCACCGGCTACCAGATATTCGGCTTCGCGGGCGGCGCGGAATATAATGTCAATTTCGCGGCCGACGGAACGGTGAACCTCTACACCGGCGGGGCAGGCGAAACGCTGGTGCTCGCTGGCCTGCAGGCGGCCTGGTCGGCGGACCGCACCACGGTCGAATTCCGCCTGCCGACCGCCGCGGTGGGCAATCCGGCGGCGATGTACAGCTATTACGACATCAACAACCTGTCCAACAGCTTCATGCCGTCCAATTATCAGTCCGCCCCGTTCACGGTCTTCAACCAGACGAGCGCGACCCAGGCCCCGGACATGCGGATCGGCATCGTCTTCTCCCAGACGACCGCCGATGCCTATTTCAGCCCGACCGCCTATTCGCAGCTTTTCATGTCGGTCCAGGCGCAGGCGATCCAGGCCGGCATCCCCTTCGACATATTGACGGAGGCCGATCTTACCGATCTCAACAAGCTGTCCCATTACGACGCGCTGGTCTTCCCCTCCTTCCGCAACGTCCCCGTCGACAAGGTGGAGGCGATTTCCCACACGCTGGAAATGGCCAGCAAGCAACTGGGCATCGGCCTGATCACGGCGGGCGAATTCATGACCAACCAGCCGCATGTGCCGGGCGGCGCGATCGGCGGCGATCCGCTGCCGGGCGATCCCTATGCCCAGATGAAGCTGCTGTTCGACGCCACCCGCGTCACCGGCGGCACCGGCAACGTGGTGGTGACCGCGACGGACCCGACCGGCCTCGTCCTCGACCATTATGCCAATGGGCAGCAGGTGAACAGCTATAGCGGCGTCGGCTGGAACGCCTTTGCCAGCGTCAGCGGCACCGGGCACCAGATTGCCACCGAAACCATCGACGGCGGATCGGCCTATGCCGCCGCCCTCGCGACGCAGACCGGCGCGGCGCGCAACGTCCTCTTCTCCAGCGAAGGCGTCATGGCCGACGCCAACATGCTGCAACAAGCGATCAGCTATGCGGCCAACGGCACCGGCCTGTCGGTCGGCCTGCATTTGTCGCGCGAATCCGGCATCGTCGCCGCTCGCGTTGACATGGATCAGAGCCAGGAACTGGAGGACGTCAACCCTCCCGGCAGCACGCCGGGCATCTACGACAAGCTGCTGCCCATCCTGACCCAATGGAAGGCGGACTATAATTTCGTCGGCAGCTTCTACCTGAATGTCGGCAACGGGACCAACGGCACCGGGACCGACTGGGCGGTGTCGCTGCCCTATTACAAGGCGCTTCTCGACCTGGGCAACGAACTGGGCACGCACAGCCTGACGCATCCGGAAAACACCAACCTGCTCAGCGCTTCGCAGATCCAGACCGAATTCCAGAACAGCATCGCGATCCTGAACCAGCAGATCAGCGCTTATCTCAATCAGCCGTTCCAGATCACCGGCGGCGCCGTGCCGGGCGCGCCGGAATCCCTGCCGGTCTCGCAGGAGATCATGAAATATGTGTCGGATTATCTGACCGGCGGCTATGCGGCGCAGGGCGCGGGCTATCCCAACGCCTTCGGCTATCTGACGCCCGCCGACCAGAGCAAGATCTATTTCGCGCCCAACACATCCTTCGACTACACCTTCATCGAATTTCAGAAGAAGACCGTGGCCGAAGCGACCGCGCTCTGGATCGGCGAATTCGACAAGCTGGTCGCCAATGCGGGAACGCCCGTCATCGTCTGGCCCTGGCACGACTATGGCGCGGCGGATTTCCTGTCGGGCAGCCCGACGGTGGACAGCCCCTATGATATTTCGCTGTTCACAAGCTGGATTCAGCATGCGGTGGCGGCGAACATGGAATTCGTCACGCTGGACGATCTGGCGGCGCGCATGACGGCGGTGAAGAACGCCACGATCACCACGACCGTGGCGGGCAACAGCATCACCGCCAGCGTCGGCGGCGCCAATGTCGGCAACCTGTCGCTGGATGTCGAGCGCCAGGGCGCGCTGGTCATCCAGAATGTAACCGGCTGGTACGCCTATGACAGCGACAGCGTCTTCCTGCCCCAGAGCGGGGGCACCTTCAAGATCACTCTGGGAGCAGCGGCGGACGACGTGACGCACATCACCGACCTGCCGATGCGGGCCGTGCTGCTGAGCGTCGCCGGTGATGGCCATAACCTCGCCTTTTCGATCCAGGGAGAGGGGAAGGTCGTCATCGACATCGCCAATCCGGGCACGGACGGGATCGTCGTCACCGGGGCGGCGGGATATAGCCAGGTCGGGGAGATCGTGACGGTCGACCTGGGCGGCTATGGCCTGCACAACGTCATGCTGGAATATAAGAATCCGCCGGTGATCGTCTCCAATGGCGGCGGCCCCACGGCGACGCTTTCCATGGGGGAGAACGGCACGGCCGTGACAACCGTGGTCGCGACCGATGCGGACGTAGGGACGGTGATCGGCTATTCCATCTCCGGCGGAGCGGACGCCGCGAAATTCAGGATCGACGGCGCGACGGGAGCGCTGGCCTTCCTCAGCGCGCCGAATTTCGAAGCGGCCGGCGATGTCGGGACGGACAATGTCTATGACGTCATCGTCCGCGCATCCGACGGCACGCTGTACGACGATCAGGCGATCGCGGTCACGATCACCAATGTGAACGAAGCGCCGGTCATCACCTCGAACGGCGGCGGGGCTTCGGCGGCGGTCTCCGTCGCCGAAAACCTGACGGCCGTGACGACCGTGACCGCGATGGATCCCGATGCGGGCGCGGTGCTGGCCTATTCGATCGTCGGCGGCCCGGATCGCGCGCTGTTCTCGATCGATCCTTCGACCGGCGCGCTCGCTTTCCTCAGCCCGCCCAATTACGACCTGCCGGGCGATGCGAACGGAAACAATGTCTACAGCCTGACCGTGCGAGTGTCCGACGGCGCGCTGTTCGACGATCAGGCCATCAACGTCACTGTCACCAATGTGAACGAGCAGGCGCCGGTGATCACCTCCGGCGGCGGCGGCGACACGGCTGCCATCTCGGTTTCCAGCGGCACGCGGACTGTGATGAAGGTTACGGCTGTCGATCCTGATGCCAACACGACGCTGGCCTATTCCATCGCGGGCGGCGTGGATGCTGGCAAGTTCACGATCAACGCTTCCACAGGGCAACTCAACTTCGTGAGCACGCCCAATTATCTGCTGCCGACGGACGCGGGCAGGGACAATGTCTATGACGTCATCGTCCGCGCGTCGGACGGAACGTTTCATGACGAGCAGGCCATCGCCGTCACCGTGACCATCCTCAACGCCCCGCCGATCATCATCTCCAACGGCGGCGGCGCATCCGCCACCATCCGCATGACCGAAAACGGCACGGCCGTGACGAAGGTCACGGCGACGGACGTCAACCTGGGTCAGTCAATCACCTATTCGCTGGGATCGGCCGTGGACGGCGCGCTCTTTTCCATCGATCCCCAGAGCGGCGTCCTCTCCTTCAAGAGCGCCCCGGATTTCGAGGCGCCGGCCGATTCCAACCTGGACAATCGCTATCAGGTCCAGGTGCTGGCGACGGACAGCCTGGGGGCTCAGGATTTCCAGAACCTGACCGTCGTGGTCAACAATGTCTCCGGCCTGTCGCTGACGGCGGCCAGCGGCGGTTCGACGCTGATCGGCCAGGGGGAGGAAGACACGCTGAGGGGCGCGGGCGGCAACGACACGCTGATCGGCAATGGCGGGTCCGATACGCTGAACGGCGCGGGCGGCAATGACAATATCGATGGCGGCGCGGGCGCCGACCGCATCACGGGAGGAGCGGGCGCGGACATATTGACGGGCGGCGCCGATGCCGACCTGTTCATCTACAATGCAACGGGCAACAGCACGCTCGCGGTCATGGACCGCATCATGGATTTCCAGCAGGGGATCGACCGGATCGACCTGTCCGGGATCGACGCCCTCTCCGCGCTGTCGGGAAACCAGGCCTTCAGCTTCATCGGCAATGCAGCCTTTTCAGGGGCGGGCCAGCTCCATGTCTATACCAACGGTACGGACAGCTTTGTCGAGGCGAATGTCGACAATAATCCGGCGACGGTGGATTTCGCGATCAGGCTGATCGGGGTGCACAACCTGACCGCGAGCGATTTCCTGCTTTAGCGACGGGGCCGGGGGAATGGCTGGCATCGGCTTCAGATTGGACCGGATAGCCCGGGAAGAGGGATTGGGCGGGATCGCCAACGCCGCCTTTCACGGGGCCGTGGTCAGTTCCGGGCCGTGGTTGATGACCGCCCTCGCGGTCTTCCTGCTACAGGGTTGGACGCGGTCCGCCATGGCTCCCGCCGATCATGCGATCATCCAGACCAGCCTGGTCTATGCCTTCGGCGTATCGACGGTGATCACGGCACCATTGGCGATGATCGCGACCCGCATGGCGTCGGATCGCTTCTATCTGGGGGAACGCGACGCCATCCCCGCCATCCTGCTCGCGGCGCTGGTGTGGGCGACGCTGGCCTCGCAGATCGCCGGCGGCCTGCTGTTTGGCCTGGCCGGAAGATTGCGGCCGGACCTGTTCCTGCTCGCGACCGCCATTCTGACGCTGTTCTCGCAAATCTGGATCGCCAGTCCCTTCCTACACGCGACATGGCGGCATCGGCCGATCTTCCTGGCCTATTTTTGCGGCATCGCGATGGTGACCCTGTGCCTGGTGCTGTTCCGCCCGACCGCGCCGGCCGCTGTCCTTGCATCCATCGCGGCGGGCCTGACCGTGACGCTGGCGCTGCTGATCGCCGCGATACGGGATGATTTTCCCAACAGCCCCGACTGGCGGACGGACTGGATCGGCCGGACGCCCGGCGTGCTGGCGCTGGGCGCGGCGGGGCTGGCCAATGCGCTGGCGATCTGGATCGACAAATGGCTGCTCTGGTGGGCGCCGGGCAGCGTCCAGGCCGTGGGGGCGCTGCGCGTCAATCCGGTCAACGACCAGGCCAGCTTCCTCGGCCTGCTCACGATGATCCCCGGCCTGACGCTGATCCTGGTCACGACGGAGACGCGGTTCGACCGCGCCTTCGCGGCGCTGATGGGCCATTGCATGGGCACCGCCAATCGCCGCCGGATCGAAAAGGCGCGGCGGAAGGTCGGCCGGACGATCCGGCTGGACCTGCGGCTGCTGATGGTGGAGCAGGCGATCCTCGCCGGCTTCTGCTGGGTTCTGGCGCCGGAGATCATCCGCCTGCTGGACATGAACGCGCGCGGCATATTCGGTTTCCGGCTGACGGCGGTTGGCGTGGTCTTCCACCTCGTCGCGATCCAGATGAGCATCATCCTGTCCTATTACGACCTTGCCGGCCGGATCGTGGCGGTCTGGGGCAGCTTCCTGCTGGCGAGCGCGGCGGGCACGCTGCTGTTTCGCGACAGCGGCTTCGCCGGCTTCGGCTTCGGCTATCTGGCGGGCGCGGTCACGGCGGCCTCGCTGGCCGTCGCGCTGGTGGCGGAGGCGACGGGCAGGCTCACCTATCTGCTTTTCGTCGGCAATAATCCGGCGGTGGTCGGCAATAGCGGCCTGTGGGCGAGGTTCTGGCCATGAGCGTCCTTCCCTTCCGCCGCCGCGATCTGCTGGCGCTGTCGCTGATGGTGTTCGGCCTTTCGGCCCGCGCTCTGCCCGAAATCGGCGCGGCCGATGGCTGGGGCGTGGATTATGGCGAGGCGACCGACCCCGCCGTGGCCCGCCGTTTCGGCCTTCTGGTGCTGGAGCCGGACTTCGCCCGCCCGCTCGCCCCGCTGCGCGGTCCCGGCAGCCGGTTGCTGGGCTATATCAGCCTGGGGGAGGTCCATGCCGGTCGCCCCTTCATCGCCGAACTGGAAAAGGCGGGCGCGCTGCGGCAGGCCAATCCGAACTGGCCGAAGGCGCGGCTCGTCGACCTGCGCGATCCCGCCTGGACCGGCCTGGTGATCGAACGCCTGATCCCCGCCATATTGCGCAAGGGCTATGACGGCATCTTCATGGACACGCTGGACAATGCGGAGGCGTTGGAGCGGCAGGATGCCGAGCGGAACAAGGGCATGGTGGCCGGCGCCGCGCGGCTGGTGCAGGCCATTCGCGCGCGCTTCCCCGACATGGCGATCATGATGAACCGGGGCTATGCCCTGCTGCCGCAGGTTGCCGGTCGGATCGACATCGTGCTGGCGGAGGCCATGGCGTCGCGCTGGAACTTCGCGGAGGGGCGCTATGAGATGACCTCAGCCGAAGACTGGCAATGGCAGGCGAACCATCTGTTCGCGGCCAGGCGGATCAATCCCCGCCTGGGGCTCGCCACGCTCGATTATTGGGATATGCGGGACACGGCCACTGTCGCCAGCCTCTATGCGCGGGAACGCGCCGCCGGATTCCAGCCCTATGTGTCCACCCTGGCCCTCGACCGGCTCATAGCGGAACCCCTGTCATGAAGATCGAAGCGCTGCGCAATCCGAACATGGCGTTCGTCGGACCGATCGCGGGGGGCGGGCTGCTGATCGCCGCCGCGGTGCTGCTGATGCCCAGCCACTGGCAGATCGCCGATGCGATCCGACGGGCGACATTCGCGCCGCCGCCGGTCGCCATGCCCTTGCCTCCACCGGGCACGGCCATTCTGATGCAGCGCTTCGCGCAAGGGAAAAGCCTTTCTCCTCCCGACCTCCAACGGCTGTTGAACGCTTCCGTGGCGACGGCCGACGCAAAGGTTCTGGGACGGCTTGCGGACGCCCTGGCGCGGGGCGGTGCGCCGGTTTCGAGCGCGCGGCTGACCTATGACATCATGGCGGGCGGACGTCCGGAGGTCGCGCTCGCCTTCCTGGAAGGCCGGCCGGACCGCGCTGCCCCGGCCCATTGGCGCCTGCGCTTCGACCTGCATCGCAAGGTCGGGGATGCGCAGGGCGCGGCCGACCTGGCGCGGGCGGCGGCGATGAACCCCGGAACCGCCCCGGCGAAAGATCTGGTCGAGGCCAGCTATGCGCTCGGCCAGCCGGACCTGCTGATCCTGGCGGCGGAACATGGCGCCATGGCGCCGCTTGACCCCGCCCGGTCGCTCGATCTGGCATCCTGGGCGAATGCGGCGGGACGCTATGACCTCATTGCCCGGATCGATCGGTCCGGGACGCCGCGCTGGCGGGAGCGGAACCCCTGGCTCGCCATGACCCTGGCGCAGCGGTCCGGCGACATCCGTTCGGCGCTCCGCTATGCCGCCATGCTGCCGACGGGGCGCGACGCGGCCCGCGAAAGCATCGTCATCGCATCCGGAAACAGGGATGCGGTGCGGCGATGGTTGCTTGATCGGGCGGCCGAGCCAGGCGCAGACCGTCCCGCCATCGCGCAACGCCTGCTGGAAGGGGGATTCCGATCGGATTCCATCGCCCTGCTTCGGCAGCAATCGGCCGCCGGGAACGACGCCGTTTCCGATGCGCGCATGCTGTACCTGATGGGGCCGCGCCCTGTCGCGCAGGACTTGGCCTGGCTGAAGGCGCGGGCATCGGCCGATCCGACATGGGTGCAGCCCTATGTCGAACGCGCGCGGCCTGCGGAGGCGCTGGCCTTTCTGGAGGCGGCCGGGAATGCGGACAGCAACGACATTCTGGTTCAGCGCATCGCACTGGCCAATGCGGCACGCGACAGGGCGGCGGCTGCGCGGGCGCTCGACCGGCTGCTCGACGGCCGTCCCCTTTCCGCCGCGCAGTTGAAGGCGGCCGCCGCTGCCCGCGTTCCGCCGGAGCGGGCGGCTTATTATGATCTGGCGCTTGCGAACGCCCGTATCGCCAATGGCGCGGCTGAGCCGTCGGATCGCCTTCGCCTCGCCTGGGACGGCTGGAACAGGGGCGATGCGCGAGAGGCCGCCGGCCAGTTGCAGGTCTATCTTCGCGAACGCCCCGACGACAGGGTGGCGTTGAGCCTGATGGCCGATGCGCAGGCGAAGCTGAAGGGGGAAGCCGGGGCTCGCCCCTGGATCGAAAGATCGCTGGCCCTCGCGCCGCCGCTTTCGGTGGAACGGGCGGAACTGCTGGGTCGGCTTGGTCGGGCGGCGGAGGCAACGGCCATTGTCGAAGCGCTGCGCCGCGCCGCGCCCGCCGACCGCAAGCTCGACATCATGCTGGCCCGCCTGCTCATAGCGGCGGGCGATCCAGGGCGCGCGCGCAAGGTGCTGCGGCCATGACGCCGCTGGCCGCCTTGCTGCTGATGGGTCCGCCGCCGCTCATGGTCGCGGCATTGCCGCCCGACACGGACGTGACGGCGTCGGACGCAAGGACGGTCGACCTGCAATGGAGCGGGGACGTGCATATCGAACTGGAAGACAGCGGCCATGAACTGGTCGTCCGGTTCGACCGCCCGATTGCCGATGCAGCGCTCAAGGATTTCGCCGCCGCCGCCGGTCCCGACCTGGCGGATCTGCGCTGGAATGACGACAGCCTGGTTCTGCGCGCCGCTGCGGGGCGGAAGCTGGAGGCGGTGGCGGACAAGCGCGTGCTGCATGTCCGTTTCCTGCCCGATGGAGAGGCGACGCCTGCCCCGGCCATCGCAGGCGAACCGCAAAGGGCGGATTTGGACGTCGAACTTGCCATCGCCCGGGCGCAGGCGGATGCCGCCGCCGGCTATCCCGGCCTGGCGCGGCGGCGGCTTGCCCCGCTGGCGGCGGCATATCCGGGCGACAGGCGCATACAGCGCCTGCTGGGCGACATGGAGGTTGCGGAGGGTGCGCTGGCCCTTGGCGCGGCGCGCTATCGCAACCTCGCCGCGGACGACCCCTTTGCCCGGCAGGCGCTGGCGGAATCGGGCGGCAATGTCGCGGCGGCGGTGACGGCGCGCGGCGGCAAGGTCTTCTGGCAGGCAGAGGCGGGCCTCAACGCCATGGCGCCGTTGGACAGCCGCCTCTCTTTGGGCGCGGGCATCCGCTGGTTCCGCTCGGAAGCGGATACCGTCTATGGCGCCGAGGGCATTCTGGCCAATCGCACGTCCCGCTCGACCGTGGGGGATCTGTTCGCGACCGTCAATCTGGGCGCGGTGTCCCGGATCGAGCTTCAGGGCAGTGCCCAATTGGACGAAAAGGTCGCGGGCGCGGGACTCCGGCTGTTCGCCGGGCCGCCCGAAAGGCAGGGGAGGCTGGTCCTCGCCTATCGCCTGCCGGACCTTGCCACGCCGGAACAGTCGACCTTCGGCGGGCATATCAGCCGCGCAGGGATTGGCGGGACGATCCGCCTGACGCCCGAACTGGCGGTGCAGGCGGATGGAGGCTGGAACGGCTATGGATTGACCGGCACCGGCGTCCGGACGCGCAGCGTCACCGTGGCGGGCGGTCTCGATTACCTGCTCCGCCGCGGATCGCCGTCGCTGGCGGTCAGTTACCGGCTGGATGCGGAATATGTCGGCCGCAGGACGCTGCGGCCCAATGGCCTTTCCTATATCCCCCTCAGCGACAGGGAAAATCACAGCTTCCAACTGTCGTCCGGCATGTCCTGGACCCGTTGGCAGATCAGCGGCGCGGCGGGCTGGACCTTCGACCGGAAGGGCAAGACCGACGGACCCACGGCGAACGTCAGCGCCACGGGGCGGCTGAGCGACGGCTGGCGCCTCCAGGCGAGCGGCGGGATCAGCTCGATCAGCCGGCCGGGCATTTCGGGCCGCCAACTTTATCTGCGCGTGGCGCTCACTCGCTATCTCGGGAGGCACTGATGCTGAAGAAGCGGCCCATGCTGCTGCAATGCGCGGAAATGCTGCTCCTCTTCGCCGCGCTGGTGGCGGTCGACCAGGGATTGATGAAGGGCGACGCCTTTTCCGATCTGAACCCCAATCCCTATTGGCTGCCGGTGCTGGTCATGGCGACGACCTATGGCACCGGATCGGGACTGGCCGCGGCCGCCATCGCCTCCGCGATCTGGTTCCACTGGTCGAACCTGTGGTCGGGCGCGACCGACCATATCGAGCAGCAATTGCGCCTTTCCATCCAGCCGATGCTGTGGATGGTGACGGCCCTGGTGACCGGGGAGGTGACGGCCAGCCGCAGGAACCGCCTGGCGGACCAGGAGCGGCAGCATCAGGCGATGGACCGCAACTGGAAGAAGCTGGCGGAAATCATCGCCCGGCTCACCGACACCAACCGCAAGCTCCAGGTCCGGATCGCGACCGAGCAGCGCACGATCGTCCAGGCCATGGCGGCCGGGCTGGCCGTTTCGAAAGCCGATCCGGAAAGTCAGGCCGACGCGCTCGCCCACCTGATCGCGCTCGCCGCGCAGACGGAGGATTTCACCTTCTACGACGTGCGCGGCGCGCAGGTGACGGCGCGCTTCGGCGGCCGGGCGGCCATGGGCCAGCCCCCGGACCTGTCGCGCTCTCCGATGGCGCAGGCGATGCTGGCCACGCCACGGCCGTTGCGGGCGGATCGCGCCGCCGACTGTCCGCTGTTGTCGGAGAGCGGCATTCTGGCCGTGCCGGTCGCGGGTACGGATGAAGGACTGGCGGCCATCATCCTTGTCCACAGCGCCGTCGGAATCAGGATCACGGAGGCCTATGTTGCGCAACTGCTGCAGGTCGCGGATCTGCTGGGCCAATCCCCGGCGCTGTTCGGCCGCGAACAGGCATCTGCGACGAAATGGCTGGTGCCTGAAGGAAAGGTGGCTTGATCGTCCTGCTCATCCTGTTCTCGGCCGTCGACCTGCTTCTGCTCCTTGGCGCGCTGTGGATGGGGCAGGGGAGCGGCTACTGGTTCGCGCCCGTCCATCTCGCGCTCTCCTGCGCCGCCCTGCTGGTTGCGATGAAGCGGCTCGCGGGGCCAGAGCGATTTCCAAGCGATCGGAGCCGATCGCTGATCAAGAAATCGCGGAAGACAAGGAATCCAGAGCGGCAATCGGATTCAATCAGATCGAAACCCGCTCTGGGCGTGCTTCAGCGCTTTGCCCTGCCGGTCGGGGCAGCCATCGGGCCGGCGGGCATGCTGGGCTGCCTGATGCTGGCGCCGCTCGCCCGGAGATCAGGCCGGAAGAGGCAGATCGCCTATCGGAATGTCCGCACCGGCAAGCGGCGGAAGGTCGGCGAAATGTCCCCGGTCGAGCGGTTGGGCCGGATACTCGACGATCGCGTGCGCTATCCGGAAAGCGACGAGATCGGCTCGCTCGCCACCATGCTCCGCTACGGCAATCTCCAGGCGCGCTATCGGGCGCTGGAAACCGCGGTGATCTCCTTCGAGCCGCGACTGTCCCCCCTGATCGTCATGGCCTTGTCCGACGAGGATCAGACCATCCGGGCGCTCGCCGCCGCCGCCGCCGCGCAGGTCAGCTACAATCTGGCGCAGCAGCGCGGCGAATTGCAGGCGAGGATCGCGCCCTCCCAGCATCTCGACGATCGCTATGCCCTTGCCATGCTGCTGGCCGATCATGGCTGCTTCAACCAGTTGCTCCCCCAGGGGCAGCGGCTTCGGCTCTGTCAGGAGGCCAACCGGAAGCTGGAGGAGATTGCCGGCCTGCTGAAAGCCGGGGACATAAGGCGCCGCGCCTTGCAGGCGGCGCGCGCCCAGTTGAGGCGCGCCATGGAACGCCATCAGCCGGGCCAGGCGCGGTCCGCGCCCCTGGCCGGCGTGGAGCCGGCGACATGATGTCCGACGGGCAGGAAAGCGACATATGCCTGATCGTCGAAGGCGCCTATCCGTTCGTCGTCGGCGGCGTTTCCAGTTGGCTTCAGGATCTGATCCTCGCCATGCCCGATCTGCGATTTTCGCTCGTCGCCATAAAGGCGGGCAATGGCGCGCAACCCTGGCGCATGGCGCCGCCGTCCAATGTCGTCGAGGTGGTGGAAATCCCGCTGCTGATCGAACCCTGCCTGCCGCGTCGCTATCCGGCGTCGCAGATGAAGCGGATCGGCCGGCTGCTGCTCGCCTTCCTGTCGACAGGCGGCAGGGACGACCTGATCCGTCTGAGGAAGGCGCTGGAGGGATTGAGGCCGGCGCCCGGCGCGGGCGATCTCCTCTCCAATCCGGAGATATTCGACCTCTTCACCCATTATTACGACACGGCTTTCCGCTCGGCCTCCTTCCATCATTTCTTCTGGGCGATGCGGGTGCTTCTGGGCGGGCTGCTCAAGATGCTGCTCGCGCCCTTGCCGAAGGCGCGGGTCTATCACACCATCTCCACCGGCTTTGCGGGCCTGCTGGCTGCGCGGGCCGCGCATGAGACCGGCCATCCCGCCTTCATCACCGAACATGGCATCTACATGCTGGAACGGCAGATAGAGATCATGATGGCCGACTGGATCGGGGACCAGATCGAAACCGGGCTGACGCTGGACCGGGAAGGGCATGACCTGCGCGACCTGTGGCTGGCGGTCTTCCAGACCTATACTCGCGCCTGTTACGACGCGTGCGACCCGATCATCGCGCTTTACGGCGCCAACAACCAGACGCAGCGCCGCCTGGGCGCCCGTCAGGAACGGTTGCGCGTCATTCCCAACGGCATCGATGCGGAGCGCTTCGCATCGATGGAGCGAGCCTGCGATCCCGCCCGGCCGCTGGTGGCGCTGATCGGCCGGGTCGTGCCGATCAAGGACATCAAGACCTTCATCAGGGCGGCCGCGCTGGTCCTGGCGGACATGCCGGAAGTCCGCTTCGCCATATTGGGTCCGCTGGACGAGGACCCCGACTATGCCGCCGATTGCGAAGCGCTGGTCGCCGAACTGGGCATCGGCAATGCGGTGCAGTTCGCCGGGCGGGTCGATGTCGCGCAATGGCTGCCCCGGATCGACCTGATCGTCCTCACCAGCCTGTCGGAAGCGCAGCCGCTCGTCATATTGGAAGGGGGCGCGTGCGGCGTGCCGGTGGTCGCCCCCGATGTCGGCAGTTGCCGGGAAATGATAGAGGGACGGACGCCCACCGTCGACCGGCCGGGCGGCATCGTCACCGAACTGGTCAATCCGGAAGGGACGGCGGCGGCGATCCAGCACCTGCTGAGATCGCCTTCCCTGCGCCGCGCCATGGGCGAAGCGCTGCGCGAGCGCGTTGTGCGGGATTATGATCGCGGCGCCATCATCGCCGAATATCGCCGGATATATGAGGCGCTCGGAGCGCGGGTCCGCTTTTCCGAACTGCAATGACCGCTTGGGATCAATGCTCCCTGAAGGACAGCCAGAGCGACTGGGTCAGCGGCTCCAGCGCATATTGCAGCGCCGTCCGCCGCCGCAGCGGCACCAGAAGCTGCACCGGCATGCCCGCCTTCAGGCTGAAATCCTCGCCCCTCACATCCCTGATCCTGGCCAGTTCCCTTGGCGGCACGATCATCTCCGCGGTGTAGAAGGACATGCCTGTCTTCTCGTCCTGGAAGCTGTCCGCCGACAGCCGGCTGATCCGCCCGTCCATGATCGGCAGGTCGCGCTCATGCAGGCTGCTGAACTTGATCTGCGCCCGCTGCCCCACCTTCAGGTCGTCAATGTCCTCGGGCGAAATCCGCGCCTCTATGACCAGGCCCGCCCGGTCGGGGACGATGTCCATCAGCTTCTGCCCGGCGGCGATGACGCCGCCCACGGTGAAGACGTTGAGGCCGACGATGGTGCCGGCGGCGGGCGCCCGGATTTGCAGCCGGGCAAGCTGATCCTTGGCGGCCCGATATTTGGGCAGCACTTCGTTGAGCGAGAATTCGACGTCGCGCAGTTCCGACGCGGCCCGTTCCCTATAGGCCTTTTCCGCTTCCAGCGCCTTCAGCCGATTTTCGCCCGCTTCGGCGCCGGACCGGGCGATGCTGGCGGAAAATTGCCCTGCCTGCCCATGAAGGTCGGCCCTGGCGCGTTCCAGGGCCCTGATCCGGGATTTGGAGACGAACCCTTTTTCCGCCACGCCGCGCAGGCTCTCCAGCTCCTCCCCGATCAGCCGGGCCTGTTCCGAAGAGGCCGCCAGCTGCGAACGATAACCGCGCGTCGTCTGCTGCACCTGATTGGCCTGCTCGCGCAGCACCCCGGTCTGCGCCGCCAGCACGGAGGACCGCGCATCGAACTGGGTCTGTTGCAGGCGGATCGCTTCCCGCGCATCATCCTGTTCCTGCCCATCAAGGGCAGCGAATTCGGCAGGCCATTCGACATGGCTCGCGCCCGATTGCTCGGCTATCAGCCTTGCCCGCTGCGCCTTCAGCTCGATATATTGCGCGCCATACATTCGCGCCTGCGCCCGCACCTCGGCGTCGGCCAATTCCATCAGCGGCTGGCCCTGGCCGACATGCTGGCCTTCCTTGACGAAGATCGCGCCCACCACGCCGCCGTCGCGATGCTGCACCGACTGCCGCTGGCCCGCCACGGTGAGCCGCCCCGGCGCATAGGCGGCCGCGTCGAGCCGTGCAAAGGCCGCCCAGCCGAGGAACAGGACGAAGAACAGCACAGCGACGATCGTGCCGGCACGCATGTCGCGCTCAGGACGGTCGTCGATGATCTCCGCGCCGCGGCCGGCGGGATAGTGAAGGTCGACCGCTCCGGTCGCGTCCCTGATCTGAATGTCCTTCATGGCGCCTGCCCCTCCGCCGTCTGGGGAGTGGGCCGTTCTTCCGAGCGGATCGCCTTCAGCCGGCCCAGCACGTCGTCGCGCCCGCCAAAGGCTTCCATCCTTCCTTCGCGCATCACCATGATCTTGTCGACCACGCCCAATATCCCCATGCGATGGGCGACGATGATGACGGATGCGTTCCTCTTCTTGAGGTCGGCCAGGGTTGCGACCAGCCGCACCTCTCCCTCCGCGTCGAGATGCGCGTTGGGCTCGTCCAGGAAGACCAGCGGCGGCGCGCCATAGAGCGCCCGCGCCAGGCCAACGCGCTGCGCCTGCCCGGCGGAAAGGCCGCGCCCGCCCCAATCTAGCATCAGATTATATCCGCCCGGGAGCTGCTGGATCATGTCATGCGCGCCGCTCAGCCGGGCGGCTTCGATGACGGCATCGTCGATCGCTTCCTCATCGTCCGACAGGTAATTGCCGAAACGGGCGATATTCTCCTTGATGGTCCCCGCGAACAACGAGGTGTCTTGCGGCAGATAGCCGACGAAGCCCGCCAGCCGTTCCGAATCCCAGTCCTGCATGTCCGCGCCGTCATAGCGGATCGATCCGCGCAACGGCCGCGCCGCGCCGGACAGCATGCGCAGCAGCGTGGATTTGCCCGCGCCGCTGGGTCCGACGATGGCGATGACTTCGCCCGGCTCCACCGTGAAGTTGACGTCGGCAAGGACCGGCCTTTCCTGGCCCTGATTGAAACAGGTCACATGCTCGACCGCGATATGGCCTTTAGGCGCAGGCAGGCGGGTGAGGGCGATGTCCGCGTCCCTCGCGGCCAGCAGGTCGTTGAGCGTCGCATAGCTCGCCCGCGCGTGGACGACGCTGCGCCACGCGCCCAGCAACTGGTCGATCGGCGCCAGCGCCCGGCCGACGAGGAAGGAGGAGGCGAAGATCGCGCCCGCCGAAATCTGGTTGTTGACCGCCAGCCACGCGCCCAGCCCCAGCGCCAGCGATTGCAGGGCGAGACGGATGAACTTGCTGATGGCGACATAATGGCCGCCCGCGAAGCTGGCGCCGGCCTGAAGGTTCAGCATCATCCTGCGTTCGAGCAGGTGACGCCGCACCAGCGCATTGCGCATGCCCAGGGCGCGGATCACCTCCGCGCCTGCGATGGTCTGTTCCTGGCTGACATAGGCCTTGTTCGCGGCGTCATTGGCCTGCTTGAGCGGCGCGTTCGTCCGCCGTTCGTTGCAGAGCGCGATGAAGAGGAGCGCGCCCCCGCCGACCACCGCCATGGCCGCGATAGCCGGGTGGATCAGGAAGCAGACCAGGACATAGATGGGGCTCCAGGGAAAATCGAAGATCGAGAGGATGGTCGGCCCGGTCAACGCCTGGCGCAGGGCGTCGAATTCCCGCAGGATCTGCTTGTTCATCGCTTCGCCCGTCGAACCCCGTCCGCTCAGCGCCGTGTCGAGCAGCAGTCCCGAAAGCTGCCGGTCGAAGCGGATGCTGGCCCGCACCAGCAGGCGGGATCGCACCTGCTCCAGCAACGCGAGCGTGCCGATCGCGAAAATGATGATGACGGTCAGGAAGAACAGGGTAAGCCTGCCCTGTCCCGTCACGACGCGATCATAGATTTGCAGCATGTAGAGAACGGGTCCGATATAAAGGACGTTCATCAATGCGCTGAATATCAAGGAAGAAAGAAAGTGGCGCCTGCATGATGACAGGGCGGCCTTCATCGGAGCGGATGGTTTATGAAGGTCACGCAACATAAGTTCCGCCCCGCCCCATGTCGCGCTATGCCATCAGCGCTATGTCCTGCGTTTTCTTATACTATCCCGCTGATTTTCGGTAAATATAACCAACAGCATAGAGGTGCGCATACGCCCCTCCGACGGCACCGCCTGTCGGCCCGGCCCAGCCGCGTCAGGCAGTGGCGATCCGGATCAGCCCATCCATGTCGACATGATCCTCCAATTGCATCGCGATCTGGTCCAGAGCGTCATCCACCGAAGCCTGATAGTCGCCCGACGTGGCTTCATGCCCCAGCCGCGCCAGAAGGGCGGCGCGCAGCGCGGTGCTGGCGAACAGGCCGTGGACATAGGTTCCCATCACCATGCCGTCCCTGCTCGATGCGCCATCCGGACGGCCGCCCTCCAGCATTGCGAAGGGGCGCGAGCAATCCGGACCGTCCGTCCGGCCGACATGCATCTCATAGCCCGAAAAGGGCTGCCCCAGCGCCGTTCCGCCGGTCCTTTCCAACGTCTTGGCTGATGTCAGCCGTGTTTCGACATCCAGCAGGCCAAGCCCCTCGACCCCGCCCGGCGGGCCCTCCATACCGTCTGGATCGTCTATCCTGCGGCCCAGCATCTGATATCCGCCGCATATGCCCAATATCGGCCGCCCGCGCCGGCGGTGGGCGCGAATGTCGATGTCCCATCCCTGATCGCGCACCGCCTGCAGGTCCGCGATGGTCGCCTTGGAACCCGGCAGGATGATGAGCGCGGCCTCCGCGGGAATGGGCTGGCCCGGCGGCACCAGCATGACCTTCACTCCCGGCTCCAGCTTCAGCGGGTCCAGATCGTCGAAATTGGCGATCCGGGGCAGGATGGGGCAGGCGATCAGCAGCTTTTCGCCCGGGCCGCCCCGCCTGCGTTCCAGCACCACGGCATCCTCGCTGGGCAGGCGACTGGCCTGACCGAGCCAGGGGATCACGCCAAAGCCCCTCCAGCCCGTCAATCGCTCGATATGGCGATAGCCGTCCTCGAACAGGGCGGGATCGCCCCGGAACTTGTTGATCAGGAAGCCCTGGATCATCGCCGCGTCGGCCGGGTCGATCACCGCCTTCGTCCCGGCGACGGCCGCGATCACGCCGCCCCGGTCGATGTCGCCCACCAATATCACCGGCACGCCGGCGGCCCGCGCAAAGCCCATATTGGCGATGTCGCCTGCCCGCAGATTGACCTCGGCCGGCGATCCCGCGCCCTCCACCACCACGATGTCGCATTGCGCCTGCAACCGGCGGTAGCTGGCCAGCACCGCCTCCAGCAATTCGCCCCGCGCCGAGCGGAAATTGCCGCTGCCGAGCTTGCCCCGCACCTGGCCATGGACGACAAGCTGCGACGTGCGGTCGGCCTGCGGCTTCAGCAGGACAGGGTTCATGTCCGTATGCGGCTCGACGCCCGCCGCAATCGCCTGCAGCGCCTGCGCCCGCCCGATCTCTCCGCCGTCGGCGGTGACGGCGGCATTGTTGGACATATTCTGCGGCTTGAACGGGCGGACGCTATATCCCCTGCGGACCAGGGCGCGGCAAATCCCGGCCACCAGCAGGGATTTGCCGACGTCCGATCCCGTTCCCTGAAGCATGATGGCAGCCATGACGCGCTCCTGCATGGCGCGGAGGGCCGATACAAGTGTTTAGAAGGAAAAGGCGCTGCGCCGCATTTCCACGGCGTCCAGGATCATGCCGCCCGCGATGAAGACGCTGCCCGTGCAGACCAGCGCCAGCAAATGGCCGCCGGTGCCGGGATATTGGTGCATGTAGACGATGCCGCGCTCGGTCGCGCCAAGCGCCAGGGCGTAGATCACCAAAAACGCCTCGAACTTCGTCTTGATGGTGAAGAGGCGCCTGATCCGTTCCATCGAGTCCCATCCGGCTTGACTGCCGTCAGGGAATTAAATCGCCCGAAAGTTGCAAATGGTCAACAAGCGTTAACCATGATTGTTCGATGCGCGCGATCAGCCGGGTATCGGCCAGATCGTCCGGCGCTATGGCTTCGGGCCAATAATTTCGGACGATGTCGGCAATGCCGTCCAGCTTCGCCTCGTCCACCAGGAAGCGCGGATCGATATGGGCAGGGTCGGCCACCACGCGCAGCCGCAGGCAGGCGGGACCGCCGCCATTGGCCATGGACTGGCGCACGTCGACGGGCACCAGCTTCCGGATCGGGCCGTTGCCCGCGACCATCTTTTCCAGCCAGGACCATATGCCGGGCATGTCCCGCGCCTCTGTCGGCAGGACCAGCGCCATAATGCCATCCGGCAAGGTCACGAGCTGGGCGTTGAAGATATAGCTGCGGATCGCGTCGGACAGGCTGATGGCGCTGGCGGGAACCTCGACGATCTCCACCGACGGCAGCCTGGTGCGCAGATCGGCGTAGAAGCGCTCCTTGTCGGCAAAGGCCTGTTCATGGGTGAAAAGCACGCGCTCATTGGCGACGGCGACCACGTCATTGTGGAAGGCGCCTGCTGCGATCGCTTCCTCCGACTGCATGACGAACAGCGTGCGATCCGGGTCAAGCCGGTGCAGTCGGGCGACGGCCTTGCTCGCCTCGACATGCTGGCGGGCGGGGAAGGGGCCGCCCGACTGGCCGTAGACGAACACCTCGACGCCCGCCTCGCCATGATGATCGCACAGGCGCATATGATTGGCCGCGCCCTCATCGCCAAAGGGGGCGGGAATGGGGCCATGCACGGCAAAGGCGGTGCGGTCGGAAAAGGCGAGGCGCAATTGGGCGAGCGTCTGCGGCCATTCATGGCTGCGATGCGCCATGGTGACGAGATTGGCGACGGTCAGATGCGTGCGCCTGTCCGCCGTGTCGGGCGCGGGCGAGACGGTCGCTGCATTGGCCGCCCACATGGAGGAGGCCGACATGGCCGCCGCGCGGATATGCGCCTCCGCATTGCCGACATCGGTGCCGAGCGCCGCCAGCCACGCTCCGTCGGGCCGCCATTGGGGCAGGAACAGCCCCTGCGCCAGTCCCAGGCGCAGGTTGGACCGCATCTTCTCGATCCCCTGCAACGCCGCCGCCCTGGGGTGGGATATGGCGCCCGCATTGCGCGCCGAGGCCAGATTGCCCAGGCTGAGGCCCGCATAATTGTGGCTGGGGCCGATCAGGCCGTCGAAATTGATCTCCCTCGCGGTCATGCCCGTTCCGCCATGGTGAATGTCTGTCCCGGCTCCAGCCCCAGCAATTGCGCCGAGGCCCGGTCGAGCGAGACGCCGCCATCCTCCCGCTCGATCGCAAAGGCATAGGTGCAGCGGAAATCGGCGAGCCGCCCGGTGGTCACCAGCATCTTGTCTCCGCCCTTCTCGTGCACGGCGCCCAGCACCGCGTCGGACGAATGGGCGATGGTGCGCAGCGCATCGATCTGCCCCACCATCGTCGGGCCGCCGTCGAATATGTCGACATAGCCGGGATTGGTGAAGCCCTCCGTCTCCAGCATGCGCATCGCGGCGCGGCCATTGGGATGGGGCATGCCGATGACGCTGCGGGCGCTGTCGGTCAGCATGGCGGTGTAGATCGGCGTCTTGGGCATCAGGTCGGCGATAAACTGATTGCCGTTCACCGCATTGAACTCGTCCGCTTCCTGAAAGCTCATGCCGAAGAAGCGTCCGGCAAGGCCGTCCCAGAAGGGGGAACCGCCCGCCTCGTCGATCACGCCGCGCAGTTCCGCGATAATCCGCTCCCCGAAGCGGGCGCGATGGTTGCGGATGTAGAGATAGCGGCTGCGCGCCAGCAGCAGGCCCAGCCCCTCCGCGCGTTCGCGGGGATGCAGGAACAGGCCGCCGACTTCCGTCGACCCCTCCAGATCGGTGACCAGAGAGAGCATCTCCGCCCGGAAGGTGCGCGAAAGCTCCCGGCTATGCTGGGTGAGAACGCCCAGCCGATAGGAATAGAAGGGCCAGTTTTGCCCGACCTTGCTGAAAATCTGGCAGGTGCCGCGAACCTGACCCGTCTGGGCGTTTTCCAGCACCATGACGATCAGTTCGTCCTCGACCCCTTCGCCTTGCCGGGCCAGCGCCTGCTCCGTCCGCTCCAGCTTGGCGGCCAGCGACTTCCGGTCCGGCGGCAGGTTGGTGAACCCGCCCCCGGTCAGCTTCGCCATTTCATAAAGGGTCTGCAAATCGCCGGCGCGCGCGGTGCGCATGAAGAAACTCACGCCTTCATCCCCTTCGTGAAACGCCCTTCGGCCATGCGGAGCAGCGCCAGGGCCGACAATTGCGCCCGTTCGGCCAGGCTGTCGACGACCAGATATTCCAGATCGCTGTGGATATTGCCGCCCCGCACGCCCATTGTGTCGACCACGGGCACGCCGCAGGCCGCGATGTTGTTGCCGTCGCACACCCCGCCGGTATCCCGCCAGGCGATGGAAAGGCCCAGATCCGCGCCGCATTGCCGCACGAACCCGAACAACGCTTCCGCCCGCGCATCCATCGGCTTGGGCGGGCGGCCGAAGCCGCCATGCCGGTGGAGCGTCACCTCATGCTCCTGCGCGACCCGCGCCATGGCGTCCTTCAGCAGCTCGTCCGCCGCCTGCTCGTCGGCGGGGGTCTTCGGCCGGAAATTGACGTGCAGGACGGCGTGATCCGGCACGACATTATTGGGGCCGCCGCCCTCGATCCGCGAAGGATTGCAGGAAAAGCCGCCGCCGCTCGCCGCCTTCAGCCGCAGCGCGAGGTCCGCCGCCGCCAGCAGCGCGTTGCGGCCGTCCTGCGGATTGCGCCCGGCATGCGCGCTCCGTCCGGTGACGATGACGGCGAAATTGCCGCTGCCGGCGCGGGCGCCCGCCAGCGTACCGTCGGGCAGCGCCGGTTCATAGGTGAAGGCCGCGATCTTGCCCATCGCGACTTGCCTGAACAGCGCCGCGGAGGAGGGGCTGCCGATCTCCTCATCGCTGTTGATGATGACGTCATAGCCCAGCCGCCTTGCGTTCGGTGCGGTTTCCAGGGCGCGCAGGGCCGCCAGCATGACGGCCAGCCCGCCCTTCATGTCCGCGACGCCCGGTCCGTTCAGCGTTGCCGGATCGATCCATCCCAGCGCCTGAAAGCCGTGGTCGGCCGGGAAGACCGTATCCATATGGCCGGTGAGCAGGATCTGCACCGGAGCCTCCGGCCTGACCGATAGGCGCAGGTGGCTGCCATGCGCGACCATTGCCAGATGCCCGTCCGGCCGGACCGTCTCGACCGGCGCGGGATCGACAAGGGACATCGCGCCCGGCAGGCCGGCAAAGGCGTCCGCAAGCATGGCGGCCATGGCGGCAAGACCGGGAAGATTGCGCGACCCGCTGTTAAGCGCCGCCCATTTTTCAGTCTGGGCGAGCATGGGCGCGTCTGCGGCGCTTTCCATGACGCTCCGTTCGAACGACGAAATGCCTCTCATCCTGGCGACCCTATCAGAGCGGAAGGCGCGCCTCCACCCCCGGCTCCTAAAGTCGCCATTTATGAGTTTACGGCCTAGAAATCATAGGTGAGGGTCAGGCGGCTCATCGTGTCGGAGTCGCGTGCCGACAGCAGCGTTTCCGATTCATACTGCACATTGTAGGAAAAGGCCGCCGACCAGCGCGTCCCCACCTTCGTCACCAGCGAGGTCAACGAATTCAGCGTATAGACGTCGCTTTCCGCATAGCCGGAGGCGGTTTGCCTGAAGGTCAGCGCGGGGGTCAGCCGCCAGGCAAGGTCCATGGACGCGCGGGCGCCCAATTTGGTCTCCTGCTCGCCGGTCACATATTCGGCATGGCGGATCGAAGGACCGGCATCCAGCGAGAGGTCGACCGGATCGCTGACGATCAGCTTGTAACCGATGCCGGCCGAGGCGGTGTAGCGCGCGTCATAGCCGATCGACGTATCCCGCTCGAACTGCGTCAGCCCATAGGCGAAGCCCCTGGGATCGAATTCGTAGCGCGGCTCATAGCTGGCGGTGTAGCGCTCGCGCGAGGTCACGCCGTTGGCGCGCCGGTAATCGACGCTGGCGGCCAGCTTGTGCGACCATTGGATGCCGCTGCGCTTGACCGCTGCGCTGGCGCTGATGCCGATTTCGCTGGTCGAGCCGGTGGAGCGGAACCCGCCGGCTTCGATCTTGCCGGTCCACAATTCCGTGAAGCGCGCTTCGCGGATCACGGTTTCCCGCGTGGTCCTGGTCCGTTCCTTCCAACTGTTGACCATGCGCTGGATCTCGTCGGCGGACCCGGGATTGGTCTGCTTGGCGATCTTGGCGACGGTCGCGATCTCGGTCTCATTGCCGTTGGCGATGGCCGCTTCCAGCATTTCGCGCACCGATGGCGGCAGGAGCACGGGATAATCGGCAAGCGCCGGGGTGGAGAGGAAGAAGGAAACAAGGGCCAGCCAGTAACGCATGCGCCTTCTCATACCGGCATGGCGGTCGATTTTAACCCTTGTTTTCAGATCAAATCCCTGAATTCCTGGAGAATATCCCGATACAGCTTGCGCTTGAACGGCACGATCAGGTCAGGCAGGCTCTCCGGATCGGTCCATTTCCATTCGCGGAATTCCGGGTGCGTGGTCTGGATGTCGATGTCCTCGTCCGCCCCCAGAAAGCGCGCGAGGAACCAATATTGCCGCTGGCCGCGATATTTGCCGCCCCACAGCTTGCCGATCAGTTCCGGCGGCAGGTCGTAGAAATGCTCTTCCCGCGCCTTGGCGATGATCTCCACATGCTCGCGAAGGATGCCGGTTTCCTCGTTCAGTTCGCGCAGGGCGGCGGCCTTCATGTCTTCGCCGTCGTCTATGCCCCCCTGCGGCATCTGCCAGGCCTCCACCGCATTGTCGATCCGCTGGCCGACGAAAACCTTGCCCTCCATGTTGACGAGCATGATGCCCACGCATGGCCGGTAGGCGAGTTCTGAATCATTCGGCATCGACGCCATCATAGTCCCTGGTCGTTAATCCCGACAAGCCGGCCGGAGGGTCCATCCGGCTCGTCGCTTTGTGCAGTGCAAGAATAAGCGGCGCGGAGCCGCGCGTCCATGGCGGAAAAATCCGGACGCGGCGATTTGTGCTCCGCATCGCTTCAAATGGGCGGGGACTTGGAACATCGGCCGGCTCATGGCATGCCCGGTCGCATGTCGGACCCCGTACTCCTCTGGTTTCGCCAGGATCTGCGCCTTGGCGATCAGGCCGCGCTGGCCGCCGCCGTGCAGGAAGGGCCGGTGATCCCCCTCTATGTGCTGGACGATCAGGCGCCTCGCCAATGGAAGATGGGCGGGGCTTCGCGCTGGTGGCTGCACCACAGCCTCAGGAGCCTGGACGACGATCTTCGGAAGAAGGGATCGCGCCTGGTGCTGAGGCAGGGAAACTGCGTCGACCAGATCGTCCAGATCGCCGAGGAAACGGGCGCGAGGCGCGTTCACGCGCTGCATCATTACGAACCCTGGTGGCGCAATGCAGAAAAGGCGCTTGGCAAGAGGCTGGACCTTTGCCTGCATGACGGCGCGTTGCTGCTGCCGCCCGGCGCGGTGCGGACGGGCGGAGGAAACAGCTATAGGATCTACACGCCCTTCGCCCGCGCCGTTATGCATCATATGCCGCCGGCCGAGCCGGTCCGCGCCCCTTCGCGCATCGACGCGCCGGGGCAATGGCCGAAGGGCGATTCGCTGGATCGATGGGGGCTTTTGCCCACCGCGCCGGATTGGGCCGCGGCCTTTTCCCGCGACTGGACTCCGGGGGAAGCGGGGGCGCGGGCCAACGTCGACGCCTTTCTGGACGAGGCTGCGGATTATGACAGGGCCAGGAACCTGCCGTCGCGGGAGGGAAGCTCTCGCCTGTCGCCGCACCTTCATTTCGGGGAGGTCTCCCCGGCCCAGGTCTGGCGCCAGGTCGCCGGAGCGCCCGGCAACGCGACGACCTTCCTCAAGGAACTGATCTGGCGCGACTATGCCCATACGCAGATATGGGCCATGCCCGCCTATGGATCGGAAAATGCGCGGCCGGCCTTCGACGCCATGCCCTGGCGCGACCTTCGCGAGGCAGGGGGCGATTTCACGGCGTGGAAGACCGGGCGCACGGGCTATCCCATCGTCGATGCCGGCATGCGGCAGCTTTGGACGACGGGCTGGATGCACAATCGTGTGCGCATGATCGCGGCCAGCTTCCTGATCAAGCATCTGCTGATCGATTGGCGGCATGGGGCGCGCTGGTTCTGGGATACGCTGGTCGATGCGAGCTACGCCAATAACAGCGTCAACTGGCAATGGGTCGCGGGCAGCGGCGTGGATGCCAATATCTTCTCGCGGATCATGGCGCCCCTGACCCAATCGGAAAAGTTCGAGGCTGCCCACTATATCCGGAAATGGGTGCCGGAACTGGCGCATCTGAACGATGACGTCATCCACGACCCCGAAGCGCATGACGCGCGCCCGGCCGATTATCCGGCCAAGTGCATCGGCCATCGGGAAGGTCGGGAACGGGCTCTCGCCGCGTGGCGCCGGATCAAGCCATGATTGCGGCGCGATAAACCATCGGGCAGGATGACGGCATGAACGTCATTGAACCCCATCGCGGCCGGGCGGCAGTGCCGGTCAGGCGGCCGCTGGATCGCCCCAATCGCGGCTGGCCGGATCGCGTCGCCGCCCGGCAGTTCCATATATTGCTCGATCGCATCGACCTGGGGCTGGAGCGAGGGTCTTTGCTCGCCATCCTGCCGGATGGCGGGCGCCGCTTGCTGGGCGGTCGGGCGGCGGGGCCGGAATGCGAGGTCCATCTGCTGCGCTGGCGGGCGCTGCTTCGGTTGATCGCGGGAGGATCGGCGGGCTGGTATCGGGCCTGGGCGCGGGGGGAGTGGACCAGTCCCGATCCGGTGCCGCTGTTCGCCCTCTTCATGGCCAATGCCGTCAGCCTGGGCAATGTCGCCCGGCCGCACGGCCCGACGCGCTGGATCGGCCGGGCGATCCATTGGGCGCGCCGCAACAGCCGCAGCGGTTCGCGGCGCAACATCGCCTATCATTACGACCTGGGAAATGATTTCTATCAGCTATGGCTCGACAAGGGCATGCATTATTCCAGCGGCCTGTTCCGCGACCCCGACGACCGGATCGAGAGCCTGGAGCGGGCGCAGCAGCGGAAGGTCGACGCCATTCTCGACCGGCTCGACCTTGGCGAGGGCGATTCGCTGCTGGAGATCGGCTGCGGCTGGGGCGGATTGGCCGAACAGGCGATGGCCCGCTGCCCGATACGCTATGACGGGCTGACCCTCTCGGTCGAGCAGGCGCATTACGCCCGTGACCGGCTGGGATCGGGCGCGAACATAATCCTGCAGGATTATCGCGACGCCCAGGGGCAATATGACGCCATCGCCAGCGTGGAGATGGTGGAGGCGGTGGGAGAACGCTACTGGCCGGCCTATGTCGAGGCGGTCGAGCGCCTGCTCAAACCGGGCGGGCGGGCGGCGATCCAATATATATTGATCGATGACGCCATCTTCGAAGGCTATGCCCAGGGGACGGATTTCATCCAGACCTATATCTTCCCCGGCGGCATGCTGATTTCGGAAAGCCGCTTTCGGGCGCTAGCCGAAGCGCGGGGCCTGGAGTGGCGCGATGTGCGCCGCTTTGGCCTGCACTATGCCGAAACGCTGCGGCGCTGGCGGGAGCGCTTCGACCGGGTAGTCGACAAAGGATTGCTGCCAGCCGGTTTCGATCAGCATTTCGTCGATCTCTGGCGCTATTATCTGATGTATTGCGAAGGCGGGTTTCGCGGCGGCACGATTGATGTGGCGCAGGTTACGCTGGTGAAGCCGGCTTAGCGCAGGAGGAATTCGGTTTGGCTGCTCCCCATTTCGTCACCCCGGGCTTGACCCGGGGTCCCGCTTTTCTTGTAAACCAGCGCCTGGCCAAGGCAGCGGGACCCCGGATCAAGTCCGGGGTGACGGGAAACTGATGACGGGAATTGGCCAACTCCAGTCCTGTCCAAGGCTTGGCCTCTAATCGATTCGCGCCCGGTATCCGTCAGGCGTGTCGGCAATCACCAGATCGAGGATCGCCCGGCCCACGACAGCCGGCTCCTTGAGCGTCGCCGGGTCTTCCCCCGGAAAGGCCCGCGCGCGCATGGCGGTGCGCGTCGCGCCGGGATCGACGATATGGGTGCGGATGGCGGAGATGTTCTTCACTTCCTCGCCATAGGCGCCGACCAGCGTTTCCAACGCCGCCTTGGAAGCGCCATAAGCGCCCCAATAAGCCCGCGGCTGCGCGCCGACCGAGGAGGTGATCGCCACCACCCGCGCATCGCCGCTCGCCCGCAGCATGCCGTCGAACGCGCCGATCAGAGCCTGCGGCGCGGCCACGTTGAGCGTCAGCAACCGGGCGAATTCCTTGGCGTCGATGGCCGGAACCGAGGCCAGGCTGCCCAGCGTCGCCGCGTTCAGCACCAATATGTCCAGCGCCTGCCAGCGGTCCGAAATGGCATGGGCCAGCCGCCCGATGCTTTCGCCGTCGATCAGGTCCAGCGGCGCGATGGTCGCATGGCCGCCAGCCTCATGAATGCGATCCTCCACTTCTTCCAGCCCGCCGGTGGTGCGGGCGGTCAGGATGACATGGGCGCCGGCGGCCGCCAGCGCTTCCGCCGTGGCGGCGCCGATGCCGCGGCTCGCTCCGGTGACGAGGGCGAGCTTACCGGAAAGAGGTTCAGTCGACATGAATATCCCTCATGGGGTCAGGAAGCAACGAGCCCGAGGCCGCAAGGCGTCGGGCCGTCCGTCCGGCAACAGGAAAGGCGTTCAGACCACCCGCTCGGCCAGCAGTTCGAGCTGGTTCTGCACCACCGCTTCGTCCTGGTCGGTCAGCGTGGTGGGGTAGTCGCCGGTGAAGCAGGCGTCGCAATATTGCGGCCGGATGTCGGCCCGCTTCGCCTCTCCGAGCGCCTTGTACAGGCCGTCGATGGAGATGAAGGACAGGCTGTCGGCATGGATGAAGTCCTGCATCCCGCCAATGTCCAGGCGATGCGCCAGCAGCTTGGTCCGTTCCGGCGTGTCGACGCCGTAGAAGCAGCTATGCCGGGTCGGCGGGCTGGCGATGCGCATATGCACTTCCTTGGCGCCCGCTTCGCGCATCATCTGCACGATCTTGAGCGAAGTCGTGCCGCGGACGATGGAATCATCGATCAGGACGATGCGCTTGCCCTCTATCAGGGCGCGATTGGCGTTATGCTTCAGCTTCACCCCCAGATGGCGGACCTTGTCGCCCGGCTGGATGAAGGTGCGGCCGATATAGTGCGAGCGGATGATGCCGAGTTCGAAGGGAATGCCCGATTGCTGGGCATAGCCGATGGCTGCCGGAACGCCGCTGTCGGGCACGGGAATGACGAAGTCCGCCTCGACCGGGTTTTCGATGGCGAGTTGCGCGCCGATGGCCTTGCGCACCGAATAGACGCTGGAGCCGTCCACCACCGAATCGGGGCGGCTGAAATAGACATGTTCGAAGATGCAGGGGCGGGCGTGCGTCTCGCCGAAGGGGCGGTGGCTGCGCACTTCGCCGTCATGGGTGACGATGACCAGTTCGCCCGGTTCGATCGAACGAACATGTTCCGCGCCGACCACGTCGAAGGCGACGGTTTCCGACGCGAAGATGATCGAATCGCCCAGCTTGCCCATCACCAGCGGCCGGATGCCCAGCGGATCGCGGCAGGCGACCATGCCTTCGGGGGTCATAACGATCAGCGAATAGGCGCCTTCGACCTGCTTCAGCGCGTCGATGAACTTGTCGAGCAGGGTGCGGTAGGTGGACGTGGCGACCAGGTGGATGATGACTTCGGTGTCCGACGTCGACTGGAAGATGGAACCGCGGCGGATCAGTTCCCGGCGCAGCTTCATCGCGTTGGAGATGTTGCCGTTATGCGCGACGGCGAAACCGCCCGAACTCAGTTCCGCATAAAGCGGCTGGACATTGCGCAGCGATGTCTCGCCCGTTGTGGAATAGCGGACATGGCCGCAGGCGGCGGTGCCGGGAAGGCCCCGAATCACCTCGTCGCGGTCGAAATTCCCGGCCACATGCCCCATCGCCCGGTGGGTGTGGAAGTCATGGCCGTCCCAACTGGTGATGCCCGCGGCTTCCTGGCCGCGATGCTGGAGCGCGTGAAGGCCAAGGGCCACCATGGCGGAGGCGGTTTCAGCGTTGAAGACGCCGAAAATGCCGCATTCCTCACGCAGTTTGTCGTCGTCGAACGGGTTGGTCGTAAACATGGGTTTTTGATGGTCCACTGCCGATCCTGTCCGCACCCAACGGGGCGGCTTTCGCGCGCATATAGTGCCTCGGGGAAGATTTGTCGCCTGCCCGTCACAAAAAAGGGACATGGCGCTGACCAGCCGCTGTTTTCCGGCGACCAAATTGGGAAAAAGGCCTACTGGCCTTGAGCCATTGGGAAGGCTAATAGCCTCTTCTCATGCATCGTTTCGCCAATCCCGCACGCTTCCTCAAATTTGCCCGGCCGTTGACCGCCTGGTTGTTCTGGCCGGGGTTGATCCTGCTGCTCGCCGGCGCGGGCTGCGGCCTGTTCGTGACGCCGGCGGATTATCTTCAGGGCGATACGGTGCGCATCCTCTACATCCACGTGCCCGCCGCCTGGCTGGGCATGGGGGGATGGACCGGCATCGCCGTGGCTGCCCTCATGCAGCTTGTCTGGCGCCATCCGCTGGCCGCCGTCGCGGGACGGGCCGTCGCCATGCCGGGCGCTTTCTTCACGGCGATCTGCCTCATCACCGGATCGATCTGGGGACGGCCGACCTGGGGAACCTGGTGGGAATGGGACGGGCGCATGACATCCATGCTGGTCCTGTTCTTCCTCTATCTGGGCTACATCGCGCTCGCCAATGCCAGCGCGCGGCAGGGTAATGGCGGGGTCAGCCCCGTGACCGCCATTTTCGGGCTGGTCGGCGCGATCAACATCCCGATCATCAACCGCTCCGTCCTGTGGTGGAACAGCCTGCATCAGGGGCCCAGCATCACGCTGCGCGGGTCGAGCATCGATGCGGCGCTGCTTTGGCCGCTGGGTTTCACGCTGGTCGGATTTACCTTGCTTTTCGCCGCGATCGTGCTGATGCGCATGCGCGCCATATTGGCGCGGAACAGGATCGAAGCGCGCATGCAAAGGCTGGCGCGGGGGTGAGGACATGAACCAGTGGGCTTTCGTCATCGGCGCCTATGCGCTGACCTTCCTGGGCACCGGCCTCATCAGCCTGTTCAGTTGGCGCGCGATGCGCAGCGCTGAAAACAGGGCATCGGCGGACGCGATATCGGCGGATCGGGCATGAAGGCGAAGCATCAAAGGCTGATCCTGGCCGTGGCGGCTCTGGCCGCGCTGATCGGCGCGGGATTGCTGGCCGCGTCCGCGCTTAAGGACGAGGCGGCTTATTTCTACGCGCCCAATGACGTGAAGACCAAGGGCGTCGAGCCGGGCAAGGCGATCCGGCTGGGCGGCATGGTGGTCAAGGGCAGCCTGAAGCGCGCCGGCGACGGCGTCACGGTCCATTTCGACGTCACCGACGGCAAGGCGACCGTTCCGGCGAACTTCAAGGGCATCACGCCGGACCTGTTCCGCGAAGGCTCCGGCGTCGTCGCGGAGGGGGCCTTCGACGCCGCGGGCACCTTCCAGGCGACCAATTTGCTGGCCAAGCATGACGAGCGCTACATGCCGCGTGAGTTGGAGGGCATGCAATATGACGAGAAAAGCCACAAGATGAAGGCCGATCGGTGAAGCGGGGCGTGCATGATCGCTGAAGCGGGCTTGGCCGCATTATGGCTCGCCGCGTCGCTGGCGTTGCTTCAATTGGCCTTGGCGGCGATTGGGCTGGCGGGAGGAAAGAGCGAACTGCTCGGCGCCGTGCGGCCTGTCGCGGTGGCGCAAGGGGTGCTGACGGCGCTGGCCTTCGCGCTGCTGATCGCGCTGTTCCTGCGATCCGACATGTCGGTCCTGCTGGTCGCCGCCAACAGCCACTCCATGAAGCCCTGGCTCTACAAATTCGCCGGAACCTGGGGCAATCATGAGGGGTCGATGTTGCTTTGGGTCACCGTCATGGGCGTGGCGGGGGCCGCCGTCGCCCTGTTCGAAAGGGCCTTGCGGCGCGAGACGCATATGGCGACCCTTGGGGGGCAGGCGGCGATCAGCCTCGGCTTCTATGCCTTCCTGCTTTTCGCCTCCAACCCCTTTGCGCGGATCGATCCTCCGGCAGCGGACGGGCAGGGGCTTAACCCGCTGTTGCAGGATCCCGGTCTCGCCTTCCATCCGCCGACGCTTTACCTCGGCTATGTCGGCCTGTCCGTCGCCTTTTCCTTTGCCGTGGGCGCGCTGCTGACCCGGCAGGTCGACGCGGCCTTTGCCCGCGCCATGCGGCCCTGGGTATTGGGGGCGTGGATATTGCTGACGCTCGGCATCACGGCGGGCAGCTATTGGGCCTATTATGAACTGGGCTGGGGCGGCTGGTGGTTCTGGGATCCGGTGGAAAACGCCTCGCTCATGCCTTGGCTGGCGGCGACGGCGCTGCTGCACAGCGTGACGGTGCTGGCGACCCGCGACGCCCTGCGCGCCTGGACGGTGATGCTGGCGGTGGTCGCCTTCTCCATGTCGATGGTCGGCACTTTTCTGGTCCGGTCGGGCATCCTGACCAGCGTCCACGCTTTTGCCGTCGATCCGGAGCGAGGAACCTTCATCCTGGCGCTGCTCGGCATCTATATCGGCGGGGCGCTGGCGCTGTTCGGCTGGCGGGTGGGCGCGGTCCGCGAAGGCGCGCCGTTCGAACTGGTCAGCCGGGAAACCATGCTGGTCGTCAACAACCTGCTGCTGTCCGTGATATTGGGCCTGGTGCTGATCGGCACGCTCTATCCGCTGTTGACCGAAGCGTTCGGGCACAAGGTGTCGGTAGGCGCCCCTTATTTCGACCGCATCGCCGGACCCATTGCGCTGGCATTGATGATCGTCATGGTCCTGGGGCCGCTCACCCGCTGGCGGCGCGACCGGATGCGGGAGGTGGCTCGGCGCGTGGCTGTCCCGGCGGTCGTGGCGGGATTGGTCTTTCTTGCCCTGGCGGCATTGGCCTGGGGACGGATCGGCATATTGCCCTTCCTTGGGCTGGTGATCGCCCTGGCGGTCGCGGTAGGGAGCGTGGCGCCCCTCTGGAGGCGCAACCTGCGCCGGACGCCTCTCTTCACCTGGGGCATGGTGATCGCCCATCTGGGCTGCGCGGTCAGCCTGGCGGGCATGGCCTGCGATTCGGCCTTCACGGTGGAGAAGCTGGTGGCCGCCCGCCCCGGCGACACGGTGGAGACGGCGGGCTGGACGCTTCGGTTCAAGCAGATCCTGCCGATGGCGGGCGATAACTGGACCGCGCTCCAGGCCGACATGGAAGCCAGCCGGGATGGCGGCGAGCCGGTCCTGATCCATCCGCAGTCGCGCTTCTTTGCTTCTCCGCCGACCACGACGACGGAGGCCGCCCTGCTGACGCGCTGGAACGGCCAGCTTTACGTGGTGCTGGGGCAGGAAGCGGATGAAGGCCGATGGCAGCTCCGCATCTGGTGGAAGCCCTTTGTGACGTTGATCTGGCTGGGCGGTTTCCTGATCGCCCTGGGCGGCGCGCTGGCGCTGGTCGGGCGCGAACGGCGCGGATGGCTGCTCAAATGGCGGGCGCGCAGGGCCTTGGAGGCCGCTGCATGAGGAAGATGCTGATCTGGCTGCCTTTGGCCCTGTTCCTCGGCTTTTTCGGGCTGTTCGCGAGCGGGCTGCTGCGCCCGGACGACCGGATCATCAGTTCGAAGCTGGTCGGCAAGCCGCTGCCCGCCTTCGCCCTGCCCGCCGCCGCGAGCGACCGGCCGCCGCTGGCAAGCTCGCAACTGGCGACGGGCAAGCCGCGCCTGCTCAACATCTTCGCAAGCTGGTGCGTGCCCTGCGCGGCGGAGGCGCCGCAATTGCTGGCGCTCAAGCAGGCGGGGGTGGAGATCGACGCCATCGCCATCCGCGATGCCCGGCCCGACGTCGACGCCTTCCTCCAGCGATACGGCAATCCCTATTCCCGCATCGGCCTGGATGCGCGGAGCGAGGTGCAGATCGCCATGGGTTCTTCGGGCGTGCCTGAAAGCTTCATCATCGATGGAAAGGGCCGCATCGCCTATCAGCATGTGGGCGACATTCGCGAGGATGACGTGCCGATGATCCTCGACCGGCTGAGGAAAGCGCAATGAGGATGTTGGTCGCGCTGCTGGCGCTGGCGCTGAGCGCGCCCGTCCTCGCGCAATCCGCTTTGCCGCCTGCGCCCTATGCCGACCGCCAGATAGCGGACCCGGCGCTGGAGAAGAAGGCGCGCGCGCTGATGGAAACGATCCGCTGCCTCACCTGCCAGAGCCAGTCGATCGCCGACAGCAATGCCAGCATGGCCGGCGACATGCGATCCCAGATTCGCGAGCGCATCATGGCCGGGGAGGAGCCTGAGCATATCCGCGCCTGGCTGATCGAGCGCTATGGCGATTGGGTCAGCTATGAACCGACCGCCGAACCGATCCTCTGGCCGCTCTGGGCCGCGCCGCTGATCCTGCTGGGGTTGGGCCTGCTGCTGCTGCGCGGACGGATCAAGCGGAGGAGGCGGGCATGACCGGCTGGATCATCGCCGGCGGCTTGCTGGTCCTGGTGAGCATGGCGCTTGTCCTTGTCGGCCGGGTGCCGAGGTCGGCCTGGGAAATCACCGCCGCCGCGCTGTTGCTGGGCCTGGCCGGTTATGCCTGGCAGGGGCGGCCCGGACTGGCCGGCTCGCCCCGGCAGGCTGCGGACAAGGGCGGCGCGGCGTTCGACGAGAAACTGGCCGAACAGCGCCGAGGTCTTGCCGAACGCTATGGCCAGGCGGGCCAGTGGCTGATGCTATCGGACGGCCTGGGCCGACAGGGGAAGACGAAGGAGGCGGCGAACGTCCTGCTTTCAGGCCTTCGCGAGACGCCCGACGATCCCAATCTGTGGCTCGGCTTCGGCAATGCGCTGGTCGCGCATGCGGGCGGCGTGCTGTCTCCCGCCGCCGATTTCGCCTATCGCCGGTCGATGGCCATCGATCCCGAAGGTCCGGCGCCGCGCTATTTCTATGGGCTGGCGCTCGCCCGCGCGGGGCAGCTCAAGGAGGCCCGCGCCCTCTGGGCGCCGCTGGCGGCCAGCGCCCCCGAAGGAAGCGAGGTCAAGAAGGAACTCGAAGCCAATATTGCGCGTATCGACGCCATGCTCGGGGCTGAAGGCCGATAGGCCGTCGAAGCCGCAGCACCATCATTGCCACCACCCTGGAGCCGTGATAGGGCGCGGCGGTTTGCGGGGGCTTATGGAATGACAAGACGGGCCGCTTCCCCGTTCGGGTGTCCAAAGATCATGACAATTCGGCATTTTCTTCATGGCTGACGAGATCACCGGCGGCGCCGCGCGCGCCGATGACGAAGGCGTCCATGATCACGGCCATGCCGGACAGAAGGCGACGGTGAAGCTGGTCGTCGGCGCGATCGGCATCGTCTTCGGCGACATCGGCACCAGCCCGCTCTACGCGTTCCGCGAAACCTTCGCCGGGCACCATCATCTGGAACTCGACCCCGACCATATATTGGGCGTCATCAGCCTGATGTTCTGGTCGATGATGCTGGTGGTGACGCTGAAATATGTCACGGTCATCATGCGCGCCGACAACAAGGGGGAGGGGGGTAGCCTGGCCCTGCTCGCCCTGATCAACGGCCAGACCAAGACGCAGCGATGGTCGCGCGGCATCGTCCTGCTCGGCGTGTTCGCGACGTCCCTTTTCTACGGCGACTCGATGATCACGCCCGCCGTTTCGGTGCTGTCGGCGGTCGAGGGGCTAGCCGTCTACAACAGCAGCCTTGCACCCCTGATCCTGCCGGCGGCGGTCCTCATCCTGCTCGGCCTGTTCTGGATACAGGGATTGGGGACGAACCGGGTCGCGTCGCTGTTCGGCCCGATCATGCTGTTCTATTTCCTGACCATCGCGGTTCTGGGCATCATCAGCATCGTCAAGACGCCGGGCATCCTGCACGCCTTCAACCCCTATTGGGCGGTCATGTTCTTCGTCACCGACCCGCTGCCCGCCTTCCTCGCCCTGGGCGCGGTGGTGCTGGCGGTGACGGGCGCGGAAGCGCTCTATGCCGATATGGGGCATTTCGGGCGCAGTCCGATCCGCGTGTCCTGGCTGGCCTTCGTCCTGCCCGCGTTGATGATGAACTATATGGGGCAGGGCGCTCTACTGTTTCGGGAGGGCGCCGCCGCCCTTCACAGCCCCTTTTACTATCTGGCGCCGCAATGGGCACAATTGCCGCTGGTGGGCCTGGCGACGCTGGCCGCGATCATCGCCAGCCAGGCGGTGATCTCCGGCGCTTTTTCCGTCACGCAACAGGCGATCCAGCTCGGTTTCATGCCCCGCCTGCGGATCGCGCATACCAGCGCGTCGACGGCCGGCCAGATCTACATCCCCCTCATCAACTGGGGGCTGATGGTCATGGTGATCCTGCTGGTGCTGGTGTTCCAGACATCCTCGAACCTCACCGCCGCCTATGGCATCGCCGTCACCGGCGCGATGTTCATCGACAATGTGCTGCTGACGGTGCTGCTCTACCGGCTGTGGAAATGGCGCTGGTATTATTCGGCGCCGCTATTGTCGGTGCTGTTCCTGGTGGACGGCGCCTATCTGGCCGCCAATTTCACGAAGGTGCCCGACGGCGGCTGGTTCCCGCTGCTGATCGGTTTCGTGATCTTCACGCTCCTCACCACCTGGTCGCGCGGGCGCCGGCTGGTTCAGGACCGGCTGCGCGAAGCGGCCATGCCGATTCCCGTCTTCGTCGCCTCTGCCGCGAACAGCGCAGTCCGCGTGCCCGGCACGGCGGTCTTCATGACCTCCACTCCCGATGGCGTTCCCCATGCGCTGCTGCATAATCTCAAGCACAACAAGGTGCTGCATGAGCGCGTCATCCTGTTGACCGTCAAGATCAAGGACGTTCCCGTGGTGGAAGATGACGGGCGTTGCAAGCTGGAGGATCTGGGCCGCGGATTCTTCCGGCTCGTCCTGCAATATGGCTTCATGCAGGAGCCGGACGTTCCCGCCGCGCTCAAGAACGTCACCGGCTGCGGTCAGGCGTTCAGGATGATGGACACCAGCTTCTTCCTTGCCCGGCAGACGCTGCTGCCGTCGGCCAAGCCGGGGATGCCGCTGTGGCGCGAGAAGATTTTTGCCTGGATGCTGCGCAACGCGGAAAGCGCGATGGAATTCTTCCGGCTGCCCACCAACCGCGTGGTCGAACTGGGCAGCCAGGTCGAGATCTGACCCACGAAAAAAGGCGCGGCAGAACTGCCGCGCCCCATTTTCGATGCAAGCGGATCAGGCCGCGTCGCGATCGGCATTGATCTCGACGAGCTGACCGCCGTTGATCGCGATCTTCTTCGGCTTCATCGCCTCCGGAACCTCGCGCACCAGTTCGATCGTCAGCAGGCCGTCAGCCAGGTCGGCCTTTTCGACCCGCACGAAATCGGCGAGTTCGAAACGGCGCTCGAAGCTGCGGTTGGCGATGCCGACATGCAGGAAGCGAGAGCGGTCGCCGCCCTGCGATTCTTCCTTGCGCCCGGTGACCTGGAGCAGGTTCTGCTGGGCCGTGATGTCGATCTCGTCCGTGCGGAAGCCCGCGACGGCCAGGGTAACGCGATAGCGATCTTCGGAAATCCGTTCGATGTTGAACGGAGGGTAATTGTCGCCTTGCTGCAACCGCGCATTGTTTTCGATCAGGTCGAACAGACGGTCGAAACCCACGGTCGAACGGCGATAGGGGGTAAGGTCAAAACCACGCATTGTCATAATCTCCCAAAGAGCAAAATGAACATGCCGGACCCGAAACAAGGCATCCGGCGGTACCATGTCCAACCCCATCTGGCGGCTGGACGGGTTTGATATGGTTCGATGGAGGAGGGTTTCAAGTGGTCTGCCGACGGGATTTTCGATGTGCGGGGAAGGCCAATGCGGAGCCGCGTTCATCCGCTTTGGAACGTCCCGACGGATGGCCGACAGACCCTGAAAAGAAAAGTACCCGGGCCGTGCTTCCACGACCCGGGTACTAATGGACGATTGCTCGTCTCCCCCTTGGCCTGCCTCGACCGCTTCTCAGCCCCCTAAGCTCAAAGCGGGATGCAGTATCCCTGAACCACGGCCATTTACCTGTGCTTCGTCGCTTGTGCTATGTATAGAGCAGGCCGCTGTCACGGGCTATTTCCGGGACATGTGATTTTCCCCGCGAGGCTGTGGCTCCGCTGCAACAATCCGGCAATGCTTGCCGTCGGTCGATAGCATGCTAGACGGGCTGCCTGTTCCCATCGAGAGGCCATTCGCGCCGTCATGATTCTGTCCCGATACGAACGCATGATCGCCAGGCGTTACCTGCTGCCCGGCAAGGGGGAGGGATTCATCTTCCTCGTCGCCGGCATCAGCCTGGTCGCCGTGATGCTGGGCGTGGCGGCGCTGATCATCGTGATGAGCGTCATGAACGGCTTTCGCGCCGAACTGTTCGACAAGATCGTGGGCCTGAACGGTCATGCCGTCGTCCAGGGCTATGGCGGCCGCCTGCCCGACTGGAAGGCGGTGTTGAGGGAGGCGAAGGCGACCCCCGGCGTGACCAGCGCCACGCCGCTGATCGAGCAGCCCTTGCTCGGCAGCTTTCAGGGCCGGGTGGAAGCGGTGCTGGTGCGCGGCATGACCGTGAACGACATCCGCAACAATGCGACGCTGAAGGCGAAGGTCGTGGCGGGCAACCTGGGCGCGCTGACGCCCAATGGCGGCAAGGTGGCGATCGGGTCGCGCCTGGCGGAAAATCTGGGCATCCAGTTGGGCGACAGCCTTACCATCATCAATCCGGCGGGCCGTTCGACCCCCTTCGGCACGGTGCCGCGACAGGTTTCCTATCAGGTGGCGGCCATTTTCGAGGTCGGCATCTACGATTATGACAAGGCCTTCGTCGTCATGCCGGTGGAGGACGCCCAGACCCTGCTGCTGCTGGGCGACGTCGTCAGCATGATAGAGGTGGAGACCGTCAACGCCGACCAGGTCTCCGCCATATTGGAACCACTGGCCGGCAAGGTCGCGGGACGCGCGATCGTCACCGACTGGCGGCAGATGAATGCGTCGCTGTTCGAAGCGCTGGCGGTGGAACGGGTGGCCATGTTCGTGGTGCTGTCGATCATCGTGCTGGTGGCGGTGTTCAACATCCTCTCCTCGCTCATCATGCTGGTGCGCGCCAAGACGCGCGACATCGCGATCCTGCGGACCATGGGGGCGAGCCGCGCCGGGCTGGTCAAGATCTTCATGACCGTGGGCGTTACGATAGGATCGCTGGGCATGGCGGCGGGCATGGTGCTGGGTTTCACCTTCCTGTTCTTCCGCCAGAGCGTGGTGAACGCGATCCAGTTCCTGACCGGCCAGAATCTCTGGGATCCCTCTATCCGCTTCCTCACCGAATTGCCGGCCAAGCCCGATCCGGTGGAGATCGCCATCATCTGCCTGATGGCGCTGGTCTTCAGCTTCCTGGCGACGCTCTATCCCGCGTTCAAGGCCGCCAATACCGATCCCGTGCAGGTGCTGCGCTATGAATGAGATATTGAAGGTCGCGGGCCTCAGGCGCAGCTTCACCCAGGGCGGCGTCACCATAGAGGTGTTGCGCGGCGTCGACCTGTCGGTGGCTCAGGGGGAGATCGTGGCGCTGCTCGGCCCGTCGGGATCGGGAAAATCGACGCTGCTCCAGGCGGTTGGCCTTTTAGAGGGCGGATTCGACGGATCGATCCGCATCGCGGGCGAGGAAGCGGCGAAGCTCGACAATGACGGGCGGACGCGGCTGCGCAGGGATGCGCTGGGCTTCGTCTATCAGTTCCATCATCTGCTGCCGGACTTCAACGCGGTGGAGAATGTCGTCCTGCCGCAGGTGATCCGCGATGCGGAGATGCCGACGGCCCGTGCCCGCGCCGAATCCCTGCTGGGGTCATTGGGGCTTGGCCATCGGCTGGAACATCGGCCAAGCCAGCTTTCCGGCGGCGAACAGCAGCGCGTTGCCGTGGCGCGGGCGCTGGCCAATCGGCCCGCCCTCGTCCTGGCGGACGAGCCCACCGGCAATCTGGACGAGCGGACCGCCGATGTGGTTCTGGCCGAATTCCTGCGGCTGGTGCGGGAGGAAGGCTCCGCTGCGCTGGTCGCGACGCACAATGAAAGACTGGCTGAGAAGATGGACAGGGTCGTCCGCCTTCACGAGGGACTGCTGGAGGAAAGTTCAGGCGGGATGTGACGCCGCATCCCGGACCGTCGCGATGACGATCTGGTTGCGCCCCTGATTCTTCGCCCGAAGCAGCGCGGCATCCGCCGTGCGGACCAGGGTTTCCGCCTTGCCATGATCGGGGAAGACGGCCAGGCCGAAAGAGGCGGTGATCGGCCCCAGTTCCTCGCCGCGATGCTCGACGCGCAGTTCCTGCAATTTCTGCTGCACCTGGATGGCGCGGTCGATGGCCTGATCCTGCGCGAAGCCGGGCATCAGCAGCACGAACTCCTCCCCGCCCAGGCGGAAGGCGCAATCCTTTTCCCGCAACGCGTCGTCCAGCACGCCACCAACAGCGCGCAACACGGCGTCGCCCGCATCATGGCCATGGGTGTCGTTGAACCGCTTGAAATGGTCGATGTCCACCATTAGGCAGGCCAGCGGCGTCAGGGCGCTTTCGGCACGGACCACCAGTTCCTTGAACACCGCGTCGAAGCGGCGCCGGTTGGCCAGGCCGGTCAGCGGATCGGCCATCGCCATCTGCTGCAACGCATCGCGCAGCCGCAGATTGGCGAGCGCAAGGCCGATATTTTCCGCCAGCATCTCCAGATATTTCTCGGTGCGGCCGATCTGGTCGGCGGTCCGGTCCTCAGGCTGTTCGACATAGAGCAGGCCGATGCTCTCCCCCTGCGCCGTCAGCGGTATGCAGATGGTGCGGACCTCCGCGCCTTCGGCCAGATGCTCGCAGGGTATGTCGACCAGATCCCCGGCCGGCTTGTGAATCTGTCCGCGCCGCAACGCCCAGCAGGCGGTCGGCGGAAATTCCTCGCCCGATTGCCGGGGCGACAGCCAGTCGCAGGCCTGCACCATCATGTTGCGGCGCGTGTCGTGGATGTAGAGCCGCCCGGCAAAGCCCGGGGCGATCTCAGGCGCGAAGCGCCGGACGACCTCGACCAGGCCGCCGGTGCTGTCGCATCCCTGCAAGCGCTGGGTCATGCGGGAAAGCTGGTCTCGCGTGATCCGGTCCGCATCGCGTTCCTGCTCCAGCCTCTGCCTTTCCAGGCCGTTTTCCCGGAAGATGCGGATGGCCTGCGCCATGTCGCCGATCTCGTCCACCTGCGGGAAATCCGGCGGCACCACGGCATAATCCTGCGCGGCCAGGCGCGTCACGACATCGCTCAGCCGCACCACCGGGCGCAATATGCGCTGCTTCAGGATGAAGTAGAGCACGCACAGGAACAGCAGGGCGGTCGCGCCCATCATGATTTCCGACATCAACCGCCACTGCCGGGCCGCTTCGGTTGCCTGGCGAACGGTGTTTTCCGTCCGCTGGTCCAGCATATACTGGAACTTGCCGATCTGGGCCGAAACGCGATCGAGTTCCCGGCCATATTCGTCGCCGAAGACTATGGCGCGCGCCGTTTCCCGATCCCCCTTTTCGGCGGCGTCGATGGCGGCTTCCTGTTCGTCGGTCAGCGCGTCGGCCCAATGCAGCCCCTGCTGCAACGCCGCGAGTTCGCTGATGCTGGCCCCCTGGTCGCGGAGGTGGGTGATGCGCTGCTCTACCGAGCGGAGCGCCGCCTTCTCCCGGCGATAGGCGATGATATGCGACGGATCGCCCGTGATCACATAGGCGCGCGCCTGTTCGGTCAGCCGATATGCGTCTTCCACCAGGGCGGCGGTCATCTGGTCGAACACGGCGCGCTGCTCGACGGCGGCCCGCTCCTTCTCCTCGGCGCCGGAGGCCATCAGCATGACCGCCCCTGAAGCCAGAGTGAGGGCTACGGTGGCGCCATAGGCGTAGTTGGTAATGGTGGACAGTCGCATGATCGCCCCAGCCTAGCGCCCAATTATTGGCGATATGTTAACCATCGGCCCGTGCCGGCGCGATTTTACCCACGACTTTCTGCAAGCGGGGGCTGGCGTCGAATCGGCGGCAATGCCTAGATGAGGACATGCCTCATGCCGGTTTCGTCCCCCTTCGCGTCTTTTCATCCTTCACCATGCTGGAAGGGGCGATAGACCCCAAGAAGATCGCGAAGCAGGCCAAGGCTCTGGGCTTTCCCGCCGCGGCCATCACCGACCGCAACGGCCTGTACGGCTCCATGGCCTTTTCCGACGCCTGCAAGGGGGAGGGGGTGCAGCCGATCATCGGCGCGATGGTCGGCGTTTCGCGGCCGGACCGGCCGGCCAATGCGGCGCCCGTGCATGACTGGATCGCCCTCTATGCGCAGGATGCCGCCGGCTACGACAATCTCTGCGCGCTGGTGTCGATGGCGCATCTCGACCGCCCGGTCGAAGAAGTGCCGCATATCAGCCTCGACATGCTGGAGGGACGGACCGACGGCCTGATCGCCCTGACCGCCGGGGGAGAGGGCGCTCTGGCGCGGCTCTTTGCCGAGGATCAGCCGGCAGCGGCGCTTGCCTATGCCAAGCGGCTGGAAGCGTTGTTCCCCGGCCGGCTCTATATCGAAATCTGCCGCCGCTTCGACCCGATTGAGGGGAAGGCGGAACCGGAACTTCTCGACCTGGCCTATGCCCGCGACCTGCCGCTGGTGGCGACCAACCCGACCTGTTTTGCCGAGCCGCATTTCCACGAGGCGCATGACGTGATGCTGTGCATCGCCGACAGCGCCTATGTCGAGACGCCCGACCGGCGGACCAGTTCGCCCGACGCCTGGATGAAGCCGGCGGCGGAAATGAAGCGGCTGTTCGACGATCTGCCCGAAGCGCTCGCCAACACGCTGGTGGTCGCGCAGCGCTGCGCCGTCGCCGCCCCCAAGCGCAAGCCCATCCTGCCCAGCCTGGCCGGCGACATAGAGGGCGAGGCGAAGATGCTGCGCGAGCAGGCGACGGCAGGGCTGGAGGCGCGGCTGGCCAAGGCCGGCATCGTCGACGAGGAAGCGCGCAAGCCCTATTTCGAGCGGCTGAAATTTGAAACCGACATCATCATCCAGATGGGATTCCCCGGTTACTTCCTGATCGTTGCCGACTTCATCAAGTGGGCTAAGGATCATGACATTCCGGTGGGGCCGGGTCGCGGCTCGGGCGCGGGATCAGTCGTCGCCTGGGCGCTGACCATCACCGATCTCGATCCGCTGCAACTGGGGCTGCTGTTCGAACGCTTCCTAAACCCGGAACGCGTCTCCATGCCGGATTTCGACATCGACTTCTGCGAAACGCGGCGGGGGGAGGTGATCCGCTACGTCCAGCAGAAATATGGCGCGGACCATGTGGCGCAGATCATCACCTTCGGAAAGCTGAAGGCGCGGGCCGTGCTGAAGGACACGGGCCGGGTGCTGCAGATGAGCTATGGCCAGGTCGACCGCTTGGCCAAGCTGGTGCCCAACCATCCGACCGATCCATGGACGCTGGAACGCTCGCTGAACGGCGTCGCGGAGTTCAGGGCGGAATATGACAATGACGCGCAGGTCAAGCGGCTGATCGACTATGCGATGAAGCTGGAGGGCTTTCCGCGCCACAGTTCCACCCATGCGGCGGGCGTGGTGATCGGGGACAGGCCGCTGTCGCAACTGGTGCCGCTCTATCGCGATCCCCGTTCGGACATGCCGGTGACTCAGTTCGACATGAAATATGTCGAGGGCGCGGGACTGGTGAAGTTCGACTTTCTTGGCCTCAAGACATTGTCGGTGTTGCAGAAGGCGGTGCAACTGCTGGCCGGACGGGGCGTGGAGATCGACCTCAATTCGCTCGGCTGGGACGATCCGGCGGTCTACGAACTGCTCCAGCGCGGCGACACGGTCGGCGTGTTCCAGTTGGAATCGGAAGGCATGCGCAAGACGCTGGCCGCCGTGCGCCCGACCAATTTCGGGGACATCATCGCGCTGGTATCGCTCTACCGGCCGGGTCCGATGGACAATATCCCGATGTTCGGTCGTCGCAAGAACGGGCAGGAAGAGATTGAATATCCTCACATATTGCTGAAACCGATCCTGGAAGAAACCTACGGCATCTTCGTCTATCAGGAACAGGTGATGCAGGCGGCCCAGATATTGGCGGGCTATTCGCTGGGCGACGCCGACCTTCTGCGGCGCGCCATGGGCAAGAAGATCAAGGCGGAGATGGACGCGCAGCGCGCCCGCTTCGTCGAAGGGTGCGCGAGAAGCGACATCGCGGCGGCCAAGGCGAACGAACTGTTCGACTTGATCGACAAGTTCGCCGGCTATGGCTTCAACAAGTCGCACGCCGCCGCCTATGCGCTGCTCGCCTATCAGACCGCCTGGCTGAAGGCGCATTATCCGGCGGAATTCTACGCCGCGTCCATGGCTTTCGACATCCACCTGACCGACAAGCTGACGGTGTTCGTGGACGATATGCGGCGCATGGGGCTGACCTGCCTGGCGCCGGACATCAACCGCAGCCTCGCGGACTTCTCGGTCGAAGCGGTCGATTGCGAAGGCGACGATCCGCGCCTGGGCTTTGCCGTGCGCTATGCGCTGGGCGGGCTGAAAGGCGTGGGCGAGAAGGCGATGGAACAGCTTGTGGCCGAGCGGGAGGCTGGCGGGTCGTTCAAGTCGCTGGACGATTTCGCCGACCGGATCGAACCGCGCCTGCTCAACCGGCGGCAGTTGGAAAGCCTGGCGGCGGCAGGCGCCTTTGACGGCGTGCATCCCGACCGGGCCGGAGTCCATGCAGCCGCGGAAACGATCCTCAGCGTAGCTTCCAGCGCCGCGGAGGCGCGGGAAAGCGGGCAGGGCGGCCTGTTCGGCGATGTCGAAACGCCGCATGCCGATGTGCGCGTCCCACCACACCAGACCTGGTCGACGGCGGACCGCATGGCGCAGGAAAAGGAGGCTTTCGGCTTCTATTTCTCCGCCCATCCGGTGGACCGCTACCGGCATCTGGCGGAGGCGCGGGGCGCAAAGAGCTATGGCGCGATATGCGCGGAACCCGTGGCGGAAGGCGGCCGGGCCAATGGCGTGATGGCCGCCATGGTCGAGGATGTGCGCTGGCGCGAAACCAGGCGGGGGGCGCGCTATGCCGCCGCCACATTCTCCGACAGCAGCGGTCAGTTTCAGGCGAGCTGCTTCGATGAGGATGCCTGCAAGGCTATCGAGGATATGGCGCGGGAGGGCGATTGCGCGCTGCTGATGGTGGAACTGGACCGGCTGCCGGGCGAGGAAACGCCGCGGGTGACGATTCGGGGGATCGAGCCTTTCCGCCAACTCGCCAACAATTCCCGCATGGAACTGGTGGTCGATGTGAGCGATGCAGCCGCAATCGGAGCGCTGGCGCAGATTCTGGCGAGCGCCAGGGGAGGGCGGAGCGAAGTCTTCCTGCGGGCGCCCGTGGGCGGCGGCAAAGCCGCGCGCTTGTTCCTGGGCGACGATTATCTGATCGGCGCGGATCAGGTCGACAGCATCGCGACGATAACGGGCCTGCGCATCGGGTCGTTCGAGCGGATGGAAGCCAAAGCGGACGGCTATCGCGCCCGCAACCGGCGTTCCGGCTTGCGGCTGGTGGCGGGCTAAGCGCTCCTCCGGTCGGGGAGCCTGCCATGCCATCCCCCTTGTTCCTGCGAAGGCAGGAACCCAGTTCCACCGCAGGATTTGAAGCAACAGGATGTGCCTAGAACAAGCTCATCTGGTCACCCTCCGGCCTTCGGAACAGATCGGTGCGCAACGTCACTCGTCCGCCGGTGAATCCAGCCCGTTTCCGTGCCTTCTGGAAGCGGGTGCGGATCAGGTCGGCCCACACTCCCTGTCCCCGCATCCGGCTGCCGAAGTCGGGGTCGTTGTCGCGACCGCCCCTTATGTCGCGAATGATCGCCATCACCTTGGTCGCGCGGTCGGGATAATGTTCCTCCAGCCAGGCGCGGAACAGCGGAGCGACTTCATGCGGCAGGCGGACGGGAATATAGCTGGCGTCCAGCGCGCCGGCCGACGCGACGCAGGCGACAATATCCTCTATTTCGTGATCGGTGATGGCGGGGATGATCGGCGATATGCTGGCGACCACGGGTATGCCCGCCTGCGCCAATGCCCGGATCGCCTCCACGCGGCGGAGCGGATGCGGCGCTCGCGGTTCCAGCGTCCGGGCCGTGGCGGGATTCAGCGACGTCACCGAAATCATCACCGCGACCAGCCTTTCCCCCGCCATCAGGGTCAGCAGATCAATGTCCCGCATTATGCGATGGGACTTGGTCGTGATATAGACCGGATGCCGGCATTCCCATAATATTTCAAGGCATTGCCGCGTGATTTTCCAATCCCGTTCGATCGGTTGATAGGGATCGGTGTTGGTGCCCATCGCGATCGGACTTACCGGATGGGCTTTTCTGGAAAGCTCCTTGCGGAGCAGCGCTGCCGCATCGGGTTTGGCGAACAGCCGGGTTTCGAAATCGAGACCCGGCGACAGGTCGTGATAGGCGTGGGTGGGACGCGCGAAGCAATAGATGCAGCCATGTTCGCATCCCCGATAGGCATTGATCGACTGGCTGAAGGCGATGTCGGGGGAATTGTTGCGGCTGATGATGGTGCGGGGGCGTTCGACGGTCACCTCCGTGCGCCGTCTCGGCGGTGCTCCGTCTATGTTGGCCAAATTATCCAGCCAATCGCCGTCGGCCGTCCGCTCAGGCAGGTTGAAGCGTCGGCTGTCGCCGTTGACCGTAGCGCCTCTGCCTTTCTCCGCCGTCATCCCACGACTAGAACATAGAGAGAACATATTGACAAGACCCTATCCGCCGGTTCATCTGAAACCTGTCGAAAAAGGGGGTATCATGCGGAAGATCATCGTCGCGGCGAGCTTGTGGATGGCGGCGCTGGCCACGCCTGGCCTGGCCGCCGATAGGGAGGCCTGCGGCGCCGGGTTGGTATGCGCGAGCGATCCGCAGACGGTGGTGAAGGCGCTCCAGGCCGCCGGATACAAGGCGCTGTTGAGCAAGAGCAAGCAAACCGGCAATCCGAAGATCGAAAGCGCCGCGAGCGGCTATGATTATTCGATCTTCTTCTACGAATGCGAACAGACGCTCCATTGCGGCTCGCTGCAATTTCAGGTGAGCTTCGAGGATGACGGCGGCAATACGCCTGAACTGGCCAATAAATGGAACAAGGACAAGAGGTTCGCGCAGATGTCCGTCTGGGACGACGGATCGCTGGCGGTCGCCTATGACGTGACGACGGTGGGCGGGCTCAACCAGAAGAATTTTGCGGATGTGATCGACTGGTGGACGGTCATGCTGGGTGAGGCGAGCAAATTCTTCAAGGAAAATCCCGCGCCGGCCAAATAAGGCCGCAAGGCGTGGCGATGTTTCAGCGCTCGGTCAGGCGCGGCATGAGTTCCACGAAATTGCAGGGCCGGAAGCGATTGTCGAGTTGGCTGACAAGGATGCCGTCCCAAGCGTCCTTCACCGCGCCGGTCGATCCGGGCAGCGCGAAGATATAGGTGCCCCGCGCCACGCAGGCGGTCGCCCGCGACTGGATGGTGGACGTGCCGATGCCTTGATAGCTGAGCCAGCGGAACAGTTCCCCGAAGCCCGGAATCTCCTTGTCCTGCACCTGCGCCAGCGCTTCGGGCGTGACGTCGCGCCCCGTGACGCCCGTTCCGCCCGTGGTGATGATGCAATCGACCTGCGGATCGTCGATCCAGGCATGCAGGCGCGCAACGATGGCCGATCGTTCGTCCCGCTCGATATGCCGGTCGGCCAGAACATGGCCGGCGGCGGCAATGCGATCCGCCAGAATGTCGCCCGAACGGTCGTCGGCGGCCGTGCGGCTGTCCGACACCGTCAGCAATGCGATCCGGACCGGCAGGAAGGGCCGGCTTTCGTCGATCGGCATCAGTCGGAACCGCCCGCGATGCTGGCGGCGATGCTGGCGCTGGCGATCGGTTTCCTGGGCGTCAGGCGCACCAGGCGCGTGCCCTTCGCTCCGGGGAAGGTCGGCCAGAGTCCCTGCGCCATTCCAGCCAGCGATTCCGCGCTGCCCTTTGCCTGGATCTGGTACATCCAATAATTGCGCATCACGATGTTCACATAGGCGCGCGTCTCGTAATAGGGCAGGGATTCGATGAACAGCAGCGGATCGCCATTGTCCTTCACTTCGCTGTTCCAGCGCTCGACCGGCATCGGCCCGGCATTATAGGCGGCCATCACCTTGGGCAGCAGCCCTCCAGTCGCGCCCATGTCGCGCAGATTTTCCAGATAGCGCTGGCCATATTCCATATTGGTGGACGGCACGAACAATTGGTCGGAGGCCGAAAGTCCCATCAGGTTGCCCGTACTGGGCAGCACCTGCATCAACCCCCTGGCGCCCGCGCTGCTCACGACATCCCGGCGGAAACCCGATTCCTGGAGCGCATGGGCATAGATCAACGCGGGGTCGACCCGCCATCCGCCGTCCGGCCGCCAATCGGGAGCGGGGAAGCGAGCGAAACTGCCCGGCTGCTTGCCCACGGGACCATTATGGGCGAGCCAGAGCTGCGTTTCCGGCAGGCTGAGCGCACCCGCCAGCCGGATCAGCGCATCATATTGCCCGGTCCCGCCGATCTTCGCCTGATAGCGGAGAATCTGGTCGGCCCGCGCCGTTTCGCCGATGGCGGACAGGGCTATCGCCGCCCGCACATTCGGACTGTCCTTGAGCTGCTGCCATTCCGCGGCGCCGAAGCGCGGCGCGGAGGGCGCGCCGCCCAGCGGCACGGCCAGCGTTTCGCGCGCCAGCAGGCCATAGAAGCTCTCTTCCGAGCGAGCGGCGGTCTTCAGCAGATTTTCGACCCGTTCCGGCTCTCCGCACACCATATAGGCGCGCGCCGACCAATAGGCGCCGGCGGCCCGCATGTCGCTGTTGCCCGCCAGCGCCGCGACATTGGCGAAAGCGGGGGCGGCGGCGCGGCAGTCATTCTGGCGCCAGGCCGCAAGGCCGGTCGTCCAATAGGCCTGCACCGCCCAATCGCCGCCGCTCCGGCCTTCAAGCGCCTTAGCCGCCATGCGCCGGGCATTGGCGTCGTCGCTCTCGATATAATAGGCCCAGGCGACGCGTTGCCGCACTTCGGTGAGGCCTTCCGGCGTCAGCCCGGCCTCGCCCGTGGCGAGCAAGGCTTCGGCGCCGGCCGGATCGTCATTCTTGATGAACGGCTGGATTTGGCCGACCAGCGCCTGGGCCAGCGCATCGGTCTTCACCGCCGCGACATATTCGCGGCGGGGCGCGCCGCCCAGCCAGACCATCTTCTGCACCTGCGGCAGGACCGGCAGGATCGTGGCGCCGCGCTTCTGCGCCAGCCGGGAAAGCTGATCCGCCTTGTCCAGCCACGGCGCCTTGTCGATGAGGTCGAGCAGATCGAACAGCTCTACCCGGGGCGAATTCCTGGCGAGGTAAAGTTCGGCCAGGGCGACCGGGCGGAAAGCGTCCTGCGCGTCCAGCGCGCCGATCATCGCCTTCGCGTCCATCCATTTCTGATCGCGCAAAGCCGCGTATATGGCGCCGTACCGCCCCTTGTCGGCGTCATTCAACCGGAGAGGCGATGAGGACAGGTCACTGGAAATCGCGGAAACCGGAACCGCCGTGTCGGCGTTCGCCGGAGAAGCGGCGATCGCGGCGAAAGCCATCGCCGCCGCGCAGGACGAAAGGGTGGTTGCGCGAATCACTTAGCCATTTCCTCGATCAGACCTTGCAGCACATGCCAACATTCCGCCTTTGCCGCGGGCTGGCCAAGCAGCAAACGCGGGTGAAATGTGGCGAAGACGGGTAAGGTGCCGCCGTCATGGTTAAAAACCCGTGAACCTGAATCCGCGGCGGGCAACAGGGCGCGGATCGTCCGGTCGCCCAACAACAGCAATCTTCGCGGGGCGGCAAGCATCACATATGTGCGCATGCGCGCCGCGGCCGCCGCCAGGTCCGACGCCTCCACCATCGCGCCCGGCGGGCGGGACAGGAAGAGGGACGCGAGGTGGACGTCCTGCCGTTGGAGCCCGATGGCCCGCAACATGGCGTCGAACAACTGTCCCGCGCGATCGCTGAGCAGCGTTCCGGCGCCGATGTCCACCGGATCGGGCATGTCGGTGATGACCATGAGCGGCGCGTCGACGGGTCCGGCGGGCATGATCGCGGCGCCCGGCCAGCGCCGTTCCGGCTGCGCGGCATCCTGCGCAAGCCAGGTCAGGAAGGATTCGAGCGAATGGGGCCTCGGCTGGGCGGGACCGTCTTCGGGAACGGCAGCGCGTATCCGCGCCGACTGTTGAAGGGGACGCAGCCAATTGGTCGGCTCCTCCCCCATGGCGCAATCCACGCCGGCCAGGCTCCACCACGCCATATAGGCATTGGCGGCGTCCGCCAGATTTTCCCGCATTAATCCCCGCATTGATTGTCTTGGGCCAGAGGTTGACGCCGTGGTCAAGTTTCTTCATCGCCCTCAGTGGTAAAACGTTTGGGTAGCGCGGCGACCGGATCGGGAGGGAAACCCACGGCGTCGACGGAATGGAGGGATTATGAGCGAACGGGATTCGATGCCCTATGACATCGTCATCGTCGGCGGAGGGCCGGCGGGGCTGTCTTCGGCCATCCGGCTGAAGCAGCTCGCGAACGAGGCCGGGCGGGAATTGTCGGTTTGCGTGCTGGAGAAGGGATCGGAAATCGGCGCCCATATCCTGTCGGGCGCGGTGGTGGACCCCAAGGCGCTGGACGAGCTCCTCCCCCAATGGCGCGACATGGGCTGCCCTATGGCGGAAGTGCCGGTGACGGACAACCAGCACTGGTTCCTCAGCAAGGGCGGCAAGATCAGCATGCCGCACATCATGACGCCGGGCTGGATGCACAACAAGGGCACCTACACTGGGTCGCTTGGCAATCTCTGCCGCTGGCTGGCCGAACAGGCCGAGGGGTTGGGCGTGGAAATCTTCCCCGGCTTCGCGGCGGCGGAAATCCTCTACCATGAGGACGGGTCGGTGAAGGGCGTCGCGACCGGCGACATGGGCGTCGACCGGGAGGGCAATCGCAAGCCCGACTATCAGCCGGGGCTGGAACTGCATGCCCGCTACACCTTCTTTGCGGAGGGGGCGCGCGGCCATCTGACCAAGATATTGAAGCGCCAGTTCGCGCTCGACGCCGACAGCGAGCCGCAGGTCTATGGCCTGGGCATGAAGGAATTGTGGGACATCGATCCCGCCAAGCACAAGCCGGGCCTCGTCATTCATACCCAGGGGTGGCCGCTGACGGACGCTTATGGCGGCGGCTTCCTCTACCATCAGGCCAATGGGCAGGTGGCGCTGGGCTTCGTCGTCGGGCTGGGCTATCGCAACCCCTATCTCTACCCGTTCGAGGAGTTCCAGCGCTGGAAGCAGCATCCGGAAATCCGCAAATATCTGGAGGGCGGCCGCCGCGTTTCCTATGGCGCGCGGGCGATCAACGAGGGCGGCTGGCAGTCGATCCCGACCCTGGCCTTCCCCGGCGGCGCGCTGATCGGCTGTTCGGCGGGCTTCGTCAACGTGCCCCGCATCAAGGGCACGCATACGGCGATGAAGTCGGGCATGCTGGCGGCGGAATCCGCCTTCGCGGCGATCCAGGCTGAACGGTCAAGCGACGTGCTGGACGATTATGAGGCGAACCTGCGGTCGAGCTGGATCGCGACCGAGCTGCAACTGGTCAAGAATGCCGAGCCGCTGCTGTCGAAGTTCGGCAACAGCATCGGCACGGTGCTGGCGGGCATCGACATGTGGATGCGCACGCTGAAGATCGGCCTGCCCTTCACGATGAAGCACAAGCCCGACGCGGAGAAGCTGTGGCGCAAGGACGTGTCGAGGAAGATCGACTATCCCAAGCCCGACGGCGTGATCAGCTTCGACCGGCTGTCGTCGGTGTTCCTCAGCAACACCAACCATGAGGAGGATCAGCCGGTCCATCTCCAGCTCAAAAATCCGGAAATCCCGATTTCCTACAACCTCCCCCTTTATGACGAGCCGGCGCAACGCTATTGTCCGGCGGGCGTCTATGAAGTGGTCGGGCTGGACGAGGGCAATCCCCGCTTCCAGATCAACGCGCAGAATTGCGTCCACTGCAAGACGTGCGACATCAAGGATCCGACCCAGAACATCAACTGGGTCGTGCCCGAAGGCGGTGGAGGGCCGAACTATCCGAACATGTAGGCGCCTACCTCAACAGGCATTTGCTGCGATCATGCTGGCGCTGCCCGCCGTGGCGGGCGCATCGGTGGACCCGGGCGGCGCATTGCATGCCTATATGCGGGGGCGCCTGGCCGATGACGACGGCGCTCCCGGCCTTGCGCTGACCAGCTATCGGCAGGCGCTGGCGGGCGATCCCGGCAGCCTGGATGTCGCCCGGCGCTCCTATTTCCAGGCGGTGATCAGCGGCGACATGGCGCTGGCGCTGCGCTCCGCCGCCGTGCTGGAGGGGGAGGGCATGCTGCCACGCGACGGCACGCTGCTCCAGATCGCGGACGCGCTGAACCGCAAGGATTGGGCAGGCGCCCGCCTGATCGTCGACCGCCTGGTGGCGGAGGGCAATTTCGCCTTTCTGGCGCCGATCATGCGCAGTTGGATTTCGGTGGGGGAGGGGCGCTATGCGGCGCCCGTCATCGATCCCGCCGACCGCTTCGCGTCGCTCGCAAAGCGCTATCTTGACGAGCATCTGGCGCTGCAGGCGCTTCGCGGCGGCGATCTTCAGGCCGCCCGGCCAGCGATCAACCGCGCCCTTGCATTGCGGACGGCGGAGGCGGACGAACTGCGGCTGATCTTCGCGGGACAGTTGGCGGCGCAGGGCGCCAGGGCGGAGGCGCTGGCGCTTCTGCCCGAGACCCACGCCAATTTCGCGCTGGCCCGCGAGGACATCGCGCGGGGCAAGGCGCTTTCGCTCCATGGCCGAGCGCTGACGGCGGGACAGGGTTTCGCCCGGCTGCTTACCCGGCTGGCCACCGACATATCATCGGACGGCAGCACGGGGTCGCTGGGGATCAGGCTGGCGCGCATCGCCGCCTTTGCCGATCCTGCCGGGGCCACGCCCCGCATCGTCGCCGCCGATTTGCTGGGCCGGGGCGGCTATGCGGCCTATGCTGTCGAGGAGGTCCGCAAGGTTCCCGGCACCGGTTGGCATGGCGCGCTGGCGCAGGCCGAATTGGTCGAGGCGTTGGCGGCGGCGGGACAGCGGCAGGAGGCGATCGTCCTTGCCCGTACCCTGGCCGCCGTGCCCAATGCAGAGCCGGAGCGCCATGTCCGCCTGGGCCAGTTGCTGATGCAGGAGAAGGATTACCGGGCTGCCGCATCCGCCTTCCGCACGGCTCAGGCCAGCTATTCGGGCGATGCAGTCCCCTGGGCGCTGCTGTTGTTCGAGGGCAGCGCGCTGGAACAGGGCGCGCGATGGGACGAGGCGCGCGCCGTGCTGGAACGGGCGGCGAGATTGGCCCCGGACGAACCCGCCATACTCAATTATCTGGGCTATGCGCAGATCGAGCGGCGGCAGAATATGGACGCGGCGCTGGAGTTGCTGAAAAAGGCGAGCGCGCTGAAGCCGCAGGACGCATCGATCACCGATTCCCTCGGTTGGGCGCAGTTCTTGACCGGGGACATTGATGCCGCCGTGCCGATGCTGGAGCGGGCAGCTGCCGGCGCGCCCTCCGACGCGACGATCAATGAACATCTGGGCGATGCGCTCTGGGCTGCCGGGCGGCGATATGAGGCGCGCTATGCCTGGCGCGCCGCGGCCGTCTTCGCCGAGGGAGAAACGGCGCAACGACTGGCCGCCAAGGCGAGAGAGGGGATGAAGCCCGAATATGCCGCACGTTGAAGCGGAGCATGTCGCCGCCCGCCCGGTGGAAGCGGGCGAACTGGTCGAAACCGCCTTCGCCAAGATCAATCTGGCGCTCCATGTCCGGGAAAGGCGGGCGGACGGCTATCATGCGCTGGAAAGCCTGTTCGTCTTCACCGAATTGGGCGACAGGCTGACGGGCCGCATCCGCGCGGATGGGGAAATCCGGCTGGAGATGGACGGGCCGTTCGGGCCTCTGCTGGATGGCGGGCCGGACAATCTGGTGATCAGGGCGGCCCGCGCATTGCAGGACCATCTGGGGGACAGTCCCGGCGCCGACCTGAGGCTGACCAAGATCCTGCCCGTCGCCTCGGGCATTGGCGGCGGTTCCGCCGATGCCGCGGCGGCGTTGCGGTTGCTGATGCGACTCTGGAACGCGCCCGTGGCGCCCCAGCTTCTGGAACGCATCGCCTTGTCATTGGGGTCGGACGTTCCCGCCTGCCTCGGCAGCATTCCGCAAATGGTGCGCGGACGCGGCGAGATATTGCAGCCGCAGGTCATGGAGGGCCTGTCCGCCATGCCGATCCTGCTCGTCAATCCGGGCGTGGCGCTGTCGACCGCGCAGGTCTTCGGCGGGTGGGATCGACGCGACCGGGGGCCGCTTGCGGCCGAGGGGCTGGAGCAGCTGATCAGCGACGGGCGCAACGATCTGGAACCTCCCGCCATGGCCGCAGCCCCGGTGATCGCCGATGTGCTGGCGGCGTTGAAGACCTGCGGCGGATTGCGCCTTGCCCGCATGTCGGGATCGGGCGCGACCTGCTTCGCCCTGTTCGATACGGATCGGCAGATGGCGGAGGCGGCGGCAGCCTTGCGTGCGGCTCGGAACGGATGGTGGGTCGCGGAAACGAGGATCAGGGCGGCATGAGCGAGGCCTTTACCCAGATCGATGGCGGCGATCTCAATATCCTGATCATTGCCGATCATGCCTCGGCGCATGTTCCGGCGGACATCGACCTTGGGATCGACGCAGCGTTGCTGGGCGATCATATCGCAGTCGACATCGGCGTGGCGCAGGTCAGCGCGCTGCTGGCTCGGCAATTGGGCTGCACGGCCGTGCTGGGCGGCGTTTCGCGCCTCGTCATCGACCTCAACCGGGAAGAGGATGCGCCCGGCCTGCTGCCCGTGATGAGCGACGGCCATGCCGTTCCGGGCAACCGCCATGCCGACCTGGCCGACCGGATGATGCGGTTCCACCATCCCTATCATCATCATGTCGCGCGGCTGCTGGAGCGCATGGCGTCGCCGTTCATCCTGTCGGTCCACAGCTTCACGCCCCGCCTGGCAAGCGATCCCGGCCAGAAGCGCCCCTGGGACATCGGCGTCCTCTACAACCGGGACGACAGGGCGGCGCGGATAGCCATTCCCATGCTGGAGGCGGCGGGGCTGAAGGTGGGGGATCAACTGCCCTATTCGGGCAAGGTGCTGAACGCCACGATGAACCGCCATGCGGAGGGGAACGGCATTCCCTATCTGGGCATAGAGATGCGGCAGGACCTGGTCGGTGACGCGGACGGGCAAAGGCGATTTGCCGACATATTGACTCCGGTGGTGCTCGAATGCCGCGGCCGGCTCGCATGACGGGCGGGATGGAATGATGAGGCGGCGCGCCCTGATGAGCCTGCTCACATGCCTGGCGCTGGCCGGATGCGGCGGTTCATCGGGGGCTGGAGAGCTGGCTGGCAAGGGAAGGGAACTGATCTCCTGCGCGATCGGCCCGGGCGCCGAATGGAGCGAGGACTGCCCCGTCGAACGGGATGGAGAACTGTTGACGGTGCGCCATGCCGACGGTGGCTTTCGGCGCTTCCGGATAGTCCATGACGGGCGCGGGATCGTGCCGGCGGACGGAGCGGAGGAGGCAAGCATTCTGGTCGCCGGCAAAGGCGCAATCGAGTTGAGCGTCGGACAGGACCGCTATCGCTTTCCCGCCCGCTTGTCCGAAGGGAAGAGATGATGCGCGGCCATGCGATCCTGACCGGCGCCGAGATGCGGGAGGCGGAACTGGCCGTCATGGCCGCCGGCATTCCCGAATATATGCTGATGGAGCGGGCGGGAGCCGCCGCTGCGGAGATCGTCTGGCGGGCAGGCGGGAAGCGCGACCTGCTGGTCCTTTGCGGCCCCGGCAACAATGGCGGCGACGGGTTCGTGATCGCGCGGCTGCTCCGGGCGCGGGGTGTGGCCGTGCGCGTCGCGGCGCTGGACAAAAGCCGGACGGACTCCAGCATGAAGGCGCGGGAGGCGTGGGGCGGCCCGGTCGAGAATTTCCTCGACGCCGCGCCGGCGACGCAGATCGTGGACGCTCTGTTCGGCACCGGCCTGTCGCGTGGACTGGACGCGGAGGTCGCGACGAAGCTGCGCGCCCTCGCCGAACAGGCGAGCTTCAGCTATGCTCTGGACCTGCCGAGCGGCGTGCAGACGGACACGGGCGAACTGCTGTCCGATGTGCCTGGCATGGGCGTCTGCATTGCCTTGGGCGCTCTCAAGCCGGCGCATATGTTGCAGCCTGCCGCAACATGCTGGCAGCGGCTGGTCTGCGCCGACATCGGCATCGAGACGTCCCATGCGAAAATGCACCGGCTCGCTCCCCCGCAACTGCATCGCCCAGGCCCGGCCGCGCATAAATATAGCCGTGGACTGGTCGCCGTGGTCGGCGGCGAGATGGCCGGCGCCGGGCTGCTCGCAAGCCAGGCGGCCGCGCATGGAGGGTCGGGCATGGTCCGGCACCTGGTTCAGGGCCAGGTCCAGGAAGGGCCGGGCGCCATTATCGCGGAGCGGACCGATGCAGCGCAGGATGTGGCGCATAGGCTGAATGATGGCCGGTTCAGGGCGGTTCTGGTCGGCCCGGGGCTGGGACGCGGGAAGGGCGCTTCGGATCGGTTGAAGGCGGTGCTTGCGGCCGGGCACCCGCTCGTTCTGGACGCCGATGCGCTGGTCCTGCTGGCGGAGGAGGGGCTGAATGCCGTTCCGCCGGGCGCTGTCCTCACCCCCCATGAAGGCGAATTCGTCCGCCTGTTCGGAAATCTGCCGGGCAGCAAGGTGGAGCGGGCGCTGGAGGCGGCAAGACGGTCCCGCTCGACGCTGATCTACAAGGGCAGCGACAGCATCGTCGCCGCGCCGGATGGACGCGCCGTCCTGTCGCCTCCCGGTTCTTCCTGGCTTTCGACGGCGGGAACGGGCGATGTGCTCGCGGGACTGGTCGCTGCTCGGCTTGCCGTCACGGGCGACGGATTTCGGGCGGCGTGCGAGGCGCTGTGGCTGCACGGGGAGGCCGCCCGGCGGGCGGGCGCGGCTTTCATCGCCGACGATTTGCTTGTGGAGCTGCCAGCGGCTATCGCCTCCCGCCTGTGACCGAACTCGACACCGACATCATCGTCCGCATCGCCGCCAAGGGCGATGGCATGACCGCCAATGGCCGCCATGTTCCGCTCGCCGCGCCCGGCGACCGGATCGCTGCGGACGGCGGCATCCTGCCGGGACCGCATCATGCCGACCCGCCATGCGCGCACTTCCCGACCTGCGGCGGATGCGAGTTGCAGCATGTCGACGATGCGAGCTACGCGGAGTTCGTGACGGCGCGCGTCGCGGGTGCCCTGGCGGGGCAGGGGGTGGAGCCGGGCATGCTCCTGCCGCCCCATATCTCCCCGCCCAAGGTCCGCCGACGCGCATCGCTGCGGGCGATCCGGCAGGGCCGGAAGGTCGTCATCGGCTTTGCGGAGTCGGGCAGCCATGTGCTGGTCGACCTGACGATGTGCGAAATCCTCGATCCCCGGCTGTTCGCGCTGGTGGCGCCGCTGAGGAGCCTGTGCGCCCTCGTCCTGCCGGAAAAGCGCTCCGCGCATGTTCGCATGTCGCTGACCGACCAGGGCGTGGACCTTTTGCTGGAGGGCGTGCGGATCGAAGGACTTGCCGCCGATGAGGCGCTCCTGGCCTTCGCGCAGCACCATGGGCTGGCTCGGCTGACCATCGACGAAGGCGAAGGTCCGCAGACCCGCTGGGAGCCGGAGCCGGTCACGGTCAGCTTCGGCGGCGTGCCGGTCGCCTTTCCGCCCTTCGCCTTCCTTCAGGCGACGCCCGACGGCGAAGCCGCGCTGGTGCGGGAAGCAGGCGCGGCCATGCCGGCACAGGGCGCCATTGCCGACCTTTTCTGCGGCCTCGGCACATTCGCGCTGGCCTTGGGGCAAGGGCGGCCGGTCTATGCGGCGGAAGCGGCACGCGATCTGGTCCTGTCCCTCAAATCGGCTGCCAATCGCGCGCAGCGCCGCATGGCGGCGGATCATCGCGATCTGTTCCGGCGGCCGCTGACGCCCGCGGAGATCGATCGTTTCGCGGGAATCGTCATCGATCCGCCGCGTGCCGGAGCGCGGGAACAGGTGGTGCGGCTTGCCGCATCGCGCGTGCCGGTCATCGCCTATATCTCCTGCAACCCTGCCAGTTTTGCCCGGGACGCGGCGCATCTGGTCGCTGGCGGCTACAGGCTGGAGCGGGTTCGGCCGGTGGGGCAGTTCCGCTGGTCCACCCATGTGGAACTGGTCGGCATCTTCCGGCGCTGAGCGCATTAGCCCCTCGCCGCGGGGGAGTGCGGCGAGGGGCCTTGCATCCTCTCCCCAAGGGGAGGCCTGAGCCTCTACCCTAGCTTGATGACAGTGGCGCGACGGCGGACCGGGACGGCGTCGACATAGAGGCTGGCCATCGGCTCATCCTCCACTTCGACGACAGCTTCGGACGTGAAGCCGTTGAAGCCGGTGCGCATCGCAGCGCCATAGGCGCCCAGCATGCCGATCTCTATATAGTCGCCCGCCTGCACGTCGTCCGGCAGCATGAAGGGGCCGACCATATGGTCCATGTCGTCGCAGGTGGGGCCATAGAAGGAGAAGCCGGTCAGTTCCGCCTCGCTCTCTTCCTCCCGCAGCAGGGCCACGGGGAAACGCCAGCCGATATGCGCCGCGTCGAACAGCGCGCCATAGGCGCCGTCGTTGATGTAGAGTTCGGTGCCGCGACGGCGTTCGACGCGCACGACGACCGAGCTATATTCGGCGGAAAGGGCACGGCCAGGCTCGCACCACAGTTCAGCCGAATAGCTGATCGGCAGGCTTTCGAAACCGCGGTGGATCGCGTCGAAATAATTTTCGAGCGCGACCGGCTCCATGCCTGGATAGATGGACGGAAAGCCGCCGCCGACATCGATGATGTCGACCGTGACGGCCGCATCGACGATGGCTGCGCGGACGCGCTCTATGGCGTCGCTATAGGCCTGGGGCGACATGGCCTGGCTGCCGACATGGAAGCAGATGCCCAGCGCGTCGGCAGCCTGGCGGGTCGCCATCAGCAGTTCGCGGGTTTCGCCCAGTTCCGCGCCGAATTTGGAGGCGAGGCTGAGTTCCGAATGTTCGGACGACACGCGCAGGCGGACGCACAGTTCCAGGTCCGTCGCGTCGTTGGTGGCGCGCATGATCTTGGCCAGCTCGTCCATCGAATCGAGCGAGAAGGTACGCACGCCGTGGACATGATAGGCTTCCGCGACGGCTTCCTCGGCCTTGACCGGGTGCATGAAGCAGAGCTTCGCCTCATTCCCCAGCGTCTCCGCGACAAGGCGCACTTCCGCGATGGACGCCACGTCGAAATGCGTGACTCCGCAAGCGAACAGGGTGCGGATCAGATCGGGAGACGGATTCGCTTTGACCGCATAGAGCGAGCGCCCCGGAAACTTCTCGGAAAAGAAGCGGGCGGCCCGGGCCGCAGCCTGGGGTCGAACAAGCGTTACCGGAGCTGCCGGTTTGAGGGTGGTCGCTACCCCCAGCGCGCTATGATGCTTGTGCAACTCAAGGGACCTCCAGGGTAGTCGTTGGCAAAGAAGCTGCCTTGCGGTGGAAGTCCCATGGGGCAGCGGAAGGGCGATATATGCGGCGGGGGTCCCCCTGTAAAGCGCGTCCGTAAATTTTGTTGCGCTTGCCGCTATGAAATGTGCGTCAGGAGAGGCGGGACTTGAAATCCTCGTAGGAAAACTGGCGGATTTGCTGGAGTTCGTCGGTTTCCGGGTTCCACAGCCAGATGGACGGCAGGGGCACGCCGTTGAATGTATTGGTCTTTACCATCGAATAATGGGCCTGGTCGAGGAAGGCGATCCGCCGTCCCGGAGTCGCGCCGCCGGGGACTCGATAGTCGCCGATGATGTCCCCTGCCAGGCAGGACGGGCCACCGAGTCGGGTGAGCTGGCCTTCCATTTCCTCATGCAGCATGGCGGGGCGGTAGGGGGCCTCTATGACGTCGGGCATGTGGCAGGTGGCGGAGATGTCGGTGATCGCGACGGGCATGCCGTTGTCGATGACGTCCAGGATTTCGCCGATCAATATGCCGGCGTCCAGAGCCATGGCTTCGCCCGGTTCGATATAGAGTTCCAGGCCCGTCTGCGCTTTGATCCGCTGGAGGAAGGCGATCAGCAGGTCGGTCTGGTAATCGGCGCGGGTGACATGGTGGCCGCCGCCGAAGTTCAGCCATTTGAGACCGCCGACATGCGGCATGACGCGGGATTCGATGGCGGCCCAGGTGCGTTCCAGCGGCAGGAAATCCTGTTCGCACAGATTATGGACGTGCAGGCCGTCGACGCCCGCCAGATGTTCGGGGCGCAACTGGTCGATGGGGAAGCCCAGGCGGCTGTGGGGCTGGGAGGGGTCGTATTTGGGGACTTCGCCCTCCGCGTGGAGGGGGTTTATGCGCAGGCCGATGTCGAAGTTCACACCGTTGTTGCGAGCATTTTCGATGACCGGGCGCAGGCGGGCGATCTGGCCGGGGCTGTTGAAGATCACATGGTCGGAAATCTTCAGGATTTCGGCCAGATCCTCTGCCTTGTAGGCGGCGCAATAGGTGGCGATCTCGCCCCGATATTCCTCATGGGCGAGGCGGGCTTCGTAGATGCCGGAGGCGCAGACGCCGTCGAGATATTCCGCGATGACGGGGCCGAGGGACCACATGGAAAAGGCCTTGAGCGCGCCCAGCACCTTGATGCCCGCGCGGTCGCCTATGTCGCGCAGGAGCGACAGGTTGCGGCGCACCGCAGCCTCGTCCACCACGAAGGCGGGCGAGGGGACGCGGTTGAGGTCGAAGCGGGCGAAGGCGGCGGGGTCGCCGGCTTTGGTTTCCATGGGCATTCCATTCGATGCCGTGTTCCTGCGTAGGCAGGAACCCAGTTCAGACGGCGGGACTGGGCTCCTGCCTTCGCAGGAGCACGTGGCTTTTAAAAGTCCAGCGGCGCTTCGAGTTCCTTTACCTGCCAGGGCAGGCCGTGCTTGTTCAGCATGTCCATGAAGGGGTCGGGATCGAACTGTTCGATGTTGAACACGCCCTCCCCCTTCCACGCGCCCGTCAGCATCAGCGCGGCGCCGATCATCGCCGGGACGCCGGTGGTGTAGCTGACAGCCTGGTTGCCGGTTTCGGCATAGGCGTCCTCATGGTCGCAGACATTATAGACATAGACGGTCTTCTGCTGGCCGTCCTTCTGGCCGGTGGCGATGTCGCCGATATTGGTCTTGCCCCTAGTGGTCGGACCCAGGCTGGACGGTTCGGGCAGCACGGCCTTCAGGAACTGGAGCGGGATGATTTCCTGGCCGTTGTAGATGACCGGATCGATGCGGGTCATGCCGACATTCTGGAGCACCTCCAGATGCTTCAGATAGGCGTCGCCGAAGGTCATCCAGAAGCGGATACGCTTGATTTCCGGGTAGAATTTCGCGAGCGATTCCAGTTCCTCATGATACATGAGGTACATGTTCTTTTCGCCCACCTGGTCGAAGTCGAACGGCTGCTTGTGCTTGAGCGCCGGGCCTTCGACCCATTTGCCGCCTTCCCAGTGGCGCGAGGGGGCGGTGACTTCGCGGATGTTGATTTCCGGGTTGAAGTTGGTGGCGAAATGCTGGCCATGGTCGCCGCCATTGCAGTCGAGAATGTCGAGCGTGTCGATCCGGTCGAGCAGATGCTTTTTGATATAGCTGGCGAAGACGCTGGTGACGCCGGGGTCGAAGCCTGAACCCAGCAGCGCCATGATCCCGGCTTCCTTGAAGCGGTCCTGATAGGCCCATTGCCAGCTATATTCGAACTTCGCCGTGTCGCGGGGTTCGTAATTGGCGGTGTCGAGATAATCTGTTTTGGTCGCCAGGCAGGCGTCCATGATCGCCAGATCCTGATAGGGCAAAGCGAGGTTCACGACCAGCTTCGGCTGGACCCGTTCGATGAGGGCGACGGTTTCGGCGACATTGTCCGCGTCCACCTGCGCCACGTCGATGGTGACGCCGGTGCGGGCCTTCACCGATTCGGCCACTTTCTCGCAGGAGACGATGCGGCGGCTGGCGAGGGTGATATGGCTGAAAATATCGGGGTTTTGGGCCATCTTGTGAACCGCGACAGAACCCACGCCGCCCGCGCCAATGACCAGAACCTTGCTCAATTCAACTGCTCCATCGCTGTGCCGCGCCTCAGGCGCGAAAGCGCCCATATAGGGACTGTGCGTGACAGCGCAAAGTCGGAGGTTGGGGGGGAGGGGTGATCGACCCTTCTACCGTTCGCGCTGAGCCTGTCGGTGCTTCCTGAGCGGCTGCCTTTGAGGGGGTTTTTGTTCTGAAAGGAAGAAGTGAAGGGCTTCGACAAGCTCAGCCCGAATGGGGGTGGGTTTTGTGACGGTGGGGCTTTTTGTGACGGTAGCCGATTTGAGGATGCTCCTGACCACGGCTCATCTTCTCATCGGCATGGGGACGGTATATCAAGGGAAGCATCGCGGCGTGGGCATGGGGGGCGATGGAGAGGACATTGCTTTTCCGGCCTTGATCACAGGGGGGAATGGAGATGGCGACAATCAGCGATGAGGCCTTGCGGCAGCGGGGCTTTCCGGATGCCGAGCGCAATTTTTTCCGCGTCATGGCGGTCGTGATGGCGACGGTCATCGTCGCTGGCTTCGCGCTCAACCTGGCGATGGGGCGATCGACCTTCGCCGTGCCGGTCGTCTATCATGTCCATGCCTTGGTCTTTTTCGGCTGGGTGGCGCTCTATGTCGCGCAGAACTGGCTGATCGCGGGCAATCATGTCGCGCTGCACCGGAAGCTGGGCCTGCTGGCCTATGGCTGGGTTCCGGTGATGGTGGTGCTGGGCTTCGCCATCATGTTGACGTCACTGCGCCGGACGGGCGGGCCCTTCTTCTTCGACCAGAGCGAGTTTCTGTTCAGCAATTCGCTGCTGCTGCTGCTTTTCGGCGCGATGGCGATGACCGCATTGCGCCGCCGCCGCCACATGGGCTGGCACCGCCGGTTGATGATGACGGCCATGGCCATCCTGACCGGACCGGGACTGGGGCGGTTGCTGCCCATGCCGCTGTTCATTCCCCATGCCTGGCGGATCGGGATATTGGCGACGCTGATCTTCCCGGTGATCGGCATGATCGCCGACAAGCGGCGGCATGGCCATGTCCATGCGGCCTGGTTCTGGGGCGTGGGAGCGATCGTCCTGACGCAACTCGTCGCCGATCTCATCGCCTATAGCGGTTTCGGGATCGGCATCACCCACGCCTTGCTGGAAGGGACGCCCGGAAGCGCGCGGCCCATCCACGCCTTCCTTCCTCCGGCTTTCGGTTCCTGACGGCGGGGCGAGCGGTCAGATCAGGAACCGCCTGAGGCCGGCGATGCTGTCCGCTTCATGCGCCGGCTTGTCGCGGCGGATGCGGGATATGCGGGGAAAGCGCATGGCGAGGCCGGACTTGTGCCGCCTGCTTTCGTGGATGCTGTCGAAGGCGACCTCCAGCACCAGCGACTTTTCCACCTCCCGCACCGGGCCGAAACGGTTGACCGTGTTGGTCCGCACGAAGCGGTCGAGCCATTTCAGTTCCTCGTCGGTGAAGCCGCTATACGCCTTTCCCACGGGCAGCAGTTCGCCCTCCTCCGTCCAGCAGCCGAAGGTGTAGTCGGAATAGAAGGATGAGCGTTTGCCGTGGCCGCGCTGCGCGTACATCATCACGCAGTCGGCGGTCAGCGGGTCGCGTTTCCATTTATACCAGAGCGCGGCCTTTCGCCCCGCGACATAGGGGCTGTCGCGGCGTTTGAGCATCACGCCCTCTATGGCGGCGTCGCGGGCGCCTGCGCGGATGTCGGCGAGTGCGTGGAAATCGGGCGCTTCGATCAGGGCGGACAGATCGAAGCGGTGCGGGTCGAGTTGCGGGACGATGCTTTCCAGCCGGGCGCGGCGTTGTTCCCACGGCAGCGGGCGGAGGTCTTCGTCGGCGTCCAGCAATATGTCGTAGAGGCGGACGAAGGCGGGATAGTCGTCCATCATCTTCGCCGTCACCGCCTTGCGGCCCAGCCGTTGCTGGAGGGCGTTGAAGCTGGCCGCTTCGCCTCCCTGGAATTCGCCCTTCACCAGCAGTTCGCCGTCAAGGACGGCATGATGGCGCAGCGCCTGCGCTATGTCGGGGAAGCTGCCGGTGATGTCGTCCCCGGCGCGGCTGTAGAGGCGGGTTTCGCCGGGCGTGCCGACGATCTGGACGCGGATGCCGTCCCATTTCCATTCGGCGGCATAGTCGGTGAGGTCGACGCTTTCCGCCTCCAGCGGGTGGGCGAGCATGAAGGGGCGGAAGAAGGGCGTGCCCGCCGGGTCGGGACGCTCCGCCTTCCCCTCTGCCCATTGGAAGAGGGCGGCATAGGGCGGGGCGAGGGCGTGCCAGCATTCCTCCACATCGTCGACGTCGAGGTTGAAGGCCTGCGCGAAGCCGGTCTTGGCGAGGCGGGCGGAGATGCCGACGCGCAGGCCGCCGGTCGCCAGCTTGAGCAGGGCGAAGCGGCCGGAGGCATCGAGATGATCCATCATCCGGGCGAGGATCGCGGGGGCGGCGGCGCGGCTGGTGGCGTGGAGCCGGTCTATGATGGCGGAGAGGGTGAGGGAGCCGTCGTCGACCTCCGGCGGCTGGTCTTCGGCCTTGGGCCAGAGCAGGGCGACGGTTTCGGCCAGGTCGCCGACATAGTCGCGGCTCATTTCGAACAGGACGGGGTCGACGCGGGCGCGGGTCATTTCGGCGATGGTGGAAGCCTTGACCGCCTTCAGGTCCAGATTGCCGGTGAGGGCGGCGAGCGCCCAGCCCCGGTCGGGGTCGGGGGCGCTGCGCATATAGGCGGCAATGAGGTCCAGCTTGCCGTTGCGGGAGCGGGTGTAGACCAGGCCGTCGAGGAGTTGGGAGAAGGCGCGCATTTCAATCCCGACCCCCGTTCGTTTCGAGCGCAGTCGAGAAACGAGGCAGGACCGAGTTCAGCGACGCCAAATGGTATGTGCGTGCTATCCGTTTCTCGACTGCGCTCGAAACGAACGGATGTGGTGCGGTGGGGACCATCAGCCCTCATCCTCGTCTTCGCGGCCGATCAGGGCCAGCGCGCGGGCTCGCATCTGGTGGGTCATGCACCAGTGGAGCAGGGCTTCCTCCCGGCCGTGGGTGATCCAGGTTTCCGACGGGGCGACTTCGCGGATGGTGTCGGTCAGTTCGTCCCAGTCGGCATGGTCGGAGATGATGAGGGGCAGTTCGACATTGCGCTGGCGGGCGCGCTGGCGGACGCGCATCCAGCCCGACGCCATGGCGGTGATAGGATCGGGCAGGCGGCGGCTCCAGCGGTCGTTGAGGGCCGAAGGGGGCGCCACGACGATGCGGCCGCGCAGCTCTTTGGCGGGTTGATCGGTGGCGGGGCGCAGCTCGCCCAGATCGACGCCGAATTGCGCGTAGAGGGCGCACATGCGGTCCAGCGCGCCGTGGATGTGGATGGGGTCGTGATGTCCTCTTGCGCGCAGTTCGCTGATGAGGCGTTGCGCCTTGCCAAGGGCATAGGCGCCGACCAGCACGCAGCGGTCGGGATTGGCGTGGAGGGCGGCGAGCAGGCGGTCGACTTCGCTGCCGGTGTCGGGATGGCGGAAGACGGGGAGGCCGAAGGTGGCTTCGGTGACAAAAATGTCGCAGGGGACGGGCTGGAAGGGCTGGCAGGTGGGGTCGGGGCGGCGTTTATAGTCGCCGGTGACGACGACGCGCTCGCCCGCATGGTCGAGGACGATCTGGGCTGAACCGAGGACGTGACCGGCGGGAATGTAGCTGATCGTGACGCCGTTCATGCGGATTTCTTCGCCATAGGGAAGCGCCGTGCCGGATGCGGTGCCGTAGCGGAGGGCCATGATGGCCAGCGTCTCCCGCGTCGCCCAGACATGGCCATGGCCGCCCCGCGCATGATCGGCATGGCCGTGGGTGACGAGGGCGCGCTCCTGAGGGACGGATGGATCGATCCAGGCATCGGCCGGGCGGACATAGATGCCGGTCGGGTGGGGTTCGATCCAGTGGGGCATGGCTGTCTGAAAATGGTGAGGGAGGCGGGTTGGTTCCGCAAGGGGCTTTGCATGGCCGCGGGGTGGGAGCGCGCGTGGCGGCGTGGCGTTGCGCTTCGCGCCGTTAGGAGGCGCGGCGGGCGGGGTGAATTGCTCGAAGGATGGAAGAGGGATTTCAACTTGGGCGTTGAAGATCGCCTCGGGTGTCGCGCCAGCCCACCCCCTAACCCCCTCCCGCTTGCGGGAGGGGGGATGTGTGTTTCTTAGGCTGCTTTCTTGAATTCCAGTTCCAGGCGGTCCCAGATTTCCACCAGGGCGTCGACCAGTTCGCGCATCATCGCTTCGCTGTGCGCCGGGCCGGGGGTGAAGCGCAGGCGTTCCGTGCCGCGGGGGACGGTGGGGTAGTTGATCGGCTGCACATAGGCGCCATATTCGGCGAGCAATATGTCGCTGATCCGCTTGGCCTTCACCGGATCGCCCACCATCAGCGGGACGATGTGCGTGACCGAGGGCATGACCGGCAGGCCCGCTTCGGCCATCATCCGCTTGAGGGTCGCGGCGGACGCCTGCTGGCCCTCCCGTTCCTCGCTCGACTGCTTGAGGTGGCGGACGCTGGCCAGCACGCCAGCGACCAGCACCGGCGACAGGGATGTGGTGAAGATGAAGCCGGGCGCATAGCTGCGGATCACGTCGACGATCATCTGGTCGGCGGCGATATAGCCGCCCATGACGCCGAACGCCTTGCCCAGCGTGCCTTCGATGATGGTCAGGCGATGGGCGACCTCATCCCGTTCGGAAATGCCGCCGCCGCGCGCGCCGTACATGCCGACCGCATGGACCTCGTCCAGATAGGTGAGGGCGTTATATTCGTCCGCCAGATCGCAGATCGCCGCGATGGGGGCGATGTCGCCGTCCATCGAATAGACGCTTTCGAAGGCGATCAGCTTGGGCGCGTCGGGGTCTTCGGCGGCCAGCAATTCGCGCAGATGGTCGACGTCATTGTGGCGGAACACCCGCTTTTCGCAGCCCGAATTGCGGATGCCCGCGATCATCGAGGCATGGTTCAGCTCGTCGGAGAAGATGATGCAGCCGGGCAGGATCTTCGCCAGGGTGGACAGCGTCGCCTCGTTCGAGACATAGCCGGAGGTGAACAGCAGCGCGCCTTCCTTGCCGTGCAGGTCGGCGAGTTCCGCTTCCAAGTCGACATGATAATGGGTGTTGCCGCCGATGTTGCGGGTGCCGCCGGAGCCTGCGCCGACATCGTGCAGCGCCTCTTCCATCGCGGCGACGACCTTGGGATGCTGGCCCATGGCGAGATAGTCGTTGGAGCACCAGACGGTGATCGGCTTCGGCCCGTTATGGCCGTGGAAGCAACGGGCGTTGGGGAAGGCGCCCTTGTTGCGCAGGATGTCGATGAACACCCGATAGCGACCTTCGCTATGGAGCCGGTCGATCGCCTGCGTGAAGATATGCTTGTAGTTCACTTGAACGCCCAGTCCCTGTTCCCGCATCCCCTCTTTAGAGGGGCATTTATCCGCTGTTTCGGCCTATTACCAGTGATAACCGCTCGCAGCCTTAGGGAGAATTACCTATCACACTGATAGAAAGGCTTGCGATTGGACCAAAGGTCCACCCCTTCAAAGCCCCTCTATCCTTGGCAGGCCATAGCTTTCAAGAGCGGGGCGGAGCCGTTCGACGCTTTCGTCCAGACGGGTGAAGACGGCGGTTCCGGGGAGCGGTTCCGACGGCCATGGCTGCCCCTGGGTGAGATAGGCGATGCGGCGGGCAATTCCTTCACCGCCGTGCACGAAACGGAGCGGGCGGGGCGATGCGGCGGCCAGTTCGGCCTCCACCAGCGGGAAATGCGTGCAGGCGAGGACCACTATGTCCATCCGGTCGCCGCCGGGCTGGTCCAGCAGCCCGGCCAGAGCGTCTCGCGCCACGGCGGGGTCCAGCGGTTCGCCGCGCAATTTCGCTTCGGCCAGTTGCACGAGGGCAGCCGAGCCATGGCGCAGGACGGTGCAGTCAGCGCCATGTTCGGCGGCGAGGCGGTCGACATAGGGCTGGCGGACCGTGGCGTCGGTGCCGAGGACGCCGAAGACCCGGCTTTGCGAGAGCAGCGCGGCGGGCTTGATCGCGGGAACGGTGCCGACGACGGGGATGTCCAGCGCAGCGCGCACCGCCGACAGGGCGATGGTGGATGCGGTGTTGCAGGCGATGACCGCCAGGCGCGGGCGGTAGCGTTCGACCAGGCGGCCCAGCAATGCGGGCACGCGGGCGGCGATCTCCGCCTCGCTCCTTGTGCCGTAGGGGAAGCCTGCGCTGTCCGCCGCATAGACGACCGGGGCATGGGGCAGGGCGGCTTGGGCGGGGGCCAGGATGGAAAGGCCGCCGACGCCGGAATCGAAGAAGAGCAGGGGTGCCTGGGGTGCGACTGTCATTATGGTCCGACATGTCGTGGGATGGGGCGGGTCTGTCAACATGGGGGAGGGGTTTGGCGTGGATGGCGGGCGTTGAAATCCTCCCTGCGCGAAGCGTGGGGAAGGGGGGACCAGCCGCAGGCTGGTGGAGGGGAAGGGGCGCGACCTGTGGATTTCCCCTCCACCATTCGCTTCGCGAACGGTCCCCCTCCCCATCTGTGATGGGGAGGAATTGGATGTTTCCATATATGTCGCCTTCGCCATTGCCCGGCGCGTTGGGGGCGCTATGGTCGCGCCGCAACTATTTCGGCGAGATCATGACTCCTCCCTGGCTTCTTCCCGCATTCGTCCTGTTGGTCGGTTATCTGCTGGGTTCCATACCCTTCGGGCTGTTGCTGACGCGCTTCACCGGGGCGGGCGACCTGCGCAAGATCGGGTCTGGGAATATCGGCGCGACCAATGTGTTGCGCACCGGGCGCAAGGGGCTGGCGGCGGCGACGCTGCTGCTCGACCTGCTGAAGGGCGGAGCGGCGGTGCTGGTCGGCGCGGCGCTGGTCGAGGGCGGCGGGCCGATGGCGGGGGCCATGGCCTTTATCGGGCATTGCTATCCTGTCTGGCTGCGCTTTGCCGGGGGCAAGGGCGTGGCGACCATGATGGGCGTGGTGACGGCGCTTTACTGGCCTGCCGGGATCGTCTTCGCTGTCGTGTGGCTGGGCGCGCTGTTCGGGACAAAATGGTCGTCCGTGGGCGGCATGGCGGCGGCGGTGAGCGCGCCTGTCGCCATGTGGTGCTTCGGCCGGATCGACCTGGTTCCCGTCGCGCTGGCGCTGGCGCTGATCGTGCTGTGGCGGCACCGGGAGAATATCGCACGCCTCCTAAGGGGCACCGAGCCGAAGGTGGGCGCTTCGAAAAAGGCTCCGACCGGGGAATGAGCGAGCAGGAGCGGTTCAACCGCCTGCGCCTGATCCGTTCGCCGCGCATCGGCCCTGTCACCTTCCGCCAGTTGATGGCGCGCTTCGGCACGGCGGGCGAGGCTTTGCGGGCGCTGCCGGACATGGCGGCGCGGGGCGGCGGCAAGGCCAGCATCGTCGACGCGAAGATAATCGAGCAGGAAATCGCCCGCAGCCGGGCGGCCGGCGCCCGCTACCTGATCATGGGCGATGCCGATTACCCCTTCCTGCTCGACCAGATGGAGGGCGCGCCGCCCGCTCTGATCGTGCGCGGCGACGTGTCGCTGGCGGCGCGGGAATGCGTGGCGATGGTGGGGGCGCGCAATGCCTCCGCCGCCGCGTGCCGGTTCGCCCGCATGCTGGCGCAGGAACTGGGGCAGCGGGGTGCGGTGGTGGTGTCCGGGCTGGCGCGGGGCATCGATACGGCCGCGCATCAGGGCGCGCTGGAGAGCGGCACCATCGCCGTCATCGCCTGCGGCATCGACATCGCCTTTCCGCCGGAAAATGCGGAGTTGCAGGAGCGGCTGGCCGAGCAAGGACTGCTCGTCACCGAGCATCCGCCGGGCACGCAGCCCCTGGCCCGGCAGTTTCCAGCGCGCAACAGGATCATAGCCGGGCTGGCCAGGGGCACCGTAGTGGTCGAGGCCGCGCCCAAATCCGGCTCGCTGATCACGGCGCGACTGGCGGGGGAGGCGGGACGGGAGGTGATGGCGGTGCCCGGCTCCCCGCTCGATCCCCGCGCCCAGGGGTGCAACCAGTTGATCCGCGAGGGCGCGGTGCTGATCCAGAACGCCGCCGACGTGATCGAGGCGATCGGCGCCATCGATCCGCGCATGGTTCGGCAAGCCGGAGGCGACTTTGCGGGCGAGCCGCCGTCGGGCGACGTGGCCGAGCGGGAGCGGGCGTCGGTCGTCGCGCTGCTGGGGCCGGCGCCCGTGCCGGTGGATGAACTGATAAGGCTGTCGGGCCTTGGCCCCGCCGTGGTGCAGACCGTGCTGCTGGAACTGGAACTCGCCGCCCGGCTGGAACGGCATGCGGGCGGGAAGGTCAGCCTGTCGTGACGGGGCGTCCTGACCGCGCGGAATGCCGCCTGCATCGCGGCGGCTTGACGGGGGGCGGAAACAGCTTTCAGACTCGCGCGTGTACGTGAGAGACAATTTGAACCGGGGCTTGAATGCAGCTTGTCATCGTTGAATCGCCGGCCAAGGCGAAGACCATCGAAAAATATCTGGGCGGCGATTTCCATGTGCTGGCCAGCTATGGGCATATTCGCGACCTGCCGCCCAAGGACGGGTCGGTGGACCCCGACAACGGCTTTGCCATGAGTTGGGAAAATTATGGCGACAAGGGCAAGCAGCTAAAGGCCATTGCCGACGAAGCCAAGAAGGCGACCCGGCTGATCCTGGCGACCGACCCCGATCGCGAGGGGGAGGCGATAAGCTGGCATGTGCAGGAGGTGCTGCGCGCCAAGAAGGCCTTGCCGCAGAAGGTCGACCGCGTGACCTTCAACGCGATCACCAAGCAGGCGGTGACGGAGGCGATGGCGCAGCCGCGCGCGCTGGACGAGGATCTGATCGACGCCTACCGGGCGCGGCGGGCGCTGGATTATCTGGTCGGCTTCACGCTGTCGCCGGTGTTGTGGCGCAAGCTGCCGGGCGCCAAGTCGGCGGGGCGGGTGCAGTCGGTGGCGCTGCGGCTGGTGGTCGAGCGGGAGCGCGAGATCGAGAGTTTCGTGCCGCAGGAATATTGGTCGGTCGCGGCGGAAATGGAGCAGGCGGGGCAGGGTTTCACCGCCCGGCTGGTCAAGTGGCGCGGCGAGAAGATCGAGCGGCTGACCATCGGCCGGGAAGGCGACTCCATGGCCGCGAAGGCGGACGTGGAGGCGGGGCGCTTCACCGTCGAGAAGGTCGAGACCAAGCCGGTTTCGCGCAATCCTCCGCCGCCCTTCACGACTTCGACGCTTCAGCAGGAGGCGGCGCGCAAGCTGGGCTTTTCCGCCAGCCATACGATGCGGATCGCGCAGCAGCTTTATGAGGATGGCGCGATCACCTATATGCGTACCGATGGCGTGCAGATGGACGGCAGCGCCATCTCGGCAGCGCGCAAGGCGATAGCGGAGCGTTATGACGGGGGCTATCTGCCTGAAAAGCCGCGCCAATATCAGACCAAGGCGAAGAATGCGCAGGAAGCGCACGAAGCGATCCGCCCGACCGAATTTTACCGGGACAAGGTGGGATCGGGCGACCATGGGCGGCTGTACGACCTGATCTTCAAGCGGGCGCTGGCGAGCCAGATGGCGTCGGCGCGGCTGGAACGGACGACGGTCGATCTGGTGGACGGGACCGGGCAGCATGGGCTGCGCGCCACGGGCCAGGTGGTGATCTTTCCGGGGTTCCTGGCGCTTTATGAGGAAGGCCGGGACGATCCTGAGCGCGGCTCCGGCAAACATGCCTCCGCCGATGGCGAGGACGACGACAGCAAGCTGTTGCCGCGCATGGCGGCGGGCGATGCCCCGGCGAAGCGGAAGGTGACGGCGGAGCAGCATTTCACCCAGCCGCCGCCGCGCTATTCCGAAGCGTCGCTGGTCAAGAAGCTGGAGGAATTGGGAATCGGGCGGCCCTCCACCTATGCATCGACCTTGCAGGTGCTCAAGGACCGCGACTATGTGCGGATCGAGAAGAACCGCTTTTTCGCGGAGGAGAGCGGACGGCTGGTGACGGCTTTCCTGGAGCGTTTCTTCGAACGTTATGTGTCCTACGACTTCACGGCGGGGCTGGAGGAGGAGCTGGACGATATTTCCGGCGGGCGTGCCCAGTGGCAGGCGGTGCTGGAAGCCTTCTGGCGCGATTTCAAGCCCAAGACCGCCGAGGTGATGGAGCAGAAGCCGTCGGACATCACGGCGGAACTGGACAAGTTTCTGGAGCCGATGCTGTTTCCGCCCAAGGCGGACGGGTCCAACCCCCGCGCCTGCCCGATGTGCGGTGACGGGCAATTGTCGCTGCGCGGCGGGCGGTTCGGGGCGTTCATCGCCTGTTCCAACTATCCCGAATGCAAATATACGCGCAAGTTCGGGCAGCCGGGCGGCAAGGACGGGGCCGAGGATAGCGGGCCGGAAGTGCTGGGCAAGCATCCTGAGACCGGGCAGGATATCGTCCGGAAATCCGGGCGGTTCGGCCCCTATATCGAGATGGGAGAGGGCAAGGAGGCCAAGCGCGGGTCCATTCCCAAGGATTTGCCCGATGGCGAATTGACGCTGGACTGGGCGGTGAAGCTGCTGAGCCTGCCCCGCGAGATCGGACCGCATCCGGAGACGGGCAAGCCCATCGTGGCGAATATCGGGCGGTTCGGGCCTTATCTGCTGCATGACGGCAAATATGGGCGGCTTTCCTCCACCGCCGAGATTTTCGAGGTGGGGATGAACAGCGCCGTCGCGAAGCTGGCGGACGCGGCGAACAGGGGCGGGCGCGGGGCTTCATCGCGGGAGCCGCTGAAGGTGCTGGGCAAGCATCCGCGCACAGAGGCCGAGATCAAGCTGATGGCGGGGCGTTATGGACCTTATGTGACTGACGGCACGACCAACGCGACCCTGCCCAAGACGATCGAGCAGGACGCCCTGACGCTGGAGGAAGCGGCGCAGTTGATCGATGCGCGGGCTGCGGCGGCGCCTGCGAAAAAGGGGAAGAAGGCGGCGGCCAAAAAGGGTGCGGCGAAGAAGCCCGCTGCGAAGAAGGCGCCTGCGAAGAAGAAGGTGGCGGCGGAGTAATTCGGCTTCCGTTCGTTTCGAGCGAAGTCGAGAAACGAGAAGCGTACTCTATCCGCTTCTCGACTTCGCTCGAAGCGAACGGTGAAACGGCTTACTCCACCCAGTCCAGGCCGATGTCGCGGTAGATGAAGCGGTCGTCCTCCCAATCCTCCTTCACCTTGACGTGGAGGTAGAGATGGACCTTGACGCCCAGCAGGCTGGCCAGTTCGGCGCGGGCCTTCGAGCCGATTTCCTTGAGGCGCTGGCCGCCCTTGCCCAGCACGATGGCGCGCTGGCTGGCGCGGCCGACCAGTATCTGCTGGTGGATTTCCACCGATCCGTCATCCCGCTCGCTATATTTTTCCGTGTCGACGGCGGCGGCATAGGGGAGTTCGGCGTGGAGTTGATGGTATAGCTGCTCGCGGGTGATTTCCGCCGCCAGCATGCGGTCGGTGGCGTCGGAGACCTGATCCTCCGGGAAGTGCCAGGGGCCTTCGGGCATGGCCCTGGCGAAGGCGGTCTTGAGTTCGGGAAGGCCGTCGCCGGTCGCGGCGCTGACGAAGAAGGTCTCCGCTATGTCGAGCTGTTCGTAGAGGCGCTGGGTGTGGACCAGCAGCTTTTCCTTGATGGCGATGTCGACCTTGTTGAGGATCAGCCATTTCTTTTCCGGGCGGGCGGCGAGGGCGCCGACGATCGGTTCCATCTTGGCGCCCAGGCCCGCCTTGCCGTCGACGACCAGCGCGATCAGGTCGGCGCCCTGCGCGCCGCCCCATGCGGCCTGCACCATGGCGCGGTCCAGGCGTCGCCTGGGCTGAAAGATGCCGGGGGTGTCGACGAGGACCATCTGCGCCTCGCCCTCTATCGCGACGCCCATGACGCGGGTGCGGGTGGTCTGCGCCTTGGGGCTGGTGATCGCCACCTTCTGGCCGACCAGCGCGTTCACCAGCGTGGATTTGCCCGCGTTGGGCGCGCCGACTATGGCGATGACGCCGCAATGTTGCTGAACTTCTGAACCTTCCAAATTTAACTCCGTTCGCCCTGAGCCTGTCGAAGGGCTTTACTTTTCCTGGTTCGAGCGCGCCAAGGTGGAGATGAGTTTCCAGTCCTCGCGGATGAGCGCGAGTTTCTTGGCCCGGCTCCAGCCCTTGATTTGGCGCTCTGCTTCCAGCGCCTCCATACGGGTTCCGAACTCCTGCGACCAGACCAGTTTTATCGGGCGGCGGTTTTGGGTGTGGCCGGGGATTGCGCCTGTTTCATGTTGCGCGATGCGGGTTTCGAGGTTGTCGGTGTGGCCGGTGTAGAAGCTGCGGTCAGCGCAGTGGAGGAGGTAGGTCCAGAAGGGCAATGTCGTTCCAGAAGAAAGAAAAGCCCTTCGACAGGCTCAGGGCGAACGGGGTGGGGTTGTGTGCCAGTTGCGGGCGTGGGGCGGTTAAGCGGTGAGTTGGTCCAGCAATGCCTTTGCCGCTGCGGTTTCCGCTTCCTGTTTGGAGCCGCCGGTCGCGCTTGCTTCGCCCGCGCCCTTGATGCTGACCGTTACCGTGAATTTCAGCGCGTGGTGGGGGCCGGAGCGGTCGGTCATCGCATATTCCGGGGGCTTGCGCTTGTTGGCGGCGGCCCATTCCTGGAGGGCGGACTTGGGATGTTTGGGGGCGCTTGCCTGGGTGTCGACGCGGTCGGCCCAGAGGCGGCGGACCAGGGTGCGGGCTTCCTCCAGGCCGCCCTCCAGATAGAGCGCGCCGATCAGCGCCTCCATCACGTCGCCCAGCACATTGTCGCTGTCGGCCGCGCCGTCGTCGCGGGCCTGCTTGCCGAGGATGAGATGCGCCGGAACCCCGGCGCTGCGGGCGACTTCGGCGCAGGTCTCGCCCGACACCAGCGCATTGAAGCGGCGGGAGAGCTTGCCTTCCGGTTCGCCCGAAAAGCGGTCATAGACCCATTCGGCGATCAGCAGGCCGAGGATGCGGTCGCCCAGGAACTCCAGCCGTTCATAGTTCACCGCATGGGCGCTGCCATGGGTCAGCGCTTGATGGAAGGCGGTCCGATCCTTCGGCGCGTGGCCGATCAGGGCCTTCAGCCAGCCTTCGGTGTCCGCTTTCGTCAAAAGCCTTCCCCGATGCGGCTCCAGCGCGCCGCGGACACCCATGTCCAGGGGAGCAGCCAGTTGGCGCTGCCGTCCGTGGAGAAGACGGAGATCATCGCCTTGCCCACCAGATTTTCCTCCGGCACCAGGCCGATGCCGCCGCCGTCGACCGCCGGGAAGCGGCTGTCGGCGCTGCGGTCGCGATTGTCGCCCATCATGAAGAGATGGCCTTCGGGCACCACCACCGTGTCGCGGTCGTCCGCCGCGCCGTCCGGCACCAGGTCGAGGACGTTATAGCTCTTGCCGCCGGGCAGGGTTTCGCGGAACTGCGGGTAGCGGCACTGGCGGCCGCCTCCGGCAAGCGGTTCCTCGAACTTGGGGCGGTAGCAGGGGGAGGGGCTGCCCTCCCTGGCCGCCGCATCCTCCATATTGGGGGTGACGGGGATGACGAGGTCGGCCACCTTCTGCTTCGGGATTGCCTGGCCGTTCAGGTAGACGGTGCCGCCGCGCACGGAGATCATGTCGCCGGGCAGGCCGATGACGCGCTTGATATAGTCGTTCTTCTGGTTCGGCGGCGCCTTGAACACTACGACGTCACCCCGCTGCGGCGTGGAGGCGAGGATGCGGCCGGGGATCAGCGGAATGCCGAAGGGCAGCGAATAGCGCGAATAGCCATAGGGCCATTTCGCCACCAGCAGATAATCGCCGATCAGCAGGCGCGGCTGCATGGATTCCGACGGGATGTTGAAGGGCGACACGATGAAGCTGCGCAGGACGAAGACGAACACCGCCAGCTTTGCGAGAAACCAGAGGAAATCCCGCGTTTCGGATTTTGCGCTCATGCTTTGGTCGTCTTTTCCTTCGATCCGCCTTGAAAACAGGCCGTCGCGGCTTTTGCGGGTTCGTAAAGCCGCCGTCAAGGAGGCTAGAGGTGAACGGGTCATCACCCTATGCTGCCCTGCAGCCTGAATTTTCTGTCCGAACGGTGCAATAGCGGAACGACTTGGCTAGGATGGGCAAGAATCGACAGGTGCAGCGTCGGTATCGATCAACGGCGAAACAAGAGGATATTCCCCAATGTCCAGCCCTGCACTGGCAGCGCTCGCGGCTCTTCCCCAGGCCGATCTCAAGTCCATCTTCACCGCCGATCCCGACCGGCTGAGCAAGTTCACGCTGACCCAGGGGCCGATCCGTTTCGACTGGTCGAAGACTCATCTGACCGACGATCTGTTCGCCGGCTTTCTGAAGCTGGCGGAGGAGAGGGGCTTTGCCGCGCAGCGGGACGCGCTGTTCGCGGGCGAGGCGGTGAACAATAGCGAGGGCCGCGCCGCCGAGCATCCCGCCGAGCGGGGCGAGGGCAATGCCGACAGCGTGGCGCGGGCCAAGATGTTCCATGCGCGGATGCGGGCGCTGATCGACGCGATAGAGGGCGAGGCGCTGGGGCCGGTCCGGCATATTTTGCATATCGGCATCGGCGGGTCGGCGCTGGGGCCGGACCTGATCGTCGATGCGCTGGGCGGGGACGGGGCGCGTTATGACGTCGCCATCGTGTCCAATGTCGACGGCACGGCGCTGGAGCGGGCGATTTCGCGGTTCGATCCGGAAGCGACATTGATTGCGGTCGCTTCCAAGACCTTCACCACGACCGAGACCATGCTGAACGCCGCGAGCGCGATCAACTGGATGGTCGAGGCGGGAGTGGACGATCCCTATGGCCGGGTGATCGCGCTGACCGCCTCGCCGGACAAGGCCATCGAATGGGGCGTGGACGAGACGCGGGTGCTGCCCTTCGCGGAGTCCGTGGGCGGGCGCTATTCGCTCTGGTCGTCCATCGGCTTTCCGGCAGCGCTGGCGCTGGGCTGGGATGCGTTCGAAAGCCTGCTGGAGGGCGCGGCGGCGATGGACCGGCATTTCCGGCTGAGCGATCCCGGCCGGAACGCGCCGCTGATCGCGGCCTTTGTCGATCAATATTATGCGCGGATATTGGGGTGCCAGACGCGGGCCTTGTTCGCCTATGACGAAAGGCTGCGGCTGCTGCCATCCTATCTCCAGCAACTGGAGATGGAGAGCAACGGCAAGAGCGTGACGCGGGACGGCGCGCCGGTCGACGGGCCGACGGCGGCGATCACCTGGGGCGGGGTCGGCACGGACGCGCAGCATGCGGTGTTCCAGTTGCTGCATCAGGGGACGATCCTGACGCCGGTGGAGTTCATCGCCTCCATCGAGCCGGGCCATGCGCTCGATCCGGCGCATCATCGGGCTTTGCTGGTCAACTGCTTCGCGCAGGGGGCGGCTTTGATGCGGGGGAAGGAGAATGACGCCGATCCGGCGCGGGCCTATCCCGGCAACCGGCCTTCGACCACCATCCTGCTGGACGATGTGACGCCCGAAGTGCTGGGGGCGCTGATCGCCTTCTACGAGCATCGGACCTTCGCCAATGCGGTGCTGATGGGGATCAATCCGTTCGACCAGTTCGGGGTCGAACTGGGCAAGGAGATCGCCAGGTCCATCGAGGCGGAGGGGCCGAAGGGCTTCGATCCGTCGACCATGGCGTTGATCGACCTGGCCTTGGGCGGGCTTTGACGAGCAGGTCCATCCCGCTTGCGGGACGAGCTTAGCCAGATTCCGATTTGTAACTCCGCCGGGGACGCTCCATATGCGGGCGCAATGCAGCGGAGGCTTATATGAGCGACTACGACTTCGACCTTTTCGTCATCGGCGCGGGATCGGGCGGCGTGCGGGCTTCCCGCGTGGCGGCGGCCCATGGCGCGAAGGTCGCGGTGGCGGAGGAATATCGCGTCGGCGGCACCTGCGTCATTCGCGGTTGCGTGCCCAAGAAGCTGCTGATCTACGGCGCGCATTTCGCCGAGGATCTGAAGGATGCGCGGCGTTTCGGCTGGAACGTGCCGGATTGCGATTTCGAATGGAAGACGCTGCGCGACAATGTGCTGGCCGATGTGGACCGGCTGGAGGGCCTCTACAGGAACACGCTGGACAACCATGAAGTCGAACTGATCCAGGAGCGGGCGACGATCACCGGGCCGCATGGCGTCAGGCTGGCGAGCGGGCGGGAGGTGAGCGCGAAATATATCCTGGTTTCGACCGGGGCATGGCCCATCGTTCCCGACATCGAGGGCGCGGAACATGGCGTCACCTCCAACGAGCTTTTCCATCTGGAGGAGTGCCCGAAGCGGATCGTGATCGTGGGCGGCGGCTATATCGCCAATGAATTTGCGGGCATCTTCCACCAGTTCGGCAGCCATGTGACCATCGTGAACCGTTCGGGCACGCTGCTGCGCGGCTATGACGAGCAGATCCGCGATCGGTTGCTCCAGATTTCGACGATGAAGGGGATCAATTTCCGCTTCAATGCGGAGATGGAGAAGATCGAGAAGAAGGAGGACGGCACGCTGACCGTCCGGTTCAAGAGCGGCGATCCCATCGCCTGCGACCTGCTCCTCTTTGCGACCGGACGCAGGCCGCATGTCGAGGGGCTGGGGCTGGAAAATGCCGGAGTCGAACTCAGCGACAAGGGCGCGATCAAGGTCGATGACTATAGCCGCACCAGTTGCGAGAGCATCTATGCGGTGGGCGACGTCACCGACAGGATGCAGTTGACGCCGATGGCGATCCGGGAGGGGCATGCCTTTGCCGATACGCTGTTCGGGGACAATCCGCGCACGGTCGACTATGCCTGCGTGCCGTCCGCCGTGTTCAGCCATCCGCCGCTCGCCGGGGTCGGGATGACCGAGGCGGAGGCAAGGAACAAGCTGGGCACGGTGAAAATCTATACGTCCGATTTCCGGCCGATGAAGAATGTGCTGGCCGGACGGGACGAGCGGGCGCTCTACAAGATGGTGGTGGATGCGACGACCGACCGGGTGGTCGGGCTGCACATGATCGGCCCGGACGCGCCGGAAATATTGCAGGCGGCGGCCATCGCGGTGAAGGCCGGTCTCACCAAGCAGGCCTTTGACGACACCGTGGCCCTGCATCCCAGCATGGCCGAGGAACTGGTGCTGCTGAAATAGGGATCAGGTGGTGGCCGCGAAGGTGACGACCAGGGCGTCGCGCCAGGCGGGTCGGGCCGGGTCGACGGCATGGATTTCGGTGACGCCGTGCATGATGCGTTGGTCGTCGATCAATACCGCGTCGCCGGGGCGGGCGAGGGTGAATTCGCCCAGTTCCCTGCCCTGCGGCGTGCCGATGCGGGTGACGCCTTCGCGCACGTTGCGGCGCTCGACCAGCATCACGAACACCCAGTCGACGCCGTCGCGGTGCATGCCTTCGGGCGTGGGGCGGCCCCGTTCGCCGCTGCGCGCCTCTATGCGGAACTGGTGGAGTTCGACATGCTGCCGTCCTGACAGGGGGAAGCTGCGGACGCAGAAGGCCAGGATCGACTGCATCGCGGCATTGTCGATGGTGCTTTGTTCGATGGGGTCGAACCAGCGCTGCACGTCGCCGTTCAGCGGATTATAGTCGCGGCTCTGGAAATGGGGCTGGTGCGGCATGCGCGTGAAGCCGTCCTGATCGCAGGCGAAGGTCGCGTGGCGGCGGCGGCGATACCGGCCGCCGTCGGCCATATAGAGGTCGGGGCCGAGATCGTCCCAGCTTCGGGCGAGCGCGGCCCAGTCGGCGCTCCGGATCGCGAGCAGGTCGAACAGGCCGGAACCCGGCAGGCGGGCATAGCCGTCATCCACCAGTTCCTGCCGGAGGGAGTTGTTCGTCAGAATATCCGCGTCACTCATCCATCAATCCTTATCCGGAAGGGCGGACGAGCGACAGGGCCAGTTCCCGCAAGCAGGATTGGCGGAAAAGCCCCTTTTGCTTGTCAGCCGATCCAGTAGGGCACGATCTGCCGGTTGTCGGGATCGACGCGGATCGGGCGGTCGGCGGGGGGGAAGGCGCGCTGGTCGCAGCTTTGGCGGGGGCAGAGGCGACAGGTGATGCCGATGGGGGTCGCCGCCCCCTCCACCTCCAGTTGCAGGCCGTCGGCATAGACGAAATTGGCCGCATGGGCGGTCTCGCAGCCCAGCACGACGGCGAAGCGGCGGGGAGTGCGGCTGTAGCTGCCGGAGGGTTTCACCAGCCCCTTCGCCATGGAGACATAGCGGACGCCGTCGGGCGTTTCCCCCAGCTGCACGTTGATCCGGTCGGGGACGGCGACCGCTTCATGGACATTCCAGAGCGGGCAGGCGCCGCCGAAGCGGGCGAATTGCAGACGGGTGGCGCTGTGCCGCTTGGTGATGTTGCCCGCCATGTCGACGCGGCAGAAGAAGAAGGGGATGCCGCGCAGGCCGGGTCTTTGCAGCGTCGAGAGGCGGTGGCAGGCCTGTTCGAAGCTGACGCCGAAGCGGCGGGCGAGACGGTCTATGTCATGGCGCACTTCGCGAGCGGCTTCGCGGAACGGGGCATAGGGCATCAGCAGCGCGCCCGCCGCATAATTGGCGAGGCCGATGGCGAGCAGCCGGTCCGCGCCGGGCACGGGCAACGCCGCCTTGTTGACCACGTCCGCGATCACGGCCTGCCCCTCCAGCATCATCAACTGGTGGGCGAGCATGAATTTGCGGCTTTCGGTCGGCAGCGCCGCGTTCACGAACAGGCGCTTTTCGCTGCTGGTGTAGGAGCGGAGCGCGGAATCCGGCGTCTCGGCGATCAGCGTTTCGATGCCGTGGCGGCGGGCCAGCGCCTCCACCAGCATGCCTTCGTCCAGCGTCTGGCCGGCGGTGAAGCTGGCGGCCATGTCCTCCGCCAGGCAGTCGAGGACATGGACGTAATTGCCCGCTTCGTGGAACCAGTCCCGCGCCGCTTCCCAGGGCAGGCGGGCCTGCACCGCATGATCGTTGGCGATCGCCTCCTCGATCATGTTGATGCGTTCGTTGGCGCGCATATGGGCGTTGTAGAGGTCGACATAGCGCGCCGCGAATTCGGGGAAATGCAGGTGCAGCTTTTCGATCCGCTCCGGCTCCATCGGCGTGCCGGGCAGTTCGGGATGGGCGAGGGCGAAGGTGAAGGCGCCCAGAAGCTGCTCCTCCTCCCGACTGTCGAAACTGGCCCAGTCGGTGGGAAAGGCGCTGGCGACAGCCGCCTTGACCTTGGCCGTCAGGGGACGGTCGTCATTCTCCAGCTGGCTGAGATAGGATACCGATATGCCCAGCGCATGGGCCATGGTCGCCTGGTCCATACGGTGATCCAGGCGGAGTTGGCGCAGGCGCGGACCTGCGAAGATTCGATTGCCACGGGCCATGATTCGTCCATAATTTGCAAAGTCGCAATTTGCAAATTGGCAAAATCGCATTTGCGAAAATGCGGAAAGATTGGGAAGGGCGGGCAAAGATGTCCGCGACAAGCCGGAGAAATGCCTGATATGTCGAAGCTCGCCATCATCGAACAGCTCGAAGCCAAGCGCGACGCAGCCCGCCTGGGCGGCGGACAGCGCCGCATCGACGCCCAGCATGCCAAGGGCAAGTTGACGGCCCGTGAACGGCTGGAAGTGCTGCTGGACGAGGACAGCTTCGAGGAGCTGGACATGTATGTCGAGCATAATTGCATCGACTTCGGCATGGACGAGCAGCATATCCCCGGCGACGGCGTCGTCACCGGATCGGGCACGATCAACGGCCGTCTGGTCTATGTGTTTTCGCAGGACTTCACCGTTTATGGCGGCGCTGTGTCCGAACGGCATGCGATGAAGATTTGCAAGATCATGGACATCGCCATGAAGGTCGGCGCGCCGGTGATCGGCCTCAACGATTCCGGCGGGGCGCGCATCCAGGAAGGCGTGGCGTCGCTGGGCGGCTATGCGGAGATTTTCCAGCGCAATGTGCTGGCTTCGGGCGTGGTGCCGCAGATCAGCGTGATCATGGGGCCTTGCGCGGGCGGCGCGGTTTACTCGCCCGCCATGACCGACTTCATCTTTATGGTGAAGGATAGCAGCTTCATGTTCGTGACCGGGCCGGACGTGGTGAAGACCGTCACCAACGAGGTGGTCACGCAGGAGGAACTGGGCGGCGCGGTGACGCACACGACCAAGTCGGGCGTGGCGGACGTGGCGTTCGAGAATGACATCGAGGCGCTGCTGGCGGTGCGCGATTTCGTGGACTTCCTGCCTGCCTCCAACAAGGAGCCGGTGCCGGAGCGGCCGAGCGCCGATCCATGGGACCGGATCGAGGAGAGCCTGGACACGCTGATCCCCGCCAATGCGAACCAGCCCTATGACATGCACGAGCTGATCCGCAAGGTGGTGGACGAGGGCGACTTCTTCGAGGTGCAGCCCGCCCATGCGGGGAACATCATCTGCGGTTTCGGGCGGGTCGAGGGCAAGACCGTCGGGATCATCGCCAACCAGCCGATGGTGCTGGCGGGGGTTCTGGACATCAACTCCTCCAAGAAGGCCGGGCGGTTCGTGCGTTTCTGCGACGCCTTCGAGATTCCCATCGTGACCTTCGTGGACGTGCCGGGCTTCCTGCCGGGGACGGCGCAGGAGCATTCGGGCATCATCAAGCATGGCGCGAAGCTGCTGTTCGCCTATGCGGAGGCGACCGTGCCGAAGATCACCGTCATCACGCGCAAGGCCTATGGCGGCGCCTATGACGTGATGGCGTCGAAGCATCTGCGCGGCGACCTGAACTATGCCTGGCCGACGGCGGAGATCGCGGTGATGGGCGCGAAGGGCGCGGTGGAGATCATCTTCCGCGGCAAGACGCCCGAAGAGATCGCGCAGAAGACGAAGGAATATGAGGACCGCTTCGCCAATCCGTTCGTGGCGGCGAGCAAGGGCTTCATCGACGAGGTGATCCAGCCGCACTCGACGCGCAAGCGGATCGCGCTGGGCTTGCGCAAGCTGCGGAACAAGGCGCTGGAGAACCCCTGGAAGAAGCACGACAATATTCCGCTTTGATGCCCCAACGGCCGTCATCCCAGCGCAGGCTGGGATCTCAGGCGGCCATGTGGAACGTAAAGGCACGAGACCCCAGCTTTCGCTGGGGTGACGAAGTTGGGAATGGGACTATGAAACTCGGTCGCTTGAACCATATCGGCGTCGCGACGCCTTCGCTGGAAGCCAGCATCGCTTATTATCGCGACGTCATGGGCGCGACGATCGCGCATGAGCCTTTCGACCTGCCCGCGCAGGGGGTGAAGGTGTGCTTCGTCGATACGCCGGGCGAGAATGGCACGGCGGGGACGCAGATCGAACTGATCGAGCCTTTGGGCGAGAACAGCCCGATCCATGGCTTCATCGCCAAGAACCCGGCGGGCGGGCAGCATCATATGTGCTATGAAGTGCCTGATATTCATGAGGCGAAGGCCTGGTTCGAAGGTCTGGGCAAGAAGGTGCTGGGCGAACCCCGCATCGGGGCGCATGGGACGCTGATCTTCTTCGTCCACCCCAAGGATATGAACGGGGTGCTGACGGAGATCATGGAGACGCCCAGGGAGGCGCATTGAATAGCGCCGTTCGTCCTGAGTAGCCGCTGAGCCTGTCGAAGCGGGAGATCGAAGGATGGGTTGCGCAAGGCCCTTCGATAAGAGGCTTCGACACGCTCAGCCTCTACTCAGGGCGAACGGATTTGGGTTTGAAGGTAGGTTACAGACAATGACCGAGAAGCCGACGCTGGATCAGTGGGCCGCCGCCGCCGCGAAGGAGGTGAAGGGCAAGGATCTGAACTGGGAAACCCCGGAAGGGATCACCGTCAAGCCGCTCTATACGGCGGAGGACGTGACCCCAGATAAAGTTGGCGATCCGGGCCTTCCCGGTTTCGCGCCTTTCACGCGGGGCGTGCGCGCTTCCATGTATGCGGGGCGTCCCTGGACCATCCGGCAATATGCGGGCTTTTCGACCGCCGAGGAATCCAACGCCTTCTATCGCCGCAACCTGGCGGCGGGGCAGAAGGGGCTTTCCGTCGCCTTCGACCTGGCGACCCATCGCGGCTATGACAGCGACCATCCCCGCGTCGTCGGCGACGTCGGCAAGGCGGGCGTCGCCATCGACACCATAGAGGACATGAAGATCCTGTTCGACGGCATTCCGCTCGACAAGATGTCCGTTTCCATGACGATGAACGGCGCGGTCATCCCGATCCTGGCCTTCTTCATCGTCGCGGGCGAGGAGCAGGGGGTCGAGCGCAAGCTGCTGGACGGGACCATCCAGAACGACATCCTCAAGGAGTTCATGGTCCGCAATACCTATATCTACCCGCCCGAACCCTCGATGCGGATCATCTCCGACATTTTCGGCTATACCAGCCGGGAGATGCCGAAGTTCAACAGCATCTCCATCTCCGGCTATCATATGCAGGAGGCCGGGGCGACGCAGGTGCAGGAACTGGCCTTCACCATCGCGGACGGCATCGAATATGTGAAATATGGCGTGGCGTCGGGCCTGGACATCGACAAGTTCGCGGGTCGTTTGAGCTTCTTCTTCGCGATCGGCATGAATTTCTTCATGGAGATCGCGAAGCTGCGCGCCGCCCGCGTGCTGTGGCATCGCGCCATGACGAAGCTGGGCGCGCAGGACGAGCGCAGCAAGATGCTGCGCACCCATTGCCAGACGTCGGGCGTGTCGCTGACCGAACAAGACCCCTATAACAATGTCATGCGCACCACCATCGAGGCGATGGCGGCGATGCTGGGCGGCACGCAGTCGCTGCACACCAACGCGCTGGACGAGGCGATCGCGCTGCCGACCGATTTTTCGGCCCGCATCGCCCGCAACACGCAGATCGTCATCCAGGAAGAGACCGGCATGTGCAATGTCGTCGATCCGCTGGGCGGCAGCTATTATGTCGAGGCTTTGACGCAGCAGCTCGTCGACGCAGCGCAGGAGATCATCGACCGCGTCGAGGCCGAGGGCGGCATGGCGAAGGCCGTGGGCGCAGGCTGGCCCAAGGCCATGATCGAGACCGCCGCCGCCGCCCGTCAGGCTCGCGTGGATCGGGGCGAGGACGTCATCGTCGGCGTCAACAAATATCGTCTGGCGAACGAAGACCTGCTGGAAACGCTGGAAGTCGACAACACGAAGGTCCGGGAAGCGCAGATCGCCCGCATCAACAAGGTGAAGGCGGAGCGTGACGAGGCAGCTTGTCAGGCCGCGCTGGAATCGCTGCGTGCAGCCGCCGCCGGTCGGCAATCCATCGAAAACAACCTCCTCGCCCATGCGGTCGAGGCGGCGCGGGCGCGAGCCACGCTGGGCGAAATCTCCTCCGCCATGGAGGACAGCTTCAACCGCTACGGCACGGTGCCGACGCCGGTGAAGGGGGTCTATGCCCAGCCTTATGCGCAGGATGCTCGCTGGAAACAGGTACTTGACGGGGTGCAGGCCGTCGAGCGGCGCCTCGGTCGCAAGCCGAAGATCCTCATCGCCAAGATGGGGCAGGACGGCCATGACCGGGGCGCCAACGTGATCGCTTCGGCGTTCGGGGACATGGGTTTCGACATCGTGTCGGGGCCGCTGTTCCAGACGCCGGAGGAAACGGTGGTGCTGGCGCTGGACAGCGGCGTCGACGTGGTGGGCGCTTCGTCGCTGGCCGCGGGGCACAAGACGCTGATCCCCGAACTCATCAGGCAGCTTCGGGAGAAGGGGCGGAACGACGTCAAGGTGATCGCAGGCGGGGTCATTCCGCCGCAGGATTACGACTTCCTCCGTGACGCGGGCGTTCAGGGGATTTATGGACCGGGTTCCAACGTCGTGGAATGCGCCGCCGATGTGCTGCGCCTCCTCGGCCACAACATGCCCCCAGCGGGGCTGGAGGAAGCCGCTTGACTAGCCCCATTGCCAGACAGCCGTTCGTTTTCCGCTTCTCGACTTCGCTCGAAGCGAACGGAGGTGCGATATGAATCCCGTGCAGCCGCGCACCGACTGGACTCGCGAAGAGATCGCCGCGCTGTTCGACCTGCCCTTCAACGACCTGATGTTCGAGGCGCAGTCGATCCATCGCGCGAATTTCCCGCGCAATGAAGTGCAGTTGTCGACCCTGCTGTCGATCAAGACCGGCGGTTGTCCGGAGGATTGCGGCTATTGCAGCCAGTCGACCGAGGCGGAAAGCGGCCTGAAGGCGACCAAGCTGATGGACGTGCAGGCCGTGCTCCAGGCGGCGGCGCAGGCGAAGGACCATGGTTCGGGCCGGTTCTGCATGGGCGCGGCGTGGCGCAATCCCAAGGAACGGGACATGCCCAAGCTGATCGAGATGGTGAAGGGCGTTCGCCAGATGGGCATGGAAACCTGCATGACGCTGGGCATGCTGTCGGCCGGTCAGGCGAAGCAGTTGGCCGATGCGGGGCTGGATTATTACAACCATAATATCGACACATCGCCGGAAAATTACGCCAACGTCATCACCACCCGGACCTTCGAGGACCGGATCGAGACGCTGGAAAATGTGCGCTCCGCGGGCATCAACGTGTGCTGCGGCGGGATCGTCGGCATGGGCGAGACGCGGAGCGACCGGATCGGTTTCCTGCATGCGCTGGCCACCATGCCGCATCCCGAAAGCGTGCCGATCAATGCGCTGGTGCCAGTGGAAGGCACGGTGCTGGGCGACATGCTGAAGGATACGCCGCTCGCGAAGATCGACGAGGTGGAGTTCGTGCGGACCGTGGCGGTGGCGCGGATCGTCATGCCGCAGTCGATGGTGCGGCTCTCCGCCGGGCGCGAGAGCATGAGCGAGGCCTGTCAGGCGCTCTGCTTCATGGCGGGGGCGAACAGCATCTTCACTGGCGACAAGCTGCTGACGGCGGCCAATGCCGGGGACGACAAGGATAGCGCGCTGCTTTCCAAGCTTGGGCTGGCGCCGATGATGGCGCAGCCGCATGGGCATCTGGAGGCCGTGGCGGCGGAATAGAAAACATCTCCGTTCATCCTGAGTAGCCACTGAGCTTGTCGAAGTGGCGTATCGAAGGACCCTTCGATACGGGTCTTCGACTTCGCTCAGCCCCTGCTCAGGGCGAACGGCAGCATAAGGACTGGGGCAAGGATAAAGATGGCAATCACCAAGATCCTGATCGCGAACCGTGGCGAAATTGCATGCCGCGTCATCCGCACGGCGCGGAAGATGGGCATCAAGACCGTGGCGGTCTATTCGGATGCGGATGCGCGTTCGCCTCATGTCCTGATGGCGGACGAAGCCGTGCATCTTGGCCCGCCGCCCGCCGCCCAGTCCTATCTGCTGGCCGACAAGATCATCGAGGCGTGCAAGGCGACCGGCGCCGACGCCGTGCATCCGGGCTATGGCTTCCTGTCGGAGCGGGAGAGCTTCCGCAAGGCGCTGGACGAGGCGGGCATCGTCTTCATCGGCCCCCCCGCCAACGCCATCGCCGCGATGGGCGACAAGATCGAGTCGAAGAAGCTGGCCAAGGAAGCGGGCGTCAATGTCGTCCCCGGCTATGTCGGCGTGATCGAGGATACGGAACATGCGGTCCGCATCTCCAACGAGATCGGCTATCCTGTGATGATGAAGGCGTCGGCCGGCGGCGGCGGCAAGGGCATGCGCCTGGCCTATAGCGAGCAGGATGTCCGCGAGGGATTCGAGGCGACCAAGCGCGAAGGCCTCAACAGCTTCGGCGACGACCGCGTGTTCATCGAGAAGTTCATCGAAAGCCCGCGCCATATCGAAATCCAGATATTGGGCGACCAGCATGGCAATATCCTTTACCTGAACGAGCGCGAATGCTCGATCCAGCGCCGCCACCAGAAGGTGGTCGAGGAAGCGCCTTCGCCCTTCGTCAGCCCCGAAATGCGCAGGAAGATGGGCGAGCAGTGCGTCGCTTTGGCGCGGGCGGTGGGCTATTTCAGCGCGGGCACGGTCGAGCTGATCGTGTCGGGCGCGGACAAGACGGGCGACGGCTTCTACTTCCTGGAAATGAACACCCGTTTGCAGGTCGAACATCCGGTGACGGAGGAGATTACCGGCCTGGACCTGGTCGAGCAGATGATCCGCGTCGCCAATGGCGAGGAACTGAGCTTCCGTCAGGAGGATGTGAAGATCAATGGCTGGGCGATCGAGAACCGCGTCTATGCCGAAGACCCCTATCGCGGTTTCCTGCCATCGACGGGGCGTCTGATCCGCTATAATCCGCCGGAAGCGGTGGACGGCGTGCGCGTCGATGACGGGGTGGTCGAGGGAGGCGAAGTCAGCATGTTCTACGACCCGATGATCGCCAAGCTGATCACCTGGGCGCCGACCCGGCTGGAGGCCATCGACAAGCAGATCGCGGCGCTGGATCAGTTCGAGATCGAGGGGCCGGGGCATAATATCGATTTCGTCTCGGCGCTGATGCAGCATGAGCGCTTCCGTTCGGGCAACATCACCACCGGCTTCATCGCGGAGGAATATCCGGAGGGCTTCACCGGCGCTCCGGCATCCGAAACGCTGCTGAAGCGTCTGTCGGCCATAGGCGCCTTCGCGGCCATGGCGCAGGCGGACCGCGCCCGCCGGATCGAGGGGCAGTTGGGCAAGCGCCTTGCGCCGCCGACCGGATGGCAGGTGAAGATCGGGGATGTCATCCATGACGTGGTGATCAACGGCGACGACGTCACGGTGGATGGGGAGGCCATCGAACTGGCGCTGGAATATACACCGGGCGACCGGCTGATCGAGGCGGAGTTCGGCGAGGAGCAACTGGCGGTGAAGATCGCGCCGGTGCGTTCCGGCTTCGTGCTGACCGCGCATGGCGCCAGCCACAAGCTGCGCATCCTGCCCGCCCATGCGGCGGTGCATGCCAGGCATATGATCGAGAAGATTCCGCCGGATCTGTCGCGCTTCCTGATCTGTCCGATGCCGGGCCTGCTGGTCGCGCTGAACGTCAAGGAAGGCGACAAGGTCGAGATCGGCCAGCCGCTCGCCGTGATCGAGGCGATGAAGATGGAAAATATCCTGCGCGCGCAGAAGGCGGGCGTGGTGAAGAGCGTGTCCGCCGCGCAGGGCGAAAGCCTGCCGGTCGACGCGATCATCCTGGAACTGGAATAGTTCGGGCCATTTGGGCGAAGTCGGGGGATCATGTCCCTCGACTTCGGCTGGCTGCTGGCATTAGCCTGTCGGCATGCATCTGAACCATGATCCCGCGGCGGCGGCCGCAGACCTTGTCGGCTTCGACGATTTCCTGAAGGTCGATATTCGCGTCGGCACGATCCTGTCGGCGGAGCCTTATCCGGAGGCGCGGAAGCCCGCCTATAAGCTGCTGATCGATTTCGGGCCGGGGATAGGGCGAAAGAAATCGAGCGCGCAGATCACCGAAAATTACGCGCTGGAGGATTTGCCGGGGCGGCAGGTGGCGGCGGTCGTCAATTTTCCGCCGCGGCAGATCGGGAAATTCCTGTCCGAAGTGTTGACGCTGGGGTTCGCGGATGAGGCCGGGGCGGTGGTGCTGTTCTCGCCGGATCGGGTTGTGCCGGATGGGTCGCGGTTATTTTGAGGGGGTGGTGGTTGTTGGCCAACTGCAGTCATCAGTTTTCCGTCACCCCGGACTTGATCCGGGGTCCCGCTTTTGCCTCTACCCGCGCCTAGTCAAGGCAGCGGGCCCCCGGATCAAGTCCGGGGTGACGAACAGGGGAGAGGGGTGAAGAATAGGGGGAATGGCCGCTCCCACCCATATCGACGATAGTCCTTCTCGCGCTTGCCGGAATTCGGCGCTTCATTACAACGACGGCGAACGGACAGGATGAGCAGGGGGTGGAATGAGCGGGGATGGGGTCGGCACCGGCTATGTGATGGACGCCCGGCGGGACCGGCTGGTGATCACCGCGTCCGCGCTGGGCACGTTGTTCGAATGGTATGATTTCTACATTTACGGCGTGCTGGCGCCGATCATCGGACGGACATTCTTCCCGACCGACAATCCGACCGTCGAACTGCTCTATTCCCTCGCCGGGTTCGCCATCGGCTTCGGGTTCCGGCCGTTGGGCGCGGCGCTGTTCGGTTATCTGGGGGACAGGCTGGGGCGCAAATATACTTTCCTGGCCACCATCGTGCTGATGGGCGCGGCGACGGCGGGCGTCGGGCTGACCCCGTCCGCCGCGAGCATCGGGATCGCCGCGCCGATCATCCTGATCCTGCTGCGGATCGCGCAGGGGCTGGCGTTGGGCGGGGAATATGGCGGCGCGGCGATCTATGTCGCGGAACATGCGCCGCCGGGAAAGCGGGGTTTCTACACCAGCTTCATCCAGGCGGGCGTGATCGGCGGGTTCGTCCTGTCGCTGATCGTCGTGGTCGGCACGCAATGGGTCGTCGGCAAGGCGATATGGGAGGATTGGGGCTGGCGGCTGCCCTTCATCTTCTCGCTGGCGTTGCTGGCGATCTCGCTCTGGATGCGGCTGATGCTGCGCGAAAGCCCCATCTTCGCGGCGATGAAGGCGGCGGGCGAGCAATCGCGCAACCCGTTGAAGGAGGCGTTCACCTATCCCGGCAACAGGCGGCGGATGCTGGTGGCGATGATCGGCCTCGCGGCGGGCTTTACCGTCATCGCCTATACCGCGATGTTCCAGGCGCTTTATTTCCTCCAGAACGGCCTGCATGTGACGCCGGGCATGGCGCAGTTGCTGGTGGGCGGCAGCGCCTTTGTGGGGGTCGGCTCCTTCGTCTTCTTCGGATGGCTTTCGGACCGGGTGGGGCGGAAAAGGCCCATCGTCATCGGCTATGCGCTGCTGCTGGCGCTGCTGTTGCCGCTCTATCAGTTCATGGGGAGCGTGGCGAACCCGGCGCTTTATCGGGCGGCGGAGCGCGCCCCGGTGGTCGTCAGCGGTCCCGATTGCAGCTTCGATCCCTTCGCCAAGGTTCAGCCGACCGCTTGCGGCAAGCTGCTCGATCATTTTTCCAGGCGCGGCATTGCCTATGAAAAGCGGGAAGCGGCGACGCCTTCGGTCAGCGTCGGGTCCGTGCCGGTCGCGGATCTCAGCCCCGACGGGCTGGATGCGGCCCTGCATGCGGGGGGATATGATTCGGCGGCGGTGACGCCCGACTGGCCCCGCGCCCTGTTGCTGTTCGTGGCGCTGCTGCTGCTCTGGACGCTGTCCGGGGCGACCTACGGCCCGGTGGCGGCGCTGCTGTCGGAATATTTCCCGGCGCGGATACGCTATAGTTCGCTGTCCATCCCCTATCATATCGGGACCGGCTATTTCGGCGGGTTCCTGCCGCTGGTCAGCCAATATATCGTGGCGCGGACGGGCGATCCCTATGCGGGGCTGTGGTACACCATGGCGGTGGTGGCGGTCGCTCTACTGACCTGCATCGTCGCCCTGCCGGAAACGCGCGGGGCGAAGATGGACTGATGCTCTCGACGGCCGCGTTCCAGGACGCTAACGGGGCTGGCATGACTGAATTTTCCGCACCGTTGCGCTTGCGTATGGATGAAGGGGCGCTGCTTTCCAACTGGCGCTGGTTGAAGCGGCAGGGCGGCGACGCGGCCTGCGGCGCGGCGATCAAGGCCGATGGCTATGGCCTGGGCGCCGTGGAGGTGATGCGGCGATTGCTGGATGCGGGGTGCCGGGATTTCTTCGTGTCCAACTGGGCGGAGGCGGCGGTTCTGGAACCGCTCGTGACGGAGGGGGTGTCGCTTTCCGTGCTGCATGGCGTGCGGGAGGAGGATCTCGCCGTGGCGCTGGCTTCCCGCGCCCGGCCGGTGCTGTGCACCGAATGGCAGATCGCGCGCTGGAGGCATGCGGGCGGCGGCCCTTGCGACGTCATGGTCGACACGGGCATGAACCGGCTGGGGCTGGACTGGCGCGGCGATATTCCGGCGCGGTTGGCGGGGCTGGAGATCGCGACCCTGATGAGCCATCTGGCCTGCGCCGATGAGGACGGGCCGCTCAGCCCCGCGCAGTTGGAGCGGTTTTCCGCCTTGCGGGGGCAGGTGAAGGCGGCGCGCTACAGCCTGGCGAACAGCGCGGGCATCTGCATGGGCGCCGACTATGCCTTTGACATGACGCGACCGGGAATCGCGCTTTATGGCGGGGTGCCGCGTCGAGAAGCCGCCGGACACATCCGGCAGGTCGTGGTCCCCGAAGCGCAGGTGCTGCAACGCCGCCGCGTCCGGGCGGGCGACACCATCGGCTATAATGCGACATATCGCGCACCGAAGGACATGCAGATCGCGGTGCTGAACCTGGGCTATGCCGACGGCTATCTGCGCTGCTTTTCCGGGCGCGGTTCCATGAGCGCCGGGGGCAGGCACCTGCCGGTGGTGGGGCGCATATCGATGGACCTGACCGCCGTGGACGTGAGCGGCCTGCCCGACATTTCGGAGGAGGACTGGCTGGAGGTCGATTACAAGCTGGTCGATGCGGCGGCGGCTTCGGGCCTGTCGCAATATGAATTGCTGACGGGGCTGGGGGCGCGGTTCGACCGGGTGTGGCGCTGAGTCCGGGGCGGACGTTGGGACTGGGTTCCTGCCTTCGCAGGAACACGTCCCACTTCAACCTCGCCTGTGGGTATCAGCCGACATGAAAAGGCCGCCGATCTGCAATGAGATCGGCGGCCCCTTTTTCAATTTGCCGCTGGCTAGGATTGATCGACATTCAGTTCAGGGCGAGCCGAAATGGCAGTTTTTCGTGAGCGCAGCGTACTTCAGTATGTGAGCACCGGAAGCACGGGAAACTGTCATTTGCAGGCCGTCATGGGCTGAATGTCGGTCAGTCCTAACGTTCGATGCACATGGCGACGCCCATGCCGCCGCCGATGCAAAGCGTGGCAAGGCCCTTCTTCGCGTCGCGCTTCTGCATTTCGTAGATCAGGGTGGTGAGCACGCGCGCGCCCGAAGCGCCGATCGGGTGGCCGATGGCGATGGCGCCGCCGTTCACATTGACCTTTTCCGCGTCCCAGCCCAGTTCCTGGCCAACCGCCAGCGCCTGCGCGGCGAAGGCTTCATTGGCCTCGATCAGGTCCAGGTCTGCCAGCGACCAGCCAGCCTTGGCCAGCGCCTGGCGGCTCGCCGGAGCCGGGCCGATGCCCATGATCGACGGATCGACGCCGCAGGTCGCGAAACTGGCGATGCGGGCCAGCACGGGCGCGTCGCGCTTCGCCGCTTCTTCCGCGCTCATCAGGACCAGGGCGGCCGCGCCGTCGTTGATGCCGCTGGCATTGGCGGCGGTGACGGTGCCGTCCTTCCTGAACGCGGGACGCAGGCTCTGCATCGCCTCCAGCGTGGCGCCGGCGCGGATATATTCGTCGGTGTCGACGATGGTGTCGCCCTTGCGGCCCTTGACGGTCACGGGCGCGATCTCGTCCTTGAAACGGCCCGATGCGCGGGCGGCCTCCGCCTTGTTCTGGCTGCCGACGGAGAAGACGTCCTGCGCTTCGCGGCTGATCTGATATTTCTCCGCCAGATTTTCCGCCGTGATGCCCATGTGATAATTGTTGAAGGCGTCGGTCAGGCCGTCATGCGTCATCGTGTCGACCAGGGAGATCGGACCCATTTTCGCGCCGCCGCGCAGATATTGGGCGTGCGGGGCGAGCGACATGCTTTCCTGCCCGCCCGCGACCATGATGCGGGCGTCGCCGGCGCGGATCGCCTGCGCCGCCAGGGCGACGGCGCGCAGGCCCGAACCGCAAAGCTGGTTGACGCCGATGGCGGTGCGCTCGACCGGGATGCCGGCGTTGACGGCGGCCTGGCGGGCGGGGTTCTGCCCTTGGCCGGCGGTCAGGACCTGGCCCAATATGACCTCGTCCACCTCCTCCGGCGCGACGCCCGCCTGGGCGAGGGCGGCGAGGATGGCGGTACGGCCCAGTTCATGCGCGGGCGTCGATCCAAAGGCGCCCATGAAGCCGCCGACGGCGGTGCGCTTGGCGGCGGTGATGACGATGTCTGACAAGGGCATTGATCCTCAGTTCCAGGGGTGATGCTTTCGCGGTTGCACATATCATCATCCGCCATGGCTGGAAAGCCATTGGGACAGGGGTTCCCACAGCATCGTTCGCGCCCGGCCGCCCACGATCATGCCGACATGGCCCAGGTTCAGGGTCGCGTTCTCCGCCATTTCCGGCGCGGCGGCGGCGGGCACGATGCGGTCGGCGGCGGAACGGATCGACAGCGTGGGACAGGCCAGCCGGCGCGAATCGATGGCGCGGCCGCCGACAAGCCACTCCCCCCGTCCGCTCGCATTTGCGGCATAGAATTGCTCGAAAAGGTCGCGCCCCGCGGCATGGCTTAGCGGCGGACCGCCATTGGCCCAATCCTCCACCGCCAGAAAGGCATGTTCTTCGTCGGAACCCGGCGCCATGTCGGCGAAGGCGGCATATTTGCGAATCGTCCGGGCCGGGTCCATCGCCCAGAAGCCCGATTGCAGCACCTCCATCGGCACATAGCCCAACCGCTGGCACATCGGCTTGGAACTGCGCCAGAGCGCGCCGATCTCTTCCCGGTCGGCGGTCGGGAAGCCGTCGAAATCCCAGGGCGTGGCGATGGTCGCCAGCGCCCTTACGGGGTGCAGCGCCGCCGCGCCGATCGCCAGATTGCCGCCCAGGCAATATCCCACGACGATCGCCGGTCGGTCGAGGGCGGCCAGCATCGGCAGCAGCCGTTCCGTCACATGCCGGTCGAGGCCCAGCGCGCCGTCGTCCGCGGCCGGCATGCCCCAATCGACCAGATGGGCGTCATGTCCTGCTGCACTCATGTGGCGCAGCATGGAGCGGCTGGCGGACAGGTCCAGCACCTGCGGCGGGTTGATCAGCGAGGGCACGAACAACACCGGAAAACGGCCGTTTTCCGTCCCATATCGAAGCAGCCGGGCGCTGCCCGCGCCGGCGACGACCGGAACGGCCGGCGGCGGGGAAGGGCGGCTGGCCTCCTGATATTTCCGCAGGCCCTGGAAAGCCCGTTTGCGCAGTTCGGGATCATCCTGCGTTTCGCGCCATAAAATATTGAGAAAAAGGGGTAAGGGCCGCGGGCCATGTTGCGGCGCGGCATTGCCTTGTGCTAATGCGGAAAATGCAGGTGTGGGAGAGGTATCCATGGCCAAATCTAAGACCGCGAACGAATCCGAGCCGGTCGTTATCAAGAAGTACGCTAACAGGCGGCTCTATAACACAGAAACGTCAAGCTACATCACGCTGGATCTTTTGTCGCAAATGACTCGAGAGGGGCGCGAGTTCGTCGTCGTCGATGCGAAGACGGGAGAGGACATCACGCATAATGTCCTCACGCAAATCATCATGGAGGAGGAGCAGCGGGGCAAGAACATGCTGCCCGTCAACTTCCTGCGCCAGTTGATCGCCATGTACGGCGATTCCATGCAGTCCATGGTGCCGCAATATCTGGAAGCGTCGATGGACGCGTTCCGCAAGAACCAGCAGCAGTTCCAGGAGGCGATGAAGGGCGCGTTCGGCGGCGGCCCGCTGGCCGAGATCGCCAAGCGCAACATGCAGATGTTCGAGGCGGCGGCGAGCGCCTTCGGCACGGGCATGCCCGGAATTCCCGGCATGCCGACGCCCGCTTCCCCGCCCGCCTCCGACGGGGCGAAGGACGACGAGATCGCGGAACTGAAAGCGCAGCTTGCCGCGCTCAACGCGAAGATCGACAAGCTGAGTTGATCGTCATCCCGGCATTGGCCGGGATCGTGACCGTTGGGAGTCGACACGGGCGGCGCGCTTGTCCTATGGCGCGCCATCCACTCGAATTTTAAGGTCGACCCCGTGAAGCACGCCCTTTCCGTTACCCGCGAACAGGATTTTTCCGCCTGGTATCAGGCCGTCATCTCCGAAGCCGACATGGCCGAGGAAAGCGGCGTGCGCGGTTGCATGGTCATCCGGCCCTGGGGCTATGGCATCTGGGAACGGATGCAGAAGCTGCTGGACGAGCGGATCAAGGCGACGGGCCATGAAAATTGCTATTTCCCGCTGTTCATCCCGCTGAGCTATTTCGAGAAGGAGGCGGAGCATGTCGACGGCTTCGCCAAGGAAATGGCGGTCGTCACCCACCACCGCCTGATCCAGAAGGATGGGCGGCTGGTGCCCGATCCCGATGCGAAGCTGGAGGAGCCGCTGGTGGTTCGTCCGACTTCGGAAACGGTGATCGGCGCGGCCTTTTCCCGCTGGGTGCAGAGTTGGCGCGACCTGCCGGTGTTGATCAACCAGTGGGCCAATGTGGTGCGTTGGGAGATGCGCACGCGCATGTTCCTGCGCACGGCGGAGTTTCTCTGGCAGGAGGGGCATACCGCCCACGCCAGCGTCGAAGAGGCGATGGAAGAGACGCTCAAGATGCTGGAAGTCTATCGCGGCTTTGCCGAGGAATGCGTGGCGCTGCCGGTGATCGCGGGCGAGAAGCCGGAGAATGAGCGCTTTCCGGGCGCGGTCGCGACCTATTCCATCGAGGCGATGATGCAGGATGGGAAGGCTTTGCAGGCCGGGACTTCGCATTTCCTGGGTACGACCTTCTCTTCGGCGCAGAATATCAGGTTCCAGAATGCCGAGGGGCAGCAGGAACTGGCGCAGACCACCAGTTGGGGCATGTCGACGCGCATGATCGGCGGGCTGATCATGGTGCATGGCGATGATGACGGGCTGCGCGTGCCGCCGCGCATCGCGCCTTATCAGGTGGTCGTGGTGCCGATGTTGCGCGATACGGACGAGGATGCGGCGATCCTGGATTATTGCGGCGATCTGGTAGCGGAACTGAACCGGCAGGATGTGTTCCGGGAGCCGGTGCGCGCCCTGTTGGACCGGCGGCCCGCCAAGGCGGCGAACAAGCGTTGGGGCTGGGTCAAGAAGGGCGCGCCCATCGTGATCGAGGTTGGCGGGCGCGATGTTGGCGGGGGCAATGTGTCTGTCATCCGCCGTGACCGGCTTTATCGCGAGGATGGGAAGCTGGACAGCAGGATCGTGGCGAGGGACGAATTCCTTGGCGCCGCGACCGGGATGCTGGAGGAGATACAACAGGCGCTGTTCTCGGACGCTCAGGCGCGGTTGCTGGGGAATATCGACAAGTCGGTGACTTCGCTGGATGGGCTGAAGGCCTATTTCGGCGCGAGCAAAAAGCCGGGTTGGGCGCTGGTGCAGTGGGCCAGGCCGACCGGGGCTGCGCTGGACAAGGTGGTCGAGTGGTTGAAGGGCGAGAAGCTGACGCTGCGCAATGTGCCATCGGATGCGGAAGCGGCGGATGGCGTTTGCGTGTTCACCGGCGAGAAGGCGGTGGAGCGGGTTTTGGTGGGGCGGAGTTACTGACGTTAGTCATTCGGCAAATCGCGACACCGCCCGCCTTCACTTGATTGACGGAGGCGTCGGTTAAATCGCATCGTGTTCCTGCGCAGGCAGGAACCCAGTCCCAGCGTTTGAACTGGGTTCCTGCCTGCGCAGGAACACGGATATTAGTAGGCGGCAGCTTCGCCCTTACAGAACATATTTGCTGAGGTCGGTATTGCGGGCGACTGCGCTTAGCTGCTTCTCCACATAGGCCGCGTCGACCAGCAGCGTTTCGCCCTGGCGGTCCTCCGCGTCGAAGCTCACATCCTCCAGCAGCTTTTCCATCACGGTCTGGAGGCGGCGGGCGCCGATATTTTCGACCTCGCTGTTCACCTCCGCCGCGATCTTCGCCACGGCGCGGATGCCGTCCGGCGTCAGGTCGACGGTCACGCCTTCGGTCGCCAGCAGGGCGCGATATTGCGCAACAAGGCTGGCCTTGGTGTCGGAGAGGATCGACACGAAATCATCCTCCGTCAGCGCCTTCAGTTCGACGCGGATCGGCAGGCGGCCCTGCAATTCCGGCAGCAGGTCGCTGGGCTTGGCCACATGGAAGGCGCCGCTGGCGATGAAGAGGATGTGATCCGTCTTGAGCGGGCCATATTTGGTCGAGACCGTCGTGCCCTCGATCAGAGGGAGCAGGTCGCGCTGCACGCCCTCGCGGCTGACGGAGCCGCCGCGCACGTCGCTGACGGCGATCTTGTCGATCTCGTCGATGAAGACGATGCCGTTCTGCTCCGCGCTGTTGATGGCGACGCGGGCGACGTCGTCCTGGTCCAGGCGCTTGTCCTGCTCCTCCTCGACCAGCTTGTCCCAGGCCTCCGCGACGCGCAGCTTGCGGCGCTTCTTCTGTTGCTGGCCAAAGGCCTTCGACATCATGTCGGAGAGGTTGATCATGCCGATCTGGCCGCCCATGCCGGGGATTTCCATCGGCATGGAGGGGCTGTCGGCGACTTCCACCTCGACCTCGACATCGTTCATCTGGTTATTCTCGATCCGCTGGCGGAAGGAGAGGCGGGTGGCCTCGCTCGCTTCCTTGCCGGTGAGCGCGTCGAGCAGGCGGGCCATGGCGGCTTCGGATGCGGCTTCGCGCACGGCTTCGCGGCGGCGGTCCTTTTCCAGGCGCACCGCTTCCTCCACCAGGTCGCGGACGATCTGCTCCACGTCGCGGCCGACATAGCCGACTTCGGTGAATTTGGTGGCCTCGACCTTGACGAAGGGCGCGTCGGCCAGCTTGGCGAGGCGGCGGCTGATCTCCGTCTTGCCACAGCCGGTGGGGCCGATCATCAGGATGTTCTTCGGCGTCACCTCGTCGCGCAGGTCGGGCGAGAGGCGCTGGCGGCGCCAGCGGTTGCGCAGGGCGACGGCCACGGCGCGCTTGGCGTCGGCCTGGCCGATAATGTGCGCGTCCAGGGCGGAGACGATGGCTTTGGGGGTCAGATTGTCGTTCATCTTCATCTCGCTCCCCTCCCTGTCAAGGGAGGGGCAGGGGGTGGGTGCGATTGCGCCGGCAATCGCCTGCGACGTTTGAGGGATAGGTTGGAAGCTCGCTTTGCTCGCGGCCCACCCCAACCCCTCCCGCCTGCGGGAGGGGCTTTATTATGTCGCGCTTTCCAACTCTTCGACCACAAGCTGATCGTTGGTGTAGACGCAGATGTCCGCCGCCACCTTCATCGCCTTGCGGGCCAGGGTTTCGGCATCCTCCTCATATTCCACCAGCGCGCGAGCAGCGGCGAGGGCGAAATTGCCGCCCGAACCTATGGCCGCAACGCCGCCCACCGGCTCCAGCACGTCGCCATTGCCGGTCAGGATCAGCGTCACTTCCCTGTCCGCGACGATCATCATCGCTTCCAGGTTGCGGAGATATTTGTCGGTCCGCCAGTCCTTGGCCAGTTCCACCGCGGCGCGCATCAACTGGCCGTTATGCCGCTCCAGCTTGGCCTCCAGCCGCTCGAACAGGGTGAAGGCGTCCGCCGTCGCTCCGGCGAAACCGCCGATCACCGATCCGTCGTGGAGGCGGCGGACCTTGCGGGCGTTGGGCTTCATCACCGTCTGGCCCATGGAAACCTGGCCGTCGCCGGCGACGATCACCTTCCCGTTCTTGCGTACCGACATGATAGTGGTGCCATGCCAGACCGGCATGGAACTGGAGCGTTGGTCGTTCATGGCCGGCATATGGGAGCGATGAGGACGGCGCGCAAGCATCCGCTGCATAAGCGCCGGATCGTGGCATTTTCTGGACGGATTTATTTCAATCCGTTCAGGAACCAATCTGGCTCAATTGACATTGTGCAACGCAGCAACAATCATCCAGGCATGTTGCAGAGAGGCAGGATCATGACCCTCAAGGCCAGAGCGCGGGAAAAGGTCGAACGGGCGGGAATATCCAACTATTCCTTCGACCAGGACGTGCTGGTGATGTGCGGCGTGCGCTACACGATCGCGGCCTGCGACTGCGGCGAACCGGAATGCGACGGCGTCCGGCTGGAGAAGGATGCGGCCGTCGCCAGCCGCATGCTCCAGTGATCGGACGATCCGGCCGGATCAGTTGATCGCTTTTTCCCCGGCTCGGCCGACGGATTCGATGTCCCGGCCCGCGCCCTTCACGGTATTGCACGCAGCCAAAGAGGTAAGAAGCAGCCCGGCGATGACCAGGGCGACGGTTTGACGCATGTATAGGCACTCCTTCTGAAAGCGTATCGACTATAACGCGGATGGAGCAGATAAGTCCATTTTCGGAAAATAGCTTGTGCGATGTGCTTGACAGGCGGCGCGGTGGATGCCAATGGCCGCCTCCTCCTTAAAGGGGGCGCGTAGCTCAGCGGTAGAGCACACCCTTCACACGGGTGGGGTCACAGGTTCAATCCCTGTCGCGCCCACCATTTTTCTCCTTATTTTCAAGGGGATTAATGGCGGAAGTCCTGAATAGGACGATCTCCAAAATACGGAACAAAACGCGAATTTACGTCGGTTTCCGACGTCTGTTCGTACAAATCCCGTACAGGGACGCCGTCGCTGTGCCCTCCGTCGCGAATCGGAGGGCCGCCTGATGTTCCAAGGTCTCTTTATCGACGGGTTCGCCGGCGGCGGCGGCGCGAGCACCGGCATCGCGCAGGCTATCGGCCGCGAGGTCGACATCGCGGTCAACCACAGCGAGACCGCGATCGCGATCCATAAGGCGAATCATCCGGGCACGGAACATTTCTGCCAGGACATCAAGGCGATCTGGCCGCTGGCGGCGACCAAGATGCAGCCGGTCGCGGGCGCCTGGTTCTCGCCCGACTGCAAGGAATTCAGCAAGGCGAAGGGCGGGCCGGTCAAGGATCGGAGCATCCGCGCGCTCTGCTGGGAGGTGGTCGCTTGGCTGAAGGATGTCCGCCCGACCTGCGGCTATCTCGAAAATGTCGAGGAGTTCGAATATGCCGCGCCGCTGGACGAAGAAGGCAACCCGATCAAGGGGCAGGAGGGACGCGAGTTCAAGCGCTTCGTGAAGGCCATCCGCGCGCTCGGTTACAAGGTGGACTGGAAGATCCTGCGGGCCTGCGATTATGGCGCGCCGACGAGCCGCAAACGCCTTTATATGATCATGCGCTGCGATGGGCTGAAGATCGTCTGGCCCAAGCCGACCCATGGCCGCCCCGATTCGCCAGGCGTGAAGCGTGGCAAGCTGTTGCCCTATCGCACGGCGGCGGAGATCATCGATTGGGGCATTGAGGCTCCGTCCATCTTCGACCGCAAGAAGGATCTGGCGGAGGCCAGCAATCGCCGGATCGCGCATGGCGTGATGCGCTATGTCGTCAACGCGATGAAGCCCTATGTCGTTCGCGAGAATGGCATTGTCGTGCCGCACCTCATGACCAACCGGAATTCGCAAAAGCCGTTCAACGGCGCGAACGAGCCGACCCACACGATCACCGCCGGCGGCGCGCACCTCAATGTCGTGCAGGCGGCGCTCGTCTCCTATGGTCAGCACGGCGGGCACAATCGCCCGGTCGATGAGCCGCATCACACAGTCGCCGCTTCGAAGAAAGACACGAACGGCGTTGTCGCGGCTACGCTTGTGCAGACTGGCTATGGCGAGCGACCAGGCCAGCAGCCCCGTGTTCCGCACCTGGACAAGCCGATCGGCACGATGGTCGCGGGCGGCGCGAAGCACGCGGCAGTCACCGCCTTCCTGTCGGCCTATTACGGCAGCGGCAAGACGAACGGCGGTGGCGAGCCAGAGAGGCCACTGCGCACAGCGCGGGCTGGGGGGACGCATCACGCCGTCGTCACGGCCCATATCGAGCAAGCGAACGGCGGCCCGCGCAACACTAGGTCGGCCGGGCGCGCCGCTGATCGCCCGCTGTCGACGGCCACTGCGTCCGGCTCGCAGCAGCGGATCGTGCAAACCACGCTGATCGAAGAGGATGCGCTGCCGCCCGAAATGATGGACCGGGCCGTCAAGGTCGCCGCGTTCCTGGTCAAATATTACGCCACGGACGGGGAGAACGAGACGTCGCAGATCCAGCCCGTCGATCGGCCGCTGGACACCATCACGACCAAGGCGCGCTTTGCCGTCGTCACGGTCACCATCGACGCGATCACCTATGTCATCGTCGACATCGGCCTGCGGATGCTCACGCCGCGCGAGCTGGCGCGGGCGCAGGGCTTTCCCGACAGCTACGTCCTCGATCCTGAGTGCTGGTACACGACCGAGAAGGGAAATCGGAAATTCGGCCGTCTCCCCAAAGCGATGCAGATCAGCGCCATCGGCAACAGCGTCTGTCCGCCGGTCGCCCGCGCGCTCGTCGCGGCCAACCAGCCGGGCCTGGCAGAGATGAGAATGGCCGCATGATGCAGCTGGACCTATTCGCCCCGGTCGCGCCGAAACACGATCGCGGCGCGGCGCTCCACGCGGTCGACGATCTTGCCGACGCCATCAACTCGGCAATGCTCGAAGCAGGGCTATATGCCTACAGTGGTTCATGGGATGCGGGGTTGGTCATCAATCCCGATGCGCCAGAATCGCGCGGCGCGGGCGTTGACCCGGAAGCCCACGCCCGCCAGTGGCCCGCGACTTGGCATATCTGCGGCCACCGCCCCGACGCCCTGTTCGTGGAGGTGCGACCACGTACAGGCCAGCGGCTCAGCGGTACCGTGAAAGCGGTTCTGGAGGTGATGGCGAACGTCCCCGGCGCGAACGCCCGACTGGAGAGCGAGCAGCACCCTGCGCCCTATCATTCCTACGGCATGTGGCGCTGGGGCGACGGCTGGATTGCGACCGAAGACCCAGAAGCAAGGAAGGCAGCAGCATGACGAAATACGCATCAACCACCACCGTCAGCAGCGCCAAGAGCAAGGCGGAGATCGAGGCGCTCGTCGAACGCTACGGCGCGTCACAATTCGTTTCCGGCTGGAGCGCCGATCATGCCGTCGTCGGCTTCACCATGCGGGATCGGCAGGTGAAGTTCGTGCTGACGATGCCGGACAAGAATCGGCCGGAGTTCACGCACCACAGCAAAGGGCCGCGCACCGCCGAGGCTGCGCTGGCGCAATGGGAGCAGGCTTGCCGATCGCGCTGGCGGGCGCTGCTACTGGTCATCAAGGCGAAGCTGGAGGCAGTCGAGAGCGGCATCAGCATCTTCGAAGATGAGTTCATGGCGAACATCGTTCTGCCGGACGGTCAGTTGGTCGGGCAGTTCATGCGTCCCCAGATCGCCCATGCCTATGAGACGCGCGAGATGCCGGCGCGGCTGCCCTATGTGCCGGGGGACAAATGACCCCCATCACCATCGGCAACGCCACCCTTTATTGCGGCGACAGCTATGCCATCCTCCCGACGCTGGGCTGGATAGACGCGATCGTCACGGACCCACCCTATGAGTTTCGCGCCGAAGGCGGCGGCATGTACCGCGCCGCGCGCCAGGGCATGGACCAGATCCTGGACGAAGGGCTGGCGGACGGCTTCGACCACAGCATCATCAACCCGCTGCTCTGCGGGTCGGTCGTGGTCTTCTGCCATAACGACCAGCTGCCCAAGCTGCTGCCCTATCTCGACGGCAGCTTCGAGCGGCAGGCGGTCTGCATCTGGCGGAAGAAAAACCCGCAGCCCGTGGCGAACAAGCATTATCGGCCGGTGATGGAGTTCTATGTCCACGCCTGGAATCGCGGGCACCATCCTCGCGGGACGCTGGATGACCTCGATCGCATGATCGTCGCCATGTCGCCGCGCGGAGAGGCGAAGTTCGGGCACGCCACCGTGAAGCCCGACGAGGTGATGGACAAGATCATCAGGAACGTCGCGCCGGGGGTGATTGCTGATCCGTTCATGGGCACGGGCAGCACTGGAGTCGCGGCAGTGAAGGCTGGTCGGAAGTTCATCGGGATCGAGAAGAACCCGACGCACTTCGCTACGGCTTGCGCGAGGTTGGCGGCGGCGCAGGGGTTGGAGATCGAGGAACAATATGCGACGGCAGCGGCATAGGGGGAAGAATCATGACCATGAGAACCTTCACGGTAGAGCGCCGCTGTCCGACCTGTGACCGCAACGGAAGCATCACGTTCGAAGAGCCGATCCACGACCAGAGCGGCCAGAACACGCGCGCAATCGACGTGACCGGCTGTTGGACCATCGGCGCTGATGGACGTCCAGTTAACCGTTGTCTGCCGAAATGATCGCCGCTCTCCTCCTCGCCGCCGCCGTGACCGTCGTGGACGGCGACACCCTCCGCATTGACGGCGAACGCATCCGCCTGCTCGGTATCGACGCGCCCGAGATCCACGGTTGCCGACAGGGCAGGGTGTGCGTCCCCGGCGACGGCAACGCCAGCAAGCGCAGTCTGGAGGGGATGATGGGCGGCCGGATCAGCGTGCAGCGCGTCGGGCAGGACCGATACGGGAGGACGCTGGCGCAGGTCTATGTCGGCGGGCGCAATGTGGCGTGCGAGCAGCTGCGGCGCGGGCAGGCGCAATATGTCGCCAGGTGGGACAATGGCGGGCTGCTGGCAGCGGATTGCCGGTGAGGCGCGCGATCTTCATAGCTGAGGCTGTAATAATTGGCGCGCTCACCATCGTTGCGGTCGGACAAGGTTTCTGGAACGCGGGCACCGCCCTATTTCGGCTGTTCTGACGCGCATAGCCGATCCCACCGCGCATTGTGAGCCATGATCTCGTCCACCGTCTCCAGCGTGTCATAGCTGTTCGCCGACGTCTCCGGCTTCGTCTTGCTCGGCGTGGCGAAGCTGATCGCCTTGAACGCCGTGCAGGAGGTGTCAACAATCCTCGGGGTTTCGCGCGTGGCGCAGGCAGGCAGCATCACGCACAGCAGGATCGTGGCGGACAGCTTCTTCGGCATTGATCGCCTCCAGAGTTCGTTGAAGGTTGGTTGTGGCGGCCTGCTCGCGCACTTCTGACGCGCCAGCATCTCGGGCCTGTTCGACGGCACTGTCTTGTGCGCGGTCGGCCCAATGGACGATCAGGAGGATCAGCAGGGCGATTCCACCGGCCACGAGGAAGGGCCAGAAGCGCTTGAGCAGGGCGAGCGGAATCAGGTTCACGGCGCTTCTCCAAATATCGCATTGGTGTGGTTGACCCCCGCAGCCGATGCAGAGGATGCGGAAAACGCCCTTGCGAAAATAGGCGGTCAGCGCTTCACAGCCGCAGTCGCACCGAAAGACGGTATCGCCCACTGCGCCGCCGAATGGATGCCTGGGCGTTCCTTTGGGAAGATCGCAGGATGGGCAATCCACGAACATGGTTCCCACGGGCGCGACAGCATGGAACTCATGCCCACAGCCAATGCATTTGCATTGACCAGACCAATGCGGTTCACGCTCTTGCTTCGCAGCGGCGAAAGATATGACCGTCATTCATCCTCCCATGTGCAGCCGTAGAACATGAAGAGTGGGAGCCAGAGGAAGATCATGGCTGGCCGACGCGGTTCGCGATCCAGCCATAAACAAAACTCTCTTGGCTGGGATTTTCCTCCGCGATCTCGACATATCGACCGCACTGGAGGCCATCGAGCACCTTGCGCAGCACTTCGCCGCCCGCCGCGCCGCGTTTCGCTATGAAGCCCTTGAGGGCGGCCAGCGTGACCGGCCCGACATTGCCGTCCACCGGCACATCGGGATAATCGACCGCGCCCCGGTTTAGGACATTAAGCGCGCGCTGGAGGAATCGCCCGGCCGCCGCCACGCCCATATTGATGCCGGTGTCGAACAGCTCGTCGCCAATGGCTGGACAGAGCGCGGCAACCTGGTCGAACTTCGGCCCGGTCCAATAGCGCGTCTTGTAGATGTTGACCGCCGCCGATCGGGGCAGCGTCTTCATATCGGCGAGGAAGCCATAGGCCCGCGCGACCTGCTCTGTGATCCCCCAATTCGTGGGTCCGCCGCGATCGGCAGGATGGTTCGAATAGCCACCCTCGCGCCGGATCACGTCATCGATCAGCTTGTCGACGTTCACCGCTTCACCCTCCCATGATGCCCCTTGCATCGCCGGTCATGGACATGCGCCCGCCACAGGGCGAAACTCGCCGCTCCAAGGCTGAGCGCCGTCACAAGCGCCAAAATCTCGGCGTTCATGCGCCTTCTCCTTCTCCGTCAGGGATGCCCACCCGCTTCTGGAAAAGATATTTCGCCGCATCGATCAGCATGGCGAACCCGACGAAGCCGAGGCCCATCGTCACCAGCACGCCGAGAATCGGGGGAAGGTCGAAATAGACCCGCCCCGCCGTAGCCAGTGTCGCAAAGGCTGGCAGCGCGGATAGCTCGGTGATCGCCAGCCACTTGCGCCGCTTGTGCCAAGCAACCAGCTTGACCGGATCGCTCGGCATTTCGAGGTCGAGGCGCGCCATCTTGTGCGCGATCTGACCGACCGCGACCGTCGCCCCGGCAATCAGCGCTAGTGCCCACCACGCCAGAAAATCACGCAAATCGTTCATCTATTTCCCCCGACCCTTGTCGTTTTACTCACTGAATGGGGATTCCACTTTTATGATCACCATCATCGTCCGCCGCAGCAGCAGGCGCATCCTTCTTCGCCGCCGCCTCCATCGCCGCCTGTAATTCAGCCACCGCGTCACGGTGATGGAACTGGAGAAGCTGCCCCTGCAATTCGAGGATCTGCACCTTCATTCGGGCTATCTGGACTTGTTCGCTCATGGATTCCTCACGCATAGGTAGGGACGTAAACAGCGGCACCCGCGCTGTCGTAAAAGGTGAGATATTTCCCGTTGGCGGCCTTGGTGGCGGTTGCCGCCACCTGACCAAGCTGGAGATTAGTGCCGCCGCGCAGGGTGATACCGTTGCACTCGATAGATCCTGCCGCGACCGCCGATCCGTTCGAGTTCGATGGCGCGTAAGTCTTGAGCCCGCCGTCGATCCCGACGTAGAACAGCTCGTTGGCGTCGGCCGCATCCTTGCATTGGATGAAGCGACCGGTGGGTGAACTATCCGTATAGCGCCAGAGGGTCAGGGCGGGCAGCGCATTGGCAAGCTGGCGGCCCTCGAACAACGCACCCTTCACGGCTGGCGCGTTGTTGAAGTGAACGCCATAACCGATCGTCTCGGTAAGCCCGGTCGTATTGTTGTTGTAGACCGTGTCGATCTCGATCGGGAACTTGGCGTTGGTGAACAACCCCACCTGGGCGTTACGGATGGAAATGCCCGTCGCCCAATGCGCCTCACCGCCGCGCTGGATATCGATGGCGACCAGCTTGCCGTTCTGGACATCGCCAGAGCCGGTTATGAAAATCGCCCGGCAATAATCCAGCGTCTCAGCATAGGAGTTCAGATTGAACTCGTACATCGCCCCGGCCGCTCCGGTGATGTTCATGACCGGATTGCAGATTTCATAATGGACTTCACCTGCGATCGAGGCGTCCTCGGTCCCCGTCTCCAGCCCCTCATAGCGTCCGGCGAACCACTGGCGCTTGTGAACGGTGAAGCTCACGCCGCTGGCGGTGGCCCCCAGATACGGAGCGGGCGTGTTCACCCAATTGCCGTTGGCATCATAGCCGACCGTCACGGTATTGGCGTCGGCGTCGACCGACAGGATGCGCAGGTTGCGCGTCGTCGCGCCGTCATACCCCCATTGCGAAACCGCGCTGGTGATGCGGCACCCCTTGTAGAGCGATCCGATCACACCGGCGGGCACATTGGCGATAACCGCCGATCCGTTGGTCAAGTTGCCGGTGATGGCTTTCGGCCAGCCCGCCAGGCTGTCGGCCGTCCATTCCCAACTGTCCCCGACAACCGCGCCACCCGCTGGTGAATTGACCGTGCCGAACGCGATCTTGCGCTGGCCGCCGATCACGCGCAGCCAGGGGTTGGTGTAAAGCGATGCGAAGGTGCCGGCGCCAGCATCAGGATCGCCCAACCCTGGGCCGTGAAACTGGATGGCCGTGTCGAAAATCCAATGCACTGGCTTGTCACCTGCATCGGGGTTATCGCTCAGATAATAGCCTTCGCTGCCGACTTGTGGGACATAGATGCTCCCACCCCACGCAACCGCATCATAGGCAGCAGAGAACGCGGCGTAATCGTCAGTGACACCATTGCCGACCGCCCCGAAATCTTGAACATTGACGAATTGCTGCAACTTCTTGCCGACGGTTCCGGCGCCATAGGCGACAGCAGGAGCAAAGGCGGACATCCCGGCACCTTTGCCCGAGACCGATTCAGCAAGATCCGTGCGCAACCCGGCATCCGCGCCAGTGCCGACGGAAAATCCCCAGATGCCGCCCGGCAGAGAGATCGGGAAAAGGTTTTCGAACCCGCCACCAATGGGGATCTTCGGCGCCCGGTCGAGCGCGCTCTTCAGATAAAGCGCGCGGACGACGTCGCGGTCGTTCACCTCATTGACGACATTGGGCAGGAACGCCTGACCGGAGGCAAAGGAAATCGCCTGGAGGAAGCTCGGCTCCGACACGATATAGACCTGCCCGGATGCCGGCGGCGTGCCGAACGTGACCGTGCCGCCCTCGCTCGCCAGCGCGACGGCATAGGCGTTGTCGCCAACGATAGTGTCCGAGCCATCCACGGAGCGGATGAAAACGGCGACATCATCGGCCGCCACAGCCTTGAAGGTGAACGGAAAAGCGACCGTGACCCCGTTGGCCTCATATGGCCCCGAATAGGTGTCGGTCGATGAAACTGCCATTCTCTTGCCTCCGGGATGGTGGGCAAGTAATTAGGGCGCATGACAAGGGGCTTGAATCGACGGGGGATTGTTGCCGTATGACGGGGCGCGCTCTGAAGTATGCTTATTATGGCATCGGCGGCGCTCTGGCCGGATGGGGGTTGGGGTATGGCATTGCGCCGGACTCCCCATCGCTTCAAGCGGTACTGGCTGGCGCATTTGGCTGGCTCATCGCCAAGGCCAATGTGGCGATGGATGATGACCCGACCTTTCCCGGTCGGGAGGATGTGCGGGGCGCGTGGCCTCGGTTGCGCGCCAACGCCCATTTCTTGAGCGGAGGGGCGTTGGGGGAAGCCGGCGCTTTGCGGATGACTTTTATCGCCCTCGGGGTCGCGCTGATCTTCTGGTTTGCGCGCGACGCCACCGAAAGCATCGCCTATGACTGGTTCGGATATGACGCCCAGAGTTTCGTCGAAGATCGCTGGCCAATCGTCCTCGCCTCTCTGGTCGCCTTGCTTGGCGCCTATCGCTACCTGATTGCGAAGGATGCACGGAAGGCCCCCGTCAGTCCTCCTTGACCTTGCCGGTCGTAATCCCTTCCCACCAATCGGTGAACGTCTCAGGGGCTTGCTCGCCCTCTCCGACGTCAACGAGAAACTGAGCCGATGCGGCGAACTGACCAGGCACAAGGCCGGTCACATAACCGGCACCCTCCAGAAGATTGCGGGTCGCCCGCTTCGTCTCATCGCCAGTAGCGATCTTGTGGGCATCCTTGGCGATCTCGACCAGCGTTTGCCCGGCTCGTTGGATCGGCGAGATCTGATAATCGAACCCCTGATTACCAGCGGCGGCATCCCAGATCGGGCGCGCTAGATCACGCACGACCGGGAGGGGGCCAAGCATCTGAAACAGCATCTGCTTGAAGGTCCAGACGCCCCAATCATCGTCCTCACCGGGACCGTTCCCAGACAGGATTTGCGACATGACAGGCGGCAGCACCATAAGCCAAAAGGCTCGCGCCATGATGTTCGGTAGGTCCCGTGGGGACCGAGATGCAGCAAGGTCGCGCCCGAGCGTGCGTTGTCGCTGATAGACCGCCGACATGTAACTGTAGAACATCGTCGACAGTTTCAGGAACTCGCCCCATTTACCGGTGCCGCGCTGGATGGCGGCGAGATCCTTTGCCGACCCAGCGCCTTGCGCAAGGCGGACTGCTTTGTCGGCTGCATAGACCGCTTCCCCATCCTGTGCGCCTTCGGCCAGCGCTTTGTTGTAGGCGCCGATCCATGTTGGGATGACGACAAGCCGGTCAGCATATCCAATGCCATGAAATGCGAAGCGCTTGGCCGCCGTCAGGCTCTGCCCTACACGGCTCTCCCCCGCCATCTGCTTGATAACCTGCGACAGATCGCGATCGAGCGTATCCATGCGATTACGGACCTCGCCTGATTTCTCCATCACGAAGTTGAAAGTGTCGATCGGGCTTGCTGTCGTTTGAGCCAAAGCCTGCCCGATCCACTTGGCGCCGACATATTCGACGCTGTTTGAATAACCTGCGATCTGGGTCAGGATCGTGGTTGCACGGAAACCCATGCCGACGATCGTGGTGTTGGCCCGGGCCTTGCCGATGAATTTGCCGACGCCCTCGTTGCCCGCTTTCTCGATGCCCCACTGGTTGGCGATGAACTTCAACCAGGGCCGAAACTGCTTACGGATTTCAGGGCCGACCGTCTCATCGACCATCTTGGAAATGCGGCTGTCCGACAGGAACTTGTCGGCCTGCATGATGGCTTCGCGGTGCGTGATGTCGTGGATGACTTCGCCGAGGTGCCGGTTGATGACGCCGATCTGCAACAGGATCGGACGCTTGACGGCGTTCGCACGATCCTTGGTCGACGAGGCTCGGGTGTTGGCCCGGGTGTAGTTCATCCCGAACATTTCCGAGGCGCGCCCCTCATTATATTCCGCCGCCTGGCTCCGCGCGCTGTCATAGATCGCCGGGTAATAGCCGCCGCGCAACGTGCCGTGCGGTGTGACCACTGGAACAGCTTCAACCTTGTCCGGCTCGACGCCATTGACGCGCCGCTCCAGCGCAGCCGTTTCCGGCCAGAGGGTTTCGACGATGTCCCAGACCTGCTGGACGAATGCCCAATCTTCCGCCGCCAGTTCACGGTTCAGCAGTTCGCGCACCGCGCCCTCGTTCCAGCGGTAGCCGTCGACCAAGCGCTGGGTATTGCCCGCGTTGCCCATGTTCAGCGCAATCGCAATCAACCCCTGCCGGGTCATCTGGAGCGGATTGCCGGTTTCGGGATTGCTCAGCGTTGCGCTGGAAAAGCTCTGCGACCAGCGGCGCAACTGCGACTTGCCGACGCTATCGAAGGCACCTTTGATACGCCCGTAATAGTCCGCCAGCATGGAATTTTCCCGGTCCTGCGCCTCGGAGATCGGCGCGAACACGATGCGATTGAAAACGCCGTGCGAATTGCCCTGATCCAGCCAGTCGAAAACCTGCTCCATCTTGAGCAGCGCAGCGTCGAAGGCCGCGACGTTGGCACTAATCCGCCCCTTCCAGTCCGGCTCAAGCAGGTCAGAAGGGGGGCGGCGCTTCATGCCATCGCCCGCGGCAAGCGCCTCACCCACGACCGCCTCATAGTCCCGCTCTTCCTTGGCATCGAGCAGCTTCTGCTTCAAGCGGCCTAGGTGCATGATCTGCTTTACCGCCGCGTCCAGGCCCAGCAGCTGCTCGACGGTCAGGCGCGACCAGTTCGTCGTGCCAAGCGTGGCGGAGAAGGACGGCGGCACGATCATGTCACGCCCAGCCTCTTCCTGCTCGCGCGCCCAGGCCTCGAAACTTTCCTGCCGGTCAAGGAACCGCTGCGACCGCTGTTTCAGGTCGACCTGTTCCAGAAGCCCCTGCGCCCGCTCCAGATAATCCTGATCGACGGTCTCCAGGGTGCGCCGGCTGGCGACCTTGTCCATGCGCTTCACCGCCGCCTCGACCTCGTCGGCCGCGCGCTTCGCCTCCGACACCAGCGCATTGTTCAGCATCTGGGCCTGTTTCTGGCGGAACGCTTCGGCATTGTCCCCGGCGATCACAGCATCCATGGCGGCCTTGCCCGCCTTCGCCGCGGCGCGCTGATAGCGCTGGATCATGGAGCGGGACGCGACATCGGCGACCTTGCCCGACCTTACTGACCGCGCCGCCCAATCCTTCGCAATGCGATAAGGCGTAACGCGCTGGCCTGTCGAGCGCGCCAGAACACGCATTTCGGCGGCGATAACCTCGCCCTGTTGGTCGTTGTGGATGATCGCAAGGGCTTCCTCCTCGATCGAGCCATCGGTGAACGGATCGCCGTAGCGCTCCATCATGCGGGTATCGACTTCCTGATCGATCAGAGCCTTGCGCACCGACCGCTTATCACCTCCCTCCCTCAATTGCCGACGCGCCGTCTCCACGCCCATCAGGGCACGGACCATCTCGTCGCCGGATGTGAAGCCGGACAGTTCGGCCACCTCATCTGGATTGACCCCGCCTTCCTTGTGGATCGGCGGTACCGCCTTGGGCAGCATCCCCGGCGCATCTTCGCCGAGGGCTTCCCTGATCCATGTGGAATCGAGCGGAGTTTCGCGCGCCTGGCGCAAAGCACGGAATTCGGGGCGGGCATCGATCTGGGCGGAGACGTCAGCCTCGACCGCTGCCCGGCGGTCATTATATTCCTTCGTAACCCGGCGCTTCACCGCGTTCATGACCTTGGCGAGCAAGGCATCATGCGCCTCGCCGCGCGCCGCTTCGGTCGATGCCTGATAGGCCGCGAATTCCTCGTCCGTCATCGTCGCGGGCTGCTCGGTGAAGAGCGCCTCGATATTTTGGATCTGACGGGCCTGCTCGATTTCCTCGTCGGTGGCGATCAGCCGGTCCATGACGCTCCGGATCTCCGGCGTGATCGGCGCCTTCAGCCGGTCGGTGGCGCGATAGATGGCGACCAGCCAAGCCTTGAACTGCTCGAAGGCGCGGCGCAGCAGCGGGGTAGGGGCCTTCCCCTCCATCAGGTAGCGCTCGACGCCGCGCGCCCAGAGTTCATGGGCATCAGTCGGGATCGTGCCGTCGGCTAGGGGATGGCCGTTCGCGGCGAACCAATCCTGCACCTGCTGCCAGTCGGCCTTCAATTGGTCAGACGCGCCTTCCTCCATCGCATCGGCGCGCAGCTGCTCAAGCCACAGATGCCCGGTTTCATGCAGAAAGGTCGACTGATCGCGGGACTGGAAAAGCTCGATGATGCTGGGGCCGGTGCCGAAACCAGCAGAGGGGAAGACGATGCGGCCGCGCGGGCCGTCATTATAGGCCTGATCGAAAGCCTGCCCCTCGCTTTCCTGTTGATAGGCGGCGATCGCGTCCTTGATCTCCTTGCGGCTGGCAGTGTCGGGATCGATGCCCCGGTTTTCCAGCATCCCGCGCAGTTCCTGCGCCGCATCGCGCAGCGTCTTTTCCTTCGCGGTCAGGAATCGATCGCGGCCGGACACGCCTTCCGAAATGGCGTCGAGCAGGTCATTCGCGGTCGGACGATCCTGCCCGAACTCCGGGAAATAGCCGGCTTCCCAGGCACGCTGCGCCCAGGCATCGGCACCATATTCATTCTGGCCGAGACCGCCTTCATCGATCAGCTCGCCCTGATCCTTCACCAGCTTGCGCTTGCCGGGCTTGCCGCGATGCCACTGGTCGGCACCCATGGCGCGCAGGTCGCCCCCGGTGTCGACGATGCCGCCACCCTTGGAGATGAAATCCATCAGCGATGGCCCGGCGGCCGTCTTCGCATCCTTCCCGCCCTTCATGGTCTCGATCAGGATGTCTGTCGAATCGGCGGCCTGGATCTGGGCGAGGGCAGGGGGCAGGATCTGGCGGACTTCCACCGGATCGAACTCCTGTCCCGTCAATTCCCGGCCCATGCGCGCCGCCCGCGTTGTCTCGCGCTGGGCGAGCAGTTCCGCCTGCTGCATGGCCGTGGCCGGGGTGAACCCGGCGTTCATCAGCTTGTCGGCGATGGACTGTTGCAGCCTCTGACGCGGTTCCTGCGCGGCGCGTTCCGCCTCGCGCTCCTGTGCCGCCTGCTCCGACAGTTGATCCATGACGTCGGCCATGGAATCCTCAAAGGTCTGCGCCTCGTTCACCGACATGCCGCCGGGCGACAGTCGCATGTCATTCTTCAGCGCTCCCCATGCAGGGGTCGCGGCCAGTTTCGTTACCTCGCCGATCGGCAGGACAAGATCGCCGCCGGTGGCATAGGCCTCGTCCACCGCATCGCGGAAACTATCGAACTCGCCCGAATAGCCGTCGGACTGCTCATAGGCGCGGAGCGCGTTGGACGAGATGAAGACGCGGTCATTGCCGGTATCGTCGCCCAGCTGCTGGACGAGGTCGGACACAGCGTCAGGCGAACGGCCCGTCGTCTTGGCCTTGCCAGTGGCTTCCGCGACCTGATCGAGGAACGCGCCGTGAGCGCGGGCACGGGCCGCCTCCTGCCTCTTTTCCAGCATATTGGCTGCAATGCGCGTTGTGCGCTCTGCCGCCGTGGAAACGCCTACGGTCGCGCCGACGCCGCCCACGGTCTGGACCACCGTTTCGAGCGCCGCCATTGGCTGTTCAAATGCAAAGTCTTTGAACGGCTTGTCGGGATTTATGGTCGCCCACTCATTGAAATTTTGCAGTAGCGTCGCCGCGACTTCCCGAGGTGCCTCAGATGCGATTTGACGCATGAAGGTTTTGACCAGCGGCGTCTTTGCCGCAAGGTCTCCGATCAGCTTCGAAACCGGGATCTTCTCTGTCGCTAATTCAACCGCGCCCTGTGCGGTGCCGTAAATTGCGGACCGACCGGGCGACAGCCCCGTGTCGCGAGCCTTGACATACTCGCCACCTGCCACGTTCGAACCCATGAACGACGCGCCGGCGGTTGGGCCTGCGACCATGCCGATGCCGACGCCGACAAGTGATGTCGGAACGCTTTCAAGGCCCGCTCCAAGATTGCGCGCCACCCAGTTCTCGATGTTGGGACGGGCTGCATCCGCGCTTTTCGCATCCTGCCTTGCCCACCCGAGGCTGATATCGGCAATCATGCGGGGTAGCGTTTTAATGCCAGCGCGGCGCTCAGCCTCCGACGAAGGTGATAGCGAGTCGAGGTTTTCCGCTAGGCCGCCGATGAAGCCATAGGTTCTACCAACGAGATTGTAACCAGCGGCCTGCGCGATTCCTCCAACATTTCGCAGCCCATAGAAGGCTTTGCCGAACAGGCCGAGATTGTCGTAATCGTCCGCTGCAATGGTGGCATTGCCGGGCTTGGCCGACCAGCGCCCGATTGCCGGATATTGCTGCATGATCGCCTTGGCGCGGGAGGCGCGGGCTTCCGCCTCGAAGGCCGGGAGGTTGCTCGCTACAGCGGAGGGTGGCAGGCCGCGCGCTTCCGCGATCGGACGCACGCGTGCCGCCTCGTCGGGCTTGGCGACCTTGATTCGATAGGCCAGTTCGTCGTCGCGCTGCGCCTGCAATTCCGCTTCGAACGGATCACCGTTCGATGGCGCCGGCTGGGTCGAGCGGGCGCGCATGGCATCCAGATATTTGTAGGGATCGGTCGCCATTACCAGAAACGCCCTTTGCCATTGCGGTAGGCGGTCGCGATCTCGTCGTCGGTCGGCGCCCGGCCATATTGATTCTGATAGCCGCGGCTGATCCGCTGCTTCACGTTTTCAGGCACGTCGTCCACATCAAGCTCGAAGCGTGGCTTCGTGCGATCCTTTTTCCAGCTGACGCCGAGCGCCCACTTGTCGACTGTGAACGTCACGTCCCGCGTTGCCGATTGATACGCTTTATACAGCTCGTCGTCGGTCGGGTTACGCTTGCCGCCTGTGACCGCCTTGAGTTCCGTCTCCATGATCCGCTGAACGGCGACCCTCTTCTTTTTGGCGCTGTCGGTGCCACCCGTCAGGCCATCCTCGACGCCGAAGGTGGAGATGGTGGACGCGACCTTGCTGCGGATCGACTTGTCGGGATCGCCCTTGATGATCTTGGCCTGCTCGACCAGCAGCCCCTGCATTTCGGCGCGCGTGACCTGACCGGCATATTTGCCCAGCGGGGTCGCCGCGAATTTCTCCGGTTCCATGATGCGCAGCAGCTCCAGCGACGTCGCGGTGGCGCCGTTGGCAACGGCCTCGACCGGCTTGCTGTTGCTCTTGGCGACGCCGATATAGCTGCGCGCTGCGTCGGGAGACAGGGCATTGCGGATGCTGGCGGGCATCTGGGAAATGTCGGTGAACCCCGCGCCCTGTTTCAGTACCCACTCGGACGCGGCGCGATCGGCGGAATCCTCGTCCCGGCGCTTCAACTGCTCGTCGAAGGACACGCGATCCTTTGCCACTTCGAGAACGGCGTCGCGCTGCTCGGGCGTCCAGCCCTGTTTGTCCGCCGCCGCATAGATGCGCTGCGTCACGTCTTCGAGGTCCCAGCGTCGCGCCGCCGGGGCTTGTCCGCCGCCGCCATCACCCAGCACGATATGCCAGTGGTCGCCGGTCGCCCAGGCGCTGCGGCCAGCACCGACCTCGTTCTTCGCCTCGATGACGCGATAGCCTGCGTCCTCGACGCCCTTCACATATTGGTCGAAGGTCATGCCCGCGATCGGCGCGACATCGACGGCGGCATGGCTTTTCGTGTGCCACGAGCCGGGGTTGGCCTTCGAGAGCGGATGGTTGGCGTCGCGGAAGGTCGACGTGACATTCGCCTTCGGAAAAAGCTGCTTGATGATCGAACCGCCATCGGCGACCGGCGCACCTGCTTGCCCCTTGCCGGGTTCGCCGACCGGCGGCAGGGTCATCAGCGCATTGACCTGACTCTCCGCCCAACGCTTCTGCAACGGCGCGGCCAGGGAGGCGATTGCAGATGTCCTGTCGCTCGCGGTCATCTCGTCCCCATGGGCCTGCAAATAGGCATTGGCCATGTCGACGTCTTTGGCGGACATATAGCGGTTAAATACGGCACTATGCGCGCCTGATACGGCCTTGCGTTCTTCCGATGCGATGATCTCGGGATCGCCCAGCCCTGCAAGCTCGGCATTGGTCCGGGCCTGCGTCCGCGCCTGGCTGATGAAATCGGAACGCTGCTGCGGATCATCGGCCGCCACCGCGCTCTCGATGAAGTTGCCCAGCTTCGCCGCGCCGGTCTCACGCTCATAGACCTTCGCCTGACCGATCGCGTGGGTGGCGACATCGTTACCGGCTGCGGCGCGCAGGCGGCCAAGCTGGGGGGCAAGATAGCGTTTCGTCCTCTGGTCGGCCTGCGACAGAGCGCCATTAATCGCCTCGTCCAGCGACTTGTCGATTCCGGGACGAGCATCGAGGGCCAGCTTTCCCGCCTTCGTCTTATAGTCCGCGAGCGCACTGGATGCCGCAGTGCTGGCGGACAGATAGAGATTGTCGGCGTTGGTGCGCGCCAGTGTGTCCTCGACCTGATCCTGCACGACAGCGCGGTCGGCGAGCGCACCGCCAAGCTTTTCTAGCCCGCGCGCGATGCCGCCAGCCGCGCCGCCATTATTGTCCGCCACCTGGAAGCGAGCGCCTGTTGTGCGAACCGGACCAACGGTCGGACCGCCATATGTCTGAATGCGCGGCATCAGCCGAAGCCCTTCGCGCTCGAATTACCAAGCCTGCCTTGCATTTTTGCATATTGGGTCGCGCCACTGAGTGCGGTCGAACCCATGTTGAACGCGCCGCTGATCAGGGCGCCCGTTGCCGCTTGTCGTGACGCCGCCGCCTTGGATCGGTAATTCGCGCCCTCGATGTCATAGGTACGAATATTTTCCGCGCCCTGCCGATAGATGCGGCCAGCATCCTCTCGGGCCATCATGTCGGTATCGGCCGTCAGATCGGCGGCATTGCCGAAATTCACGTCCAGCCCCGCCGCCGCCATCGCCGCCGCCTGCTCACCCTTCAGCTGCGAGACCTTGCGGTAATGCTGAAGCGCGGCATCGCGGGTATTGTCGGCCTCCTGCCGAGCCGATTCCGCTGACAGCTTGGCGTTCTGGTCGGCAACCTTCGCCTCGTAACGACTGGCGGCATTCTGCTGGAGCGCGGTGTAACCGGCGCCGAGCGTAGAGACGGCGGTGCCGACGAGGAGCAGTGTGGTCGGCTCACACATCGCGGATCATCCAGAAATGACGGAAGGGAACGCCGTTCACCATTTGCTCCTCTGGCTCGACGGTGAAGCCCCACGCTTCCAACAGCCTGATCGCCTTCCCGTTCGCGCTGGACACTAGGTTCCCGGCCCACCATCTTGAATCGACTGCCCGCCGGATCAGCCCCGGCCCCCATGCCAGAAGCAGCCGACCATGCCGGTAAACCTCATCGGTGCCCAGAAACCAGACCGTCTTGCGCCGATCCAGCGCGGACACAGTAACAGCCCCGAACATCGCTTCAGGCCTGCCATCGACCAGGGCGGTCCAGCATCGATCGGAGAGAAGGAAGCCGTTGCGCAGCGCCTGCTTCGGACTGTGGCCCATGGCCTCGCACTCGATCCTGTCGATGTTCCGCAGCCGGGTCGCGACGGGGCCGATGTGGGTAGCGCGGGCGGTTACGACTTCGACCCTACCCATTTACGATGGGATCGAGATAGACGCCGAGCAGGGTCAGGGGCAGCGGGTCAGTCTGCTTCACATAGACGGATGCCTGCCCGCTTACGACATTAGGCGAGTCCATCAGATATTTGCCGTTCTTGAGGGTGTCGACCGTGCCCCATGGCTCATCGCCGCGCGTTTTCAGTTCGAACAGCTGGGTGGGGACGTCGCCATTCTCCTTTCCGGCGCCCGCCAGCACGTTCCGGCTGTCCTTGAGATGCAGGACCAGCTCGCCGGGCTGCTGCTTCCGCGCCGCGTTGGAGCCGCCGCCGCCATTGAACATGACTGGCATGGTCTGAATATCGACGTCGAACGGGATGCCGAAGGTCGCCTTGCGCGCCGATCCGGCCGATGGCGGCAGTGTAATGGCCCCGTTCGTGACGGTTAGCCCTTTGACGACGAAGCCGTCGACCAGCCCCCAGACCTCGCGTCCCTCCAGATGCCAGAGATTGCGAAAGGTCGATTGCGGCTGATCGAACGAGTAGGAGACGGCGCAATCCAGATAGCAGCAGTCCTCGACCGACTCCCAGCGGGTGGACGCCATGCGCTCGATGAAGGTGCGCTCGCCACCCGGCAGGCTCCGGCGTACGGTCAGGTAAACGCGGTCCTCGCCGTTCTCCGGGACGGAGCAGCAGGACAGGACGAAGCCATCGGTCTCGCAAAGCGTCCAGCCCCAGACCTGCTGGGCCTGCTCCCATGTGAAGGCCAGCAGTTTGCCGTCGGACCGCACCGCCCAGATGATGGAGCGCGGTTCCTGCGCATAGCACCATGAAACGATGCTCATTCCCTCGAAGAAGTGCGGCGAGAAGATCGAGACGTCGTCGGAGGTCAGGCCGTCGATCTCGAATTTATAGTTGATCGAGCGGACACTGGAACCGACCGAGGGCGTATAGAAAACGACGTTATCGACGACGATAGGGGAGAGGCGGGACGATCCGCGCCCGATCTGGCGCCGTGGTGTCGCCGGGGGCGCTGCCGTCAGATAGCCGCCATCCGATCCGCCACTATCGATGCGGAACAGGTTTTCCGACGCCAGCGCCAGCAGGCTCGTCGTTGCGACCAGCTGATTGATCGCATTCACGCGCCCGGCATTGGCCGCGACAGCGATGCTGTCGTCCGCCCGGAGCGGTGTCGACTGGTCGAAATTCTCGAATTCCGCCGACCGGCTCCCCCAGATCGCATTCGGACTGTTGCGCGTCCGGCCGAGGAACAGGCGCTGCTCGAAAAAGGTGATGGTGGACGGGTAATTGCCGGTGGCATCGAAGGGGTTATAGGCCTCCGGTGGCGCCTGGCTCAGATCCGGCCCGATATTGTCGTCGGTAAAGCTCGTCGCCTCCGTCTTGCCGATATAGCCAAGGAACTGACTGTTATCTGCCTTATAGACGTTATAGCTCTCGGCCCCTGCAACTGCACTCCAGGTGATGACGTTGTAATTGCGCTTCAGATCCAGATCATTGACCGCTGTGACCGATGCATTGGCACGGCTTTCCAGCCCATCGGCATCGATCGCAGTGACCGTGTAATGGGCCGGGCGTGGATAATAGGCGTTGCCGTCATTCTCGGAATCGGTGTTGAGGACATGGGCAACCGCCGCCACTCCAGTCGGCGCGGTGATGGACGGGCCGAAGGTTACGTCGCCAACCGACCAGCTATCGTGCGCCGCGCGGGTAAGCTTCCCGACCGGATGATCGATGTGCGACAGGTACATCGTGTCGGTTTGCTGCTCGGTATCAATTTCGGGCAGCTCGACACCATTATAGGGCGTGCCGAGACGGAAGACGCGGGAGACGCCCATCAACTGCCCCCTCCGGTTGACGGCGAGGAAGGCGGGTTCACTGGATCGGGAATGACCGGGTCAGCCGGATCAGGAGCAGGCGCGGAAGTACGGACGATGCCACCACTGGCGCCAGAGAAGGCCGCCATTCCTGATGTGTCGACGTCGATGCGGAAATTGTTGGCATTGACCACGGCTACGATGGCAAAGAAGCGGTTGTTCAGTTGCTCGCCCAGCGCGCCAGCGATCCCGGAAAGAAAGACCCGGTTGCCGACCGAATAGCCGTGATAGGCCGCCGTGACCTGGGCTTGCGACTCATTGGTGATGGCGGTGATCTGCAATTCCTGGTTCAGGACCAGCCCGCCGGCAGCGGCGACACGCATATAGCCGTGCCCGAACTCCAGCGCATAGGCCTGCTCGATCGAGAACTGGAAGGGGATCAGGCGGGTCGGCTGGCTCGCGTCCAGCACTTCGGAGACCAGCCGCGTGCCTGGACGCTTCATCAGGCCGCCATATTTCAGGACGAAGACGTTGCGGGCCTTGCGGAGCGCCGTTGAATAGGCGTCAACATCGAAGCGGCCATAGAGGTCCGGCCCGATCTCGCCCTTCGCGAAATTGGGCTGCGCAAGCCTATAGCCCATCGTTCATATATCCCATGCGGGCATATTCGACCGCGCTGACATAGTCGGTTTCGATGCGCGGCGAGCGGTTTTCGCTCTCAGCGACAGCTCGTTGTTTCACGACTTCGGCCTGCTTGATCAGGTCACTCTTCAATTCCCGACTCTTCTTGATCGGCATGGCAAGACGGGTCGCCAGCTCCAGCGCCGCAGCCCGCGCGGCAAAGCGATCAATGACAGCAGGATCGACGGAATTGACCTGATATTCTAGGATCGCGTCGACGAGGTTTGTATAGATCGAGCCGTTCGCGGTGATGAAAGGCAGCTTACCCAGCGCGTCCCAGGCAGGAAAGGGATAGGGCCCTACAACGGGAAGGCTGGTCACCTGCTCGGTCACAGTAGGCAGCACCCGCACCGCCTCCGCCATGTCGGCGGGCTTACCGTACCGATAGAGCCATTCACCGGGGCGATCATTAACCTGTACGGCCAGGCTGACCCGGCGAAGCGCCCAATCCCAATCGGTCCAGCTCAACACCTCCTCCAGCACGGAGGCATAATGCATCCGGCAATAGAAGGCGCTGGTCGACGCCTCTTCGATCGAGTTGATCGGGTCCGCCGCTATCTCGGACAGCGCCTCGTTGCAGATGCCAATTTGAGAAGCCATGCCGCTTCTCTATGATGGCGGTCCTAGCGCTTGAATCGACGGCCCACAGGTCAGGCCAGCAGCACCTTCTTCCATGCCCCGTTGTAGACATAGAAATTGTTGTTCGTGGTGTCATAATACATCGGCACCCGGCCACTGATCGTAGTCGGCGTTCCGGTCGGCGCCCCCGCCGCAGCGGGAATATAGAAAAACCCGTCTGTCATCCCGGTCGTGCCGGCGGTTGCGTAGATATTGCCGCCGGATGTAACCGTCATGCGGCGCGAGCCATTCCAGAAGGAAATCTCCTTGCCGGATGGCGCTTCGACATAGGCGTCGCCGGTATCGCGGACGCCGAACTTGCCATAGCCAGCCGTATTCGTGGCCTTCAGGACGACGAAGGAGGCACTACCAATATAGGCTTCGACCCGTTCTCCTGGCGATGCGGTACCGATGCCCAGACGGTCGTTGGTATCATCCCAGAACAGATTGGCGTTATCCTGGGAATAGACCCCGGACGCACCTGCAAACACGACAGAACCGGCCGTGAAGGTTGTTGCTGTCCCGGTGCCGCCATTGGCGACAGCCAGCGTTCCCGTCAGGGTTATCGTGCCCGCTGTCGTGACAGGGCCGCCGCCGAATGTCAGTCCAGTCGTGCCGCCGGACAGGTCCACGCTTGTTACCGTGCCCGCACCGATATTTGCCCGCGCCGTCGCCGGGTTGGCAACATCGGCTAGATTATTGGCCGAGAGAAGCGCGCCCTGGAGATTGTGCTCCAGCACGAACCACGACGCGCCGACCGCCGCTTCGGTCCCGCCCGCATTATCGGCGCTCGCGACAAAAACGTCACCGACGTCGACCGCCTTGCCGGACGCGCCGCCGATCTTGCCCGCCACCGTTACCACATAGGCATCGCCCTTCGACGCAGCGGGGTAATTCGGGTTGCCGGATGCGCTGAATCCACCTTTATAATCGAGCAGGCCGGTAACGGCATTGTCGACATAGGCCTTGACCGCAGCCTGCGTTGCCAGCCGCGCGCTACTATTTGCCGACAGCGTATTGTCATTGTCTGCATCGAGGGCGGCTGCGGTGCCGAGGCTGGCTTCCGACGCGGATACCGCACGGCCTTTATCGTCGAAGTGGATGATCGGGATCTTGAGCGCTGCACCATAGGTCGCGGCGACAATTCCGGTCGTGGTCAGGGTGAAGGTGATATTCGCCTTCGCACCTCCATCAACAAAGGCAATGTCCGGCCCAGCGGCCAGCAGGCGCTCGGTTTCCATGACATCGCTGAGAACGAGGGTGATGAACGGCGCGCCACGGATTTCGCCGACACGGAAGTCATTTTCCGGCGGCTGGCCTGTTACCTGCCGAATGCGCTTCGGCGATCCATGGCGGGGGGTGCGTTCCTGATAATTGGGCATGGGTAGCAGGCGGGGAGCCGAAGCCCCCCGCCACCCCTATTACTTCTTGGCCGCTGTCTTGGCGGAGCCGCCGGGCTGGCCGTCGCCGTCGTGGTCGAAAGCCGCGATCTTGGACTGGAGATCCGTGATCGTGGCCTGCGCGGTCGAGAGGTCCGACTTCAACTGGTCAGCTTCGGCACGTGCATCGTCCCGCGCCTTTTCAGCACCTTCCGCACGGGCCTGCGCGGTCGAGAGGTCCGACTTCAGTTCGTCAATCTGCGCCTGCAACGGATCAGCCTTCGGCTCCGGCTCGGGATCTTCGATCTCGTTGCCGTCCTTGTCGAGCAGGGCCATCCACTTGCCCTTGGGCGCCGCGGTCGTGAAGGTTTCCCCTTCCTCGATCATGCGATCGTCGACATAGCCGCGTTCGCGAGCGCGATAGGTCTTCAATTCAGCCATTACTGACCTCCTACAAAGTTGGTCTGGCGAGCAGCTACGACGCCGGCGGTGATCTTGCCGGTGGTCGGGGCGGTGCCAGTGATGTCGTAATACAGCCGCAGATAGCGCTCATTCGCGCCCTGCGGGATGTAGTCGGGGAAGTCGATCTGCTTGCCGGCCGTGAGGTCAGCGAGCGCGATGACAGCGGAGCGAGCGACCGTCTTGGGAGATGAGAAGCCGCTATTGTCATCGACCTGCAACGAGATTTCGATGCTGGTCAGGTTGTTGAACGCCTCGACCACGGAGATCGACAGGGGGATTTTGCACCCCTTGCCAATGTCGCGGACGAGGGCGGCCGACGCGCCGAAGGGCGTGCCGGTGGCGCCCAGATCGATGGTGTTGGTCGAACCGGCATCGGCCGTGATCGCCTGGGCATCGCTGAACAGCAGCGTGTTGTCGAAAATCATCGCGATACCTCCTTATGCAACGAGGGTTTCGGTGTTGAGCAGCGCATCCGTCTCGCGGATCGGGATGCCCCGCCACGACTGGACTTCCTCGCCCTGGATCTCCATCGGCTTCAGCCGGACGAAGTTGTCGGTGCCCGCGGCGTTGGTGCCTTCGGCATCGAGCGCTTCCAGCAGCGTCTTGTTCATATAGATGACGGTGTTGCCGGGGTTGAACTGGCCCGGCATGTCGATCTGATACGAACGGCGGCCCTGGAGGCGATAGTAGGCCTTGCGCAGAAGCGGGTTGACCTTCGTGGTGCCAGCAATGACATCGGACACGTCGATGTTCGCGACGCGTGCATTGTAGCGCCAGTCCTTCACGCCGATGCCAAGGTGCTGGCTGAACTTCTCTTCCTTCACGTAGAAGGGGTTGCCGTTCCCATCCAGCACGCGCTGACGGCCCATATCCTCGCGCTGGATGCCTGCCTTGATGTTCTCCGGAACAAGCACGCTCGTCTGCTGGTCGCCGTGGGTAACGACCCAGATGGACGTGTTATCGGAGCCGGCGCCGCCGCCCGCAACGACATTGGGGTTCGACAGCGAGTTGTAGCGCGGCGCCAGGCCGTGGAACTGCTTGCCGTTGATATTCACGTTGGAATACCAGATCGCGCTTTCGACCGCCTGCGAAATTGCCTCGAAGAAGGCGTTGGCTTCCGACATCCGGACCGCCGCGGCCTTGTCGCCGTAGAGGGCCAGCAAACGCTCGTCGACAGGCGAGAGACCTTCGACGAAGCCGGTCGTGTCTTCCACTTCAGCGGTGGTCGACTTGCCCTGCGCGATGCCCTGATAGAGCGCGCCCCACGACACTGCAGGCAGGCCGGTGCGGATCAGGGACTTGTGTTTGGTCCCCTGGTTGCAGGTCAGGACGTTGGCGTCCTTCATGAACGGATTGAGACGAGCAAGCGCCTCGACGATGCCATAGAGCGGCTCGTCGGCTCGCTTCATCATATCAATCAGCTGCAGATACGTGTTGCCCAAAATGGCCATATCTTCACTCCTTAATCATTGGGATACAGCCGCTTTTCGAGCGGCACGTCGACCTTCGCCCCCGCATCGGCGCGCACGAAGTCACCATCCTCGCCAATGCGTGCCCCGAGGCCCGCGAAGATGCGGATGAACTCGGGGTGATTGCCGAAGCCGGTTTCGTTAAGGGCCTGCCGAAACGGCGACCCTTCGGGATGGCCGAGCGCGTCCAGCGCCTTCGCGGCGTTGTGCAAGCTGCCATCCCAGTTATTTCCGCCGATTTCAGCGTCGGCCTTTGCCTCGTCCAGCCAGGCCTTGCGCTGCTGGTTGCCGGCATCGATCATGCCCTGGACGGTCGCGTCGCGCGTCTTGTCCATCAGGCTCTTGGCGACCGGCAGGATGGTGTTGGCCTGGTCGTTCGACAGGCCCAGTTCCTTGAAGACTGGCGTTGCTTCGGCAAGCAGATCCTGATCGATCGCCATGCCGTCCGGGGCGGTCAGTTCGTAGGCTTCCGGCACGACATGTTGGGCGGCGCCATCGGCTTCACTGCCTTCACCATCCTTCTTGCCTGCGCCACCAAGAGCAGTGCCGTCATCATCGCCAGCAGCCGCTGCACCCTGATCGGCGCCACTCCCTGCGCCATCATCAGAGGCAGCGGCGCCCGCGCCATCACCCCCGGCGGAACCATCTGCGCCAGATGCAGCAGCTGCGGCGTCAGCCGCGCCTGCATCGCCCGCGCCATCAGCGGAATCGCCCGACGCGCCGGCATCAGCACCGCCGCCGGTCCCGGCATCATGGTCAGGCGCGCGCAGGAATCGGCCGGCACGGCGCTCCATCGCCGTCATGGCGACGCCAGCCAGCAGGCTATGCCTATTCGGAAACTTCAGAATACCGGTCACGCGCATTGGGTTTCTCCTTGAGAGGCTGGTCGACTTCCTCGCGCAGCGCTGCGATGAGCGTCATGATGCTATGGGGATGGCGCAGAGGAGCGGGCTGGCCCGCGTCCACGTCGCGAAGAATGTCAAATCCGAGGCTTCTCCGCCCCTCGCTGAATGCGAGATCGCGACCGTCGCGCCCATTGCTGGAGATAGCCAAAATCCCGGCCTGTTGAATCGACCGGAACAGGAAACGGCGAAAGGCAGCGCTACCCAGAAGCTCTGCCATATCCTTTTCGTGCTGGGTCATGCGCCACCAAGAAGCGTGTCGAGCATCGGCTGGCCGTTGACGTCGGTTTCGGACAGGAGGCGGGCGGCGTCCGCGCCCTGTTGAACGGCGGGCATCATCTCGGCCATCTTCGCCTGGTTCTGCTGCTGGGCGCGCTGTTGCCGGATCTGCGCGACCTGCTCGGCGGTGCGGATCAGCTTCGGCGGCGTCCCGGCGCGATCGGCATACTCATCGATCATCTCGTCGGTGTTGAGCTTGTCAGCAGCATCCGGGAACGCGCCAGCCAGATTGCCGACAAAGGACGCCGTGCGCTCGATCTGACCGAGGCCGACCATGCGCTGCATCTGGGTCAGGATGGACACGAACTCGACCTTCAGCTCGGTCTCGTTCATCGCATCCGGCACCGGCGGCAGCATTCCGCCGCGCAACTGGATGCCAAAGACGCGATCGATGGCGATGGCCAGCTTCTCATTGTTCACACGCTCGATGGTCGGCCCCAGCTGGGTCAGCTTCTCCTCGTTGCGCGCCGCGATCTCCTCGATATTGCGGGGCTGAATGCCCTGCATATTGGTGATCGCCATGAACAGGTCGGCATAGGAGGTGGAGTCGATCTGCCGGTAACAGCGCTCGATCTCCTGCCCGATGATCTGGGGCGCCTGATACGGGATCTGATACGGCACCATGACGACGTCCTTGTCGACGTCGGCGGCCGAAACGATGTTGCCGGGCTGGCCGGTCAACCGCATCCCGGCCTTCGCGACCTTCTCAGGCTTGACCAGATGATCGATAGCCTCGTTGCGGCGCTTCACCTGCACCTGCAGTTCGCGGATGGTGGCAAGGCCTTCCATTGCGGGCGAGGTGCCGTAGGTATCCGATCCGGTCGTGTCCCAGCGCGGCGCATAGAAGGGCTGGTCATGATAGCCGGACAGGCGAAGAACTGCTTCCTTGCCATCGTCCTCGTCCCAATAGACCGAGCGGTACGGCTTCGAGAACGGATTGCCCTGGCGATAATCCGGGTCCGGTTCCATCGCATGGAAGACGTTGACGATCGCCTCGTAATCCGAGCGATCATAGCGGCTCATGATGTCCTTCCGCACGGCCTTGCCAAAGGACTGGACCGCCTGCCGCACATTCATAGGCGTCCGGCGATAGAGCGTGTCGTTTACCATGGCGTCCGACATGGACACCCAATATTCACCAGCGGTCAGGGCGTGGCAGACCATGCCGAGCGTGCGATGCTCGACCATGACGCAGGCTTCGGTGCCGAACAGGCCGAGTTCATGATAGCCGGTCTTTGCCGCACCATAGAAGTTGGTGGACGCGAAGAAGGCGCCCATGCGCCGTTCGACCTCGGACAGCCAGAACCGGACATCCGGCTCGTCCATCAGGGCTTCGTCATAGGTCGCCAGTTTGAACCAGGGGCGCGACGGCGACGACAGGCCGGACGTCATGCCATTGGCCAGCGTGCGATAGCTGGTGATGGCGTATTCGTCGAACAGCTTGGAATTGCGTAGGCGGCGCGATCGGTTCGTCTCGGAATTGAGGAAGCGCGAACGGGCCGGCTGGCAGAAGCGCGCGATCTCCTTCCAGTCCGGCTCATAGTCCTGCCGGATTTCCTTCATACCCTGAAGCCGGGTCTCACAGTCCTGGCGGATCGAAGCCATCAGCCGAGCGTGTTGGAAGTGGCCGAGGTGTTGGCGCTGCCGAGCGCGCCAGACGGGCTGGTGATGAGGCCCGAGATCATGGCGCGGCGACGACGGCGGGCGTCGCGGTCGCCGGACACATCCGCACCCTGATCGGGCAGCTGCACCGACTGCCGTTCGGGGACAGTCGCGACGTCAGGGGTTGAGGTGCAAATGGTCTGTCTCCCGCTGGATTACGGGAGCAGAATTATGGCTGCGGGCTATTCGGTTGAATCGACGGCTTCAGTCCAGTTCGCTATAGCGGTCATAGCGTGGCGCAGGCGGCGGAGACGGCAGCACCGGGCGCGGATTGGTGCCCCGCTGGAACGCCTGCCGCAACGCCGGTTCGTTCCGCCTGATCCAGTGCCGATCGGAACCGGGATAGGTGCGCATGGCCCACACCCAGAAATCATCCATCAATACAGCTCCTTGTAGCGGTCGTAGCTGCCCGCGTGACCATAGCTTTCGGGGTTGAGGTATCCCGGCACAGCGCGTGGTGCGACAGGCTCGGCGAAGGTGCAGGCCAGCGCATCGGCATCGTCCGGCGACGCGACACCGCGGGCCTTCATGTGATCCTTTTTCTCCAGCTCGATCCGCTGTTCCGCATCATAGCCATATTCGGGGCTGGTGAGATCGTCGGCGAGACCCTGATCCTCGGGGATTGCGCCATACTCCAGCCAAGTCCGCATAGACGTCCACATTTCCGCCCGCTTGTTCTTGGTCTTGACGCGGACATTGTTGGCCCACACAGCATCGCGGCCCTTGCCGCCGAAGTTGACCTCGAAGACTGGCGTCTCCGGCAGAAGCTGGCGCAGGCGATCGATCACACCCGCCCCCATGGCGCCCACATCGACAAAGATCGCGTCGGGATGCTCCTGCTGCGCCTCCAAGGCGATGTCGCCCGCTACGGTCATGGTGTCGGCGCCATACCACCGTTTCCATGGCCGGGACTTCGCATCGCGGCCGCAACGCTTGGCGAGCGTGCTATGGTCATCACCGAAGCGGGCGATGTCGACGCCATAGATCAGCGGGTCGGACCCGATCGACTGCACGGCGCGCTGCTGCGCCGCCTCGACCACATCCATGCCGATGAACTGCATCGACGATGCCGACGGGAATTGTCCAAGGACACGGACCTTCACGATGTCGCTGTCGATGCCGTAGGTATCGACCAGCTCTTGCAGATAGGCTTTGTTCGTGCCCTCGACGGTCCGGCTGTCGATCTGCTTCGTCTTCCAGAGGTTCCGGCTCTTGCCGAAGCAGTCGCGGAATGACCCGGTGTTGAGCGTCGGGTTGCCGAAGGCGAGCCACAGGATCTCGGTATCCTCGTCGGTCAGGGCGCCGAGCGCGACCTCCCAGACCTTCTGGATGATGCCTGATGCCTCGTCGAAAATCAGGACGATTCGCTTGCCCTGGTTGTGCAGGCCCGCGAACGCCTCGGTATTGTTGGCCGACCAAGTCACAAGATCGGTGCGCCACGACTTCGAGCGGTCGCCCATGGTCGACACGATGCTGGTCGCGTTGACCTTGAACCAGTCGTCCGTGACGGCGAGCTGCGCCCACTTCGCCAGTTCCGGCCCGGTCTTTGTCAGCAGCTGGCCCTCAGTGTTGGCGGTGATGACGATGCGGGTGTCGACGCAGGTGTCGAGCGCCCATTTGTTGATCATCGAGATCCCGGCGGATTTGCCGATACCATGCCCGGAAGCGATGCCGATGCGGCAGGGCGTGAAACGCAGCGCCGGGTTGGACAGATGCTCCTCGATCTGGAGGAAGGTTTCTTGCTGCCAGGTGCGAGGGCCGGGCGCGGGCAAAGCCTCGGTCTCCCATGGATAGGCGAACCGGGCATGATCGAGCGGGGAATAGCGGAGCTCGCCGATACGCTGGGCGAGGGCGAGCCGGTCACTGGCGGCCATTGTTCACCCTGGCATTGCCCGCGATGATGGCCGCGGCAAGATCGTCGGTGATATCATGCTCGACCTTGTCCTTGAACATGCCGAGGTGACGGGCGACGTTCTCCAGCGCCTTGCCCTGATCCTGTAGTTTGATCTCGAAGCCCTCCTTCGTGATCTTCGCACCCGCATAGAGCAGGCGAGCAGGCCCTTTCAGATGCCTGGTATCGAGCGCATGGATGTCCTCGCGCCCTTCGCCGGCGCATTTCGGGCAATCAGGGTGCGGGTCCGCCTTCTTGTCGAAGCCATAGCCGCCATCATCGCTGGGCATGTCCTGCGGTCCGGCATCCTCGACCATTGCAGCAGCGGCAACGGCCTTGCGGAATTCGGCGTCATCGATCCACTGATAGCCGAAATCATCACCATGACAGTGCCGGCAGCAGGTGCGGCGGAACTGGATCAACTCGTTGGGATCGGCCGTCGCGATCTCCCACCAACGACGCAGCACCATCTCTTGCGTGATCTGCGTCCGCTCGCTCAATGCCTGTTGCGCAGCGGCTATGGCCCGCTGAACCTTAGCATTTCTGAGTAGGCGCGACGCATTGACCTCCGCCGAATTTCCCTTCGCCACATAACCCGCACGCCGGTAGGCAGCGGTGGCATTGAGATCGACGAGGTATTCTTCGACGAAACGCGCCTGCTTTCCATCCAGCTTAGCCACGGCTCTTTTCGATCTCCCAACCCACAAAAACCAGATCCGCGAGGTACTCCACCGCAGGCTTACCCAGCCGGGCCGCTTCGGTAAAAATCTCAGCCGCGATGTCCGGCCGCCGTGTCTTCACCGCGACCGGAGCAGGCGTCGGGACGTCGCGGGGACGGTCCCGCCAGTGCGGGGCCGTGGACATCGGAGCCGCCGACCACTTCCCGGTTTCAACCAGGCAGACCTGGCGACCACGCTGGAAGGGCTTGTTGATGATGACGCCCATGTCGTGCAGCCGGCGGAACAGTTCCGGCACCGTGCCGCCATTGGCGACGCCGAGGCGCTCCGCGATGTCATCGATCGAGGGGACGGGCAGCGCCGCCTCCGTGCATTCCCGCACGATGCCGACCAGCATCGTTTCCCGTTCCGTCAAAGCCCGACCCGGCTTAGGTTCCCTGATCATTTTCCAATTGTCCCCGCTGCGACCGTGATGATTGTGAAGGCGATGATGGCGAAGCCCGCGACCTGATCCATTAAACCTTTCCCCCGGTGCGGCGCGTGAACTGGCCCATGGTGTCCTTGCCGCAGCCCCAGCAGCGGAGCGGGACCGACTGGCCCTCGTCGGTTTCCCGTGCCCCGCAGAGGCATTCGATCTCACGGACCTGCCTCACGCGGTGCGCCCCTGAAATTCGGCGATGGCGCGTTCAGCGGCTTCGCGTGTCAGGCCAAGAGAAACATAATCCTCAACCGTGATGGCCTTCGGGCCGCGCAGGCGGGTCGGGTCGATGCAGCGCGGCTTGGTGGCCTCCATGCGGCTGATCCCATTTTCCGCCATGATCTCGGCCGCATCTTCTGGTGAGCAGGGTTTGAAAGGCTCCCGCTCCAGCTTCGGCATTTCCGGAGCAAGGATCGCATCCGCAAGCATCCGCAGGCGTCGAACCTTCTGCCTCCGGTCCTCCAGCATGGGATCAGCAATGGCGCGGATGGCTCCGATGCTGGGCAGAAAGCCGCGTTCAGATTTCTTTACCGCCTCATCAATGGCCGGCGAAACGATGTCCTGCGGCAGATCGTCCAGCAGCCGCATGGATTCGTGCAGCCAGGTCGTGGTGCGGTCGGGGTCGCGCTCATTCGACATGAACATCCACAGCGTCGAAAGGCGGTCGCTCAACCACTCGCGATCAGCGGGGCGCAGCGTTGCCTCTGCCTGCTGGGCGAGGCCGGGAACGCGCTGGCGATCGCTGCGGTCCATGCGTTCGAGCGCCGTCGCTGTCGTCCACTCCGTCAGGCTGAACCGGTTATCGGCTAAGGCCGAGGCGATCCCGCGCGGTATGGATAGCTTCGGCGACACCGCTCCGCCCGCCTGAATTGAAATTTCCTGACCCATTTCGATTTTCCCTCAAAACCCTGTCGTGCTGATCGCGGATGCGGTTGTGCCAAACCTTGTCCCAGTCGCTCCGGGCGGCGTCGCGGGTGCGGGCCTCCCAGTAATCGCGGAAGCCCTCCAGCTCCCTCTCCTCCCTCCCGGGGGGCCATTGGGCGACCAGAGCGGCGACGGTGGCGGGGAGGGGGCCGGGATGCCAATTCGCCGGAATGCGATGTCCCTTTTCGGACGCGCGCGGCATCACCACTGAGGTATCTTTAGATACCGAAGTATATTCTTTCCCTTCTTCTTGTGTGTCCCGCGACTGTCCCGCGACTGTCCCGCCATCTTGGTCCGAACTGTCCCGAGCATCCTGATAAACGTCGTAATTACAGATGGTTATGGTGCATCCAGACTGTCCTGCGACTGTCCCGATCATTTCATGATCTTCGAGACGCTCAAGGAAGCGGGCGACCTTGTTTTTACCCCAGCTCCAAGCCTCTCCGAGATTGCGCAGAGAGGTGTGAAATTGCCCACGATCGAGCTGTACCCGTTCACCTTTGGCATTGCGGCGGACGCACGGTTTCCATGCAGCTTTCTCGATCAGCCACACCCATGCCTCCCGTTCCGTCATCGGCTCATCACCGAAGACTTCACAGTCGCGCCAGCCACGATGAAGGCGAATCCAGCCTGTCACCCGGCAACCACCTCGATCACGACCTTGCCGCCCTTCACACGGTCGCCGAAACGGATCTCCGGTTCCCCGAAATGGCGATCGTCGACGCCCAGCGCCCAGGCGATCCCATCCTGATAGGCCTTCAGGCTGGCCCCGGCATTGTCCTTGTCGGGCGCCGGGCCTGCGGGCTTCGGATGGAAGGTGGCGATCAGACGCAGCTGCTCACCGGCCGGCGCGTGTTTGCGCTCGGCTAGGGCGGCGGCCCGCGCCCAGCCCTTATGCTTCTTCGCGGCACTGTGCCTGCGCATGTGATGCCCGCGGCCATTGGGCCACAGGATCTTGGCAGGGAAGGGGAGTTCGATTTTCATATAGCACCCGCTGAATTCATGCTCGGGGCGGCCAAGGGACCACCCTCCGCGGAACTCAGTTGACGTTGGCGCGGACGGCAGCGTCCTTGGCTTCCAGCAGCTTGCGGAGAGCGACGGTGCGTTCGGGATTGCGAGGAAGCGTCTCGACCATGTGGCGCGCGAGATCGCAGAAGGGCTTGCTCGCGCCCTGAAGGACGGCTGGCAGGTGCGAATAGTGGAAATAGCGCAAGATCGGATCGGCGCCGATCTGGTCGGCCGAGAATTCCGCGGGTGCGGGATGGATGTCGCTCATGATATTCTCCTCAAAAATGTGCGTCGGTGGTCACGATTTGCGGCTGAACGCCTATCCCCCTGATCGAACCGCTTGGCCCCTTGCGGGACATCGTGTCCTTGTTTGGTCCCGGGCCGACGCAGGCGTCCGGGCAGTCTATCGACCGGGGGTAGCTGGTTAGGTGGCTCCCATTTCTGGCGGCCACGGAAGATTGGCGGCATCGCGAAGGACGGTGCGACGCTCGCCCCACAATTTCGGCTCCGGCATCCCCTCCGATGCGGATGCCGAGGCGGCGAACCGGTCGAGGATGGAGGGCAGATCGGTCGGAAGCTTCATGCGCGGGCCGAGAACAAGAGACCGCTTGATCGCCTCGCAGCCCTCCCGGATCAGGGCAGGCGATGCGTCAGTGAAGGCATCCGCAATGCCGGCGACGGTGTCGTCGTCGACTTCGAACGGGGCGAGGTAGAGGCGGACGATAGCGAACCGCTCTGCCGTGCCGGGCAGGCCGATCTCGATCTGAAGCTGGAAGCGCCGCCAGACGGCCGGATCAATGTCCTTCGTGACATTGGTGGCAGCAAAGAGAAGGCCGTCATAACGGTCGAACTCCTGGAGGAGCGCGATGGTGATGTTGCTGCGCTCATTGTCCGCGCCTTCGCTATTCAGCGCGTCGCGACGCTTCGCCAGTGCGTCGAACTCGTCGAAGAACAAGGCGACGCCATAGGCATTTCGCCGGGCCGACCGGAACGTTTTCGCCAGATTGTTGCCGGTCTGGCCGAGATATTTCCCAATCATCTCCTGCGACTGGATCACGACCATCGGCACGCCGAGGCGGGCGCAAATGTGGTGCGCCAGCGTCGTCTTACCGCAACCGGGCGGACCGGAGAGAAGGGCGCGGCTGCGGGGCTTCAGGCCAACCGATTGAAGATCCTGCTCGGCGTTCATTTCGAACAGCCACTGATGCAGCGCCGCGCGCACCGGAGCGGTCAAGATCGGTGCTTCAGCATCGCCTGGCATCACGACCAGGCCAAGGTTGCCGAATTCCTTCTCCAGTTCCGAGCGTGCGGAGCCGGGATCGCCGACGAGCTGGTCGAGCGTCGGCGGCTGCATTTCAATTACGCGCCGGCTCATTCATCTTCTCCCGCAGCTTCAGGCGAAGGCCCCTTTTTCTTCGGGGTCGGCTTTAGTGCATCGGGAATGTCCATGCCGTCGGAGCCGAGATGCTGGCACCACGCTTCGTCCCATGCAGCGCGGCGCGCATCGCGGGCGGGAAACGGATTGGAGGTGACGGGCTTGTTCGCCTGTGCTGCCTCCGTGCCCATACGACGGGCGTCTTCGACCGTGGGTTCCGGCGCACGCTCAGCGGCATCTTCCTGATCGGTTGCATCAGGTGCAGCATCATCAGGGCAATGATCCTGTTCTGGCTGATCTTCGGGCTTGGACACGCGCTCCACAGCCCAGCGGCCGAGCGGGGTGCCGTCCAGCATACCCAAGGCCGCCTTGTAAATGTCCAGCATCGCTTCGCGTTCACGGCGCTGCTCGGCAGACATTTTGCGCAGGCGGATAATGTCGCGCATGGTCTTCGTATCGAAGCCCTTGGCCTTATATTCGGCATAGACATCCTTGATGTCGTCCGCGATGCCCTTCTTTTCTTCCTCCAATCGTTCAATGCGCTCGATACCGAGGCGCAGGTCTTCGGAGGCAATGTGCCCACTAGACATTCAGCTTTCCTTTCCATGTGAAGATTTGCGCAGCCCCTTCAGCGACCAGCAATTGCGGCACATGCCGGTCTTCGGCACGCGCTTTGCCGCGAAGGGCTTGCCGCACTGGCATTGCTGAGTGGGCGCGGCGGTCATGCGCGCTGCACCCGGCGGCGGATCAGCTCGTCGAGCGTATCGCGGGCCGCTTCCAGTTCGGGGAGATTGTCGCGGACCGCTATTGCTGCTGCATGGACAATCTCAGGCGCAGCATTTGCGAACGCTGCCAGTTCCGTGATGCTCGCCTCGGCTCCATCGATGATTGCGCGGATGCGCCGGCGGGCGATTCCAGAATGGTGCGACAAGGTTCCGGCGCCATGCTTCTTCACATATGCGCACACGCCCAGCCGAAAGATCGCGGCAAACGCTTGTCCCGAGGCGTCAAGGTCAGCGAGGTTTTCGCGTGCGGCCCCCTCCATGTCGGCCAGTCGGCGCTCGATCTCCGCAGAACTTGCGCTGGCGCATAGGGTTACGAAGGAGATGACCTCGTCGGTAGGGCGCAGCCATTCGCCCCTGTATCGGTGGGCGCGGAATGCGCGATGGATGCGCTGCTCTAAGGCGTGCGATCCATCAATGACCGCCAGAACAACAATCGGGTCAGGGCAGGAGGTCGCAATGGTCGCGATCCGCTTTTCCGGGCGCTTCGAATATCCGACTTTGACCGGGCCGGACGCGCCATGCTGAAGGAAATAGACGCTCATTACGCCACCTTTCCGACGCGATCCTGAAGGCCAGCGGCGGCGAGATGCAGGCCGGGCTTTTCGGTGTGGTCGATGCGCACGCCGGACGGGCTTTCGGGATGACGGGACCGTGCCCAGCGCAGCGCATATTCCAGCGCGGCGATTGCGGCGTCGTCCAGATCGGTTTCCTCTGCCTCCGCATCGGCCACGACCTTGCCACCGGGATCGAGCATCAGGCTGGTCAATTCGTTCGGGATCGCGCGCGACAGCTTCACCAGCGCGGACACCGGCATCGCCGTGCCCTGCGCATAGGAACGCAGCGTGCCGTGGGGAATGCCCGTTTCCAACGAGAGGATTTTGAGGGTCAGGCCATGATTACGCTCGGCCAGACGGAACATCGCCAGCTGACCAGCCTCGACTGCCTGCACAATTTCGCAGGTGCGAGACGAGATGTCGTTACGCTCCGTCATTTACTGAGCATCCTCATGAAGGGGGAAATTTTCAGAGTTGCAGCCGGGCCGACCGTGCAGGGCCGACCCGGCCGCGCTATCGGTGCGACCCGAGGCGATGAACTTGCCAACGATGATCCCGACTGGAATCTGGGCGAGCATCCAAATTGCGAAGGCGAACATCAGGCCCGGCCTCCCTGTGCTACAGGTGCGGCGAAGGGAGATTCGCTGTGTCCATTCCACCACAAACCGATGAGGCGCTTGTCCTTGTCCTCAGCAGCCTTGTTTCCGCACTCGTCGACAATGGCGCGATCAGGGCCGAGCAGCTGGATACCGCCGCAAAGGCTTTCCAGATGCAGAGCGACGCGACGCTGCAAGCCCAGAAGAAGGCCAACACAGCCGAAGCGGCCAGCCTCATGGAGGTTTTTGCCATCGCGGCCCGGAGCAAAGGCGAACTCACCGTTCCGCATCTGCGCCTCGTTCAATCTGACGACGAAGACGGGAATGCTCCGTGACGGCCTCGATGCGGTCACAGGTCGCCCCGGCATAGCTATCGACAATCTCGTCGATGCTTTTATGGCGCGGCGCCTTCGCGTTCATGTCCGCGATCAAGGCGCGCAGCCGCGCCTCCTGCTCCGGGGTGAACGCGGGCACAGCCTTGCGCAGGCGCAGCAGCCCGACCACGAAGCGCGGCCAGAACAGGGGATCGAAGGGGCAGCGGATGCGCGCGGTCATGCGGCTTTCTCGGCAACGCCCGCGCGGTAGCTTGCCATGAAATCAATGATCCGCTGGCCGGTGCGCAGCGTCATCGAACGGTCCCGCCTCAATCCGGTAACCAGATTCCCGTCTCCGACCGCCAAACGGCCGAACGTGGTGGGCGGCAGCGAATGCTCTGCGCAGAATGTCTCAATGCGTTGAAGCATCTCGGCGTCTGTCGGGAGTTTGTGTTCCATAAATCCTACATAGACGGATAAATCCTACTCGTAAAGTTGGAAACGTCATGCTCGAAACTCAAATGCATTTGTGGGAAATATCCAACATGCCAGATAAGGATATTTCCAAAGGACAGCGGCTCTATGACCAGCTGATGGCCCTCAAGCCCGCGAACCTTCCCGCGACCCGCTGGGCGGAGGAGGCGGGGGTGAACCGTGGCTTCTTCACCAATCTCAAAGGAAAGGGTGGCAGCATCCGAAGCGATAATCTGTCGAAGGTTCTCGCGTACATCGGGAAGACCGAGGCGGATCTGGTCGCAATCCAAGAGCGGCCCGCCAGCAATGCCCAGCCGATTGAGTTTGAAGGGGCTTCGCTGGCCCAGGTGAGAAACGACATGCCCGTGTTCGGCACGGCGCTAGGGGCGGAGAAGGTTGTGGACGGGGCGTCTATCGAACAGACAATGCTGAACAGCGCCGAGATTATCGAGTTTCGGAAGCGTCCGCCGATCAGCAACGGTATCGAGCGCGTCTATGGTCTCTACGTGCAGGGCGAATCCATGTACCCCGCACACCGCGACGGCGCCTTCCTGTTCTGTCAGTGGGACAGCCCGCTGCGCTCCGATGACGATGTCGTCGTCTATCTGCGACCGATCGACGATAGCGACGATGGCATGACAGCCCGGTCGGTGCTGGTGAAGCGGCTAGTCAGACGCACAGCGCAATATGTCGAGCTGGAGCAATATCGGCCGGCGAAGGTGTTTCGCATTCCTATGTCCGAGGTGCTGCGGATCGACAAGGTGCTGACCAACGACGATTTCGTGTAGGGGGCCAATGTCGTTTCTGTCGAACATATTTCTCAGCCCAAGCAAGCGACGGCTGCTTAAGGCGATTAGCTGGGGCGATGACGCATTCGCCGAATATATCGCGTGGGGAGATGTCCGGCAGCGTCTGAACGAGGGTTTGCGCCGCCAGTCCGACAGGTCAATCCAGATTGGGCCGCGAGATATCGATGCGGCAAACTCCGTCCTGTTCGCCGCATTCAAGATTTGCTCCGCGCGATGCGCGTCAGGCGAGCACCATATTTATCGCGGCATCCTGTCTGGGGTAGGGAAAGGTTATCTCAATCTAGCACAGGAGATCTTGAACAACCTCGTAGATAACGGCTTCCTTTCGGACGAGGACGCGGAGGAGGAGATGGAATGTCTCCAACTTTCAATCAAAGAGGAAGGATAATTTCCCGAATTTCCAATAAGGTAGGATTTTAGGGTAGGCTAAATCCAACTTATTGTTGACGAGTAGGAATTATCCAACTATCCAGTCTCTCAACGGCACAACGCCGATGGGAGAAACACCGTGGCACAGTCCACCAATCACCAGCCCCGCAGCCTGACGCACGACGATGCGTCTGCCGCTTGGGACGACGCCTACAGCTACAAGGCTGAGGTCGAGGCCCGCGAGGCCGAACGCGCCGCGCCGCATCAGATGCCTGTCATCACCATGGCCGTGCTGCTCGTCTTCTCGGTCGCCATGCTGATCGCGCAGTGCGTGTTCCTGCCGGAGCAGCTGTGATGCCCTCCGTGATCGCTGCACCGAACATCGCCGACGCCATCGCGAAGGCCAACCAGTGGGTTGCGGCCGCGAAGCCGGTGATCCGCGCATGGTTCGCGCTGGATGATATCGCGGGCGACCTGTTCACCGCCGAACAGCGTATCAGGGACGAGGCGCGCGGCCTGCTGCGGAAGCCCCGCGACGAGATGTATCGGATGATCGAGGGAATCCGTGACGATTTCCGCTGCGACCATGTCGTCCATGCGTCCGAGGGCGCTGACGATGCCGAGTGGGATCGCGTCGAAGAATTCAACGACGAGCTGGATCGCGGAATGGTTTCCGTCGCCGCCGCCATCAAGCAGGTCGAGGCCGAGCTATGAGCCGCGCCCG